>DASSRJ010000094.1:0-86736 GCA_035701845.1 Pseudolabrys sp. | reverse complement strand
CTGGAATTGGCTTTCTGGCCGGTCTGGCGAACCGCCGCTAGGGTCATGCGGATCGATCACATCGCCGGTTTGGCATACGACCGCCTGATTGGCCGGATCGTGCGCCGTGCTGCGCTTATGGCTGCCATCACGCTGTGCGCGCTCGTTGCCATCTACCAGTTTACCGTAGCCGGATCTCTGGCGATCCAGGCACACTATGGAAGCGTCGAGGCGCATCTTTTCGTAGGCGCCGTGTACACTTTCCTCGGCCTCGCCGGCACTATGACGATCTGGGCAATGCGCAACCGTCCGGCACGTGCTGCCGCGCCGACAGCACTCGCGGGCCAGCGCGAAATGCAACTGATCATGCTCGTCGAAGCGGTGATGCTGGGATACACCTTGGCGCGCAAGGCGCACCGTACATCCTAGCTCGCGCGCCGCTCGCGCCGCCGGGCGTTGCGCTCAAAGAACAGCGCCTGACTCAGTACCGCCGACACCGTGGATGGTTGAAACGGCTTGGCAATGAGGAACGCCGGTTCCGGCCGCTCGCCAGTCAGGAAACGCTCCGGATATGCGGTAATAAAAATGACCGGCACCTCGAAAGACCGCAGCATCTCGTTAACCGCATCGAGGCCCGAGCTGCCGTCAGCGAGCTGAATGTCGGCAAGGATTATTCCCGGCCGCTTTGCTTTCACGAGCGCCACGGCTTCCGCATGCGTTCGGGCAACGCCGAGCACGCGGTGTCCCAGACTTTCCACCAGCCCTTCGAGGTCAAGAGCGATAAATGTTTCATCTTCGATAATCAACACATCGGTGGCGATCTCGGCGGCGAGCTCGCGGCCTGACTCTTCGACGAGCTCCCGCAGGGTGGGCGCGTCGATATCGAGCACCTTCGCAGCATCGTCTTCCGAAAGTCCCTCGAGTGCGACCAACAGGAAGGCTTGACGCGGCTTCGCCGGAATTTGCGCCAAATGGCGCTCGACTGGCTGACTGGGGCTGGCGGCGGTTGCCTTTCCATTGAGCCCAACCGAATTCCATATTTTTGTGAAAAGCCGGTAGAGGGCAATTCTTGTGGAAAGCCCGGATTCGAGCACCTTAGGGTCCTGGACCAGAGCCTCCAGCGTGGCCGCTACGTACGCATCGCCGGAAGCCTGGCTACCTGAGAGCGCGCGCGCATAGCGCCGCAAGTACGGCAAGTGCTGAGCAACTGCTTGAGATGTCGACAAGAATCCCTCCGAATGCTGTCGGCGCCTGAGGCGACCAGAGAAACGCCCCCGTTGTCCAGGCCGGCCCGTAGCCTTCCAACGCCATTGTCTCAAAAAAGTTCCGTTGCGGGGGAACCATCTGCGCGGTCAGGGGTTTTGACACAAACCAAGGGGGCAACCGGCACCAAGGTGGGGCTGGAAGTTTGGGGTTGAGCAATGAACGAACGCAAGCCCGTGGGACAGCAAAATCCAATGGAAGCCGCGGCCACTCGCAACAAAAAATCCAATTCGAAGCCGGCAAAGCTTGGTCGGGATGTGCAGGCCCGGCTCGGGCAGCAACTGCGTGCGATGTATGACGAAGTCGTCAACCAGGGGGTTCCTGACCGGTTTAGCGAACTCATCAATCGTCTCAACGGCAATGAGAAGAAGGACGAGCGCTGATGGCCATGGACGAATCGGTCCGCAAAGCCGTTCTCAGTGCGGTACCCAGTCTCCGCGCATTCGCGATTTCCCTGTGCGGAAACGTGGATCGTGCGGATGACCTGGTACAAGAAACTTTGCTGCGCGCGCTGGCGAATATCGACTCGTTCCAGCCGGGCACGAACATGTCGGCGTGGCTCTTCACTATTCTGCGCAATCATTTTCGCTCCGAATATCGCAAGCGCCGGCGCGAGGTCGAGGACAGCGATGGACATCACGCAGAGTCTCTTAAGTCGCAGCCCGATCAGTACGGGCACGTTGAATTCCGGGAATTTCGCGAGGCTTTGGCGCAATTGCCGGCCGATCAGCGTGAAGCCTTGATCCTCGTGGGCGCGTCGGGATTTTCCTACGAGGAAGCCGCAGGCATCTGCGGTTGCGCAGTGGGCACAATCAAATCTCGCGTCAATCGCGCGCGTACGCGCCTGGCGGAGCTGCTGCATGTCAACAGCGCCGAAGATTTCGGCCCTGATGAAACGACGCGAGCGGTCCTGGCAAGCGGTGAATAAATATGCCGGCGGGCGCCGAGGCCTGACCGGAAAAAGCTCCGTGCGACGGCGTCGCACGGAGCTTTTCAACGGAAAGTCAGCGGTACCTGATTTTACGGTACCGTTGGCGAGCGACCGCGAACGAGGCCCGCGATCAGCGAAATCACGAACAGCACGATCGCCACGAAGAACACGATCTTCGCCGCTTCAATGGCAACGCCGGCAATAACGCCGAAGCCAAGCAACGCAGCGACGAGCGCGATGATGAGAAATGTGACGGCCCAGCCTAGCATTGTGTCCACCTCTGCTGTCGGTTGCGGCACCGCAGCCGCTTGCCCGGGCAACGTCAATTAAGGTGCAATGGTTCCTTCTGGAGCCTATGGGGTCTGAAGTATCGCGAATTCCGGCGTTTTTCCCCGCACGGCTTCGAAGCAGGAACTGCTTCGACAACGAGCCAGTTCATTCTATATGTCCGATATTGGAATTCGCATTTCGATCGCGGTTTAGTGCAAGTTTTTGGCAACAACAGTCATGCGACGCCCCGCAAAATCAGGCCTTAAGACTTATCGGGCCAAACGTGATTTCGGCACCACCGCCGAGCCCAAAGGCAAGGTCGCGCGCAAACGCGGCAATGCTTTTGTCATTCAAAAACATGCCGCAACCCGCCTGCACTATGATCTGCGCCTTGAATTGGACGGCGTGATGAAGAGCTGGGCGGTGACGCGCGGACCGAGCCTTGTCCCGGGAGAGAAGCGCCTGTCTGTCGAGGTGGAAGATCACCCGATTGCCTACAATACGTTCGAAGGGACCATTCCGAAGGGCGAGTATGGCGGCGGCACGGTAATGATCTGGGATCGGGGCCATTGGCTGCCTGAAAGCGACCCCCGCAAGGGTTTAGCCAAGGGCCACCTGGCATTCACACTCGAGGGAAAGAAGCTCCACGGTGGCTGGCATCTCGTACGCATGCGCCGCAGGGCCGGCGAGACGCGCGACAACTGGCTGCTCATCAAACAGGACGACGATGCCGGCCGATTCCCCAGAGACAAAGATATTCTCGAAGAAGAACCCCTGTCAGTGGCAAGCGGCCGATCGATGGAGCAGATCGCAAAAGGGTCACGGAAGGTTTGGCACAGCAATCGCGCGAAAGCCGGCCCAACGCTCCCAAAAACACACAGCAAGGCTGCCGCGGTGAAAAAAAATGAATCGAGCGCAAAAGGTAAAAAGGACGACCCGGATATCGGCGGAGGCCGTAGCTCGCTGCCCGCCTTCGTTCCTCCATGCCTTGCATCTCTATCGGACAGCGGCCCCGATCAAGGGAATTGGGTGCATGAGCTCAAATTCGACGGCTACAGAATGCAAGCGCGTCTTGATCGCGGCAAGGTGACTTTACTGACGCGCAAGGGTCTCGATTGGACCAAAAAATTTCCAACTATTGCAAAAGCGATCGCAAAACTGCCGGCCAAAACTGCGCTCATTGATGGCGAGCTCGTCGTTGAACAAGATGATGGGATTTCAAGTTTTTCTCTGCTGCAGCAAGATCTCAAAAATAACCGCTATGACCGCATGTATTTCTATGCGTTCGATCTTTTGCATCTCGACGGCACCAACCTGGCTGCCTTGCCGCTTACCCGACGAAAAAAGGTGCTGGCCAGGCTTATCGATCGTCAGCCGGATCCCTTGCGGTTCAGCCAATCCTTGACGGAACGGGGCGGCACGCTCCTCCGGCACGCCTGCAAACTGGGCCTGGAGGGCATTATTTCAAAGGCTGCAGACGCGCCCTATCGCTCCGGTCGCGGGAACGATTGGATCAAAACAAAGTGCTCGGCGCGGCAGGAGCTGGTTGTTGCCGGAATGATGCCTTCGACCGCAGACCCTCGGGCGGTCGGCGCCCTGGTGCTCGGTTTCTACGACGAGGGAAAGCTGCGTTATGCCGGCCGGACGGGTACCGGCTTTACTCACGACGTAGCACGCAAGCTTTTCCGCAAACTGATCGCATTGAAATCCGATGAAGTACCGTTCGAAGCCGTTCCGGCCGAAGAGCGCGGCGTACGTACGCCAATCTGGGTCAAGCCGTCGACGGTGGTCGAGGTCGATTTCCGTGGCTGGACGCACGGCGATCGGGTGCGTCAGGCATCATTCCAGGGTGTGCGCGACGACAAATCAGCCAAAGAAGTCGTGCGTGAACGGGCGATTGCCGCCGCGAGCCGTGCGCCGGCAATAAAACGCAGCGTATCGGCCGGGAACGATACCGTCGCCGGCGTCCATCTCACTCATCCCGACCGTGTTTATTGGAATGACGCAGGCGTTACCAAGCGCGATCTTGCCAAATATTACGTCGAGGTCTGGAAGTGGATGCGTTCGCATGTTGCCGGACGGCCAATCGCGTTGTTGCGGTGTCCCGAGGGCGTCGAAGGGCAATGCTTCTTTCAGAAACATGCGCGTACCGGAATTCCCGTTGAACACCTCCGTCTCGTTCCGGAAAAGGGAGACGAGATCATCGCAGTAGACGATCTCGGTGGTGTTGTTGCTCTTGTGCAGGGAGGCGTCCTTGAAATTCACACAAGAGGTACGACCATTGATGACCGCGAGCGTGCTGACCGCCTGGTGTTCGACCTGGATCCCGGTCCCGGGACAGACTGGGACGATGTGGTGGAAGCCGCACGCGATGTTCGCGCCCGCCTGTCGAAATTGAAGTTCAAGAGCTTCCTGAAGACATCGGGGGGCAAGGGTCTACACGTCGTCTTGCCAATCAAGCCGACACCGTGGGACGAGGCGAAGACTTTCGCCCAGAAAATTGCAGCCTCGATGGCAGCTGACCGGCCGGAGCGCTACGTTGCGACCGCAACTAAAAGCGGCCGCTCAAAACGCATATTCATCGACTATCTGCGCAACAGCCGCGAGGCAACGGCGGTCGCACCCTATTCAACTCGTGCACGCCCCGGCGCACCCGTGTCGGTCCCGATTGAATGGTCGGAGCTGGGCAACCTCAAGGCCGCCAACCAATATACCGTCCTGAACCTGATGCAGCGGCTCTCACGCCAGCGTAAGGACCCATGGGCCGGAATTGGGCGCCTCAGGCAATCGTTGCCAAAACCAAAATAGCGATTGAGAGAACGAGCCATGGCAAGAACCAGCAGTAATCGACAGGGCCGCGCCGCGTCCTCGGCGCTGACGCAACAATTTTCCCGGTTTGCGCATTCCATATCGGTCTGGACCGGACATCCGCTGGCATTTCTGCTTGCTGTCCTTCTGGTGATCGTCTGGCTGCTGACCGGTCCGATTTTCCACTACAGCGATAGCTGGCAGCTGGTGATCAATACGGGAACAACCATTGTGACATTCCTGATGGTGTTCTTGATTCAGAATACGCAAAACCGCGACACGCTTGCGATTCAACTCAAGTTGTCCGAGCTCGTGCTGGCAATGAAGGGGGCAGAAAACAAATTTGCCGCCATCGAGGACCTGTCCGATGAAGAACTCGAGCGACTTCACGACGACTGCCGCGCCCGTGCGGAGATGACCCGTCAGCACATTGAGGGTCGAAGGGCTCGCTCACCCGAAAGCGACGGCCGGCATGGGTCTAAACTCCCCGCTGGCGGTCGCCGCTCTTCATGACTTTTGAATCTTTCTGATGGAACTTCGAACGGCCTCCGGCTGTTCAGGAAAGCAAGCGGCCCGTCATCTTGACAGAGCGCCGCCACCCCGGTTGCTTTAGTTTTTGGGCAGACGGATGAGGACTATGCAGTTTCGCGATGGCCTGACAGCCTGGACGGCAATTCTAACCTGGGCCATCTCCGACATTGCGGTCGCTCAGTCGCCGCATCAGTTCACCGGCATAGCCGCATACTACAGTACCGACTACTCCGGCCGCACCGCCTGTGGTGACAGATATGATCCGAACAAATTCACCGCCGCGCACCGTAGCCTCCCATTCGGCACTCGTCTTCGCGTGACCGACCCAAGATCGAGGCGCAGCGTCGTTGTGGTGGTGAACGATCGTGGTCCCTTCACGAGAGGACGTATGCTCGACCTCTCGCTGGCTGCCGCGAAAGCACTGAATATGACCGGCCGCGGACTGCTGCGCGTAACGGCAGTGGTGGAACCGGGTGCGACGTTCACGGCGGCAACCACAAAGCCCTGATCACGCTGCTCGAAGGCTTGAGCCGGCCCAGGCAACCGCCCGCCGGATTTGCGCGCTTGATTTTTCGCTATAATGGCAACTGATCCGACCCTCCCCGCTGTATTCCCTCCAAGGACGCGACTCATGCCCGCCAAGCGCCCGGCACCACGCCTCGCACTCGTGAACGAGCAGCATATGAGCGAGGCGCAGCGCGCCTTGCTCACAAGCCTGCGGGCAGGCCCGCGCGGCGCCTCCATAACCCCGCGCGGACCATTTGCCGCCTGGATGCATGCGCCTGAACTGGGCGAACTTGCGCAAAAACTCGGTGCGTATTGCCGCTATGGAACGGCGCTCTCGCCACGTCTGTCCGAATTCGCAATCCTTTGCACTGCGCGGCTATGGCGCGCGCAATATGAGTGGTTTGCGCACGCACCCATGGCGGCCAAAGGCGGCGTCAAGCCAAAGACAATTGACGATTTGCGGCGCGGTCGTGCACCGAAATCTGCCCCGAAAGACGAACGAGCGATCTACGATTTCGTCCAGGAAATTTACAAGACCAGGCGCGTGGGTGAACGAACCTATAAGCGCGTGCAATCACTGCTCGGCGACAAGGCAACCGTCGAGCTTGTCGGCATACTGGGCTATTACGCGCTCATCTCCATGACGCTGAATGTATTTCAGATGCTGCCCCCGGATAACGAAAAGCTGGCGTTTCCTGAATAGCGGCAGGGTCAACAGCTGCGTCGTGTCTTGAGAACCACTTTGCCATTCGGCAAGTGCGTCCGGACGCGCATGGTGCGGCACTCGGCACGGTCGCGATACCAGCTCCGGCGGCCATTCCAACCATGCTCATGATCGCGGATGATGACGTCCTCACGATCGCGAACAGCGGTCTGCGCTGTCGCAGGGTTAGTAGCCGTGAACATCGCCGCCACGGCGGCACCTAAAACGACGGATTTCATGGACGGGTCCTCTGTCTCCCCGGGAGCCTGGGGGAACGCGGGACGCGAAAAAATGTTTCCTATTGCCGGCTGCGGTCAGTGACCATGCTGCATCGGCCTGCCGCCTTGCGACGCCGATCCGCCGCTCCGCGCACCGATGCTCTCCACAACGAAATCCACTGAAGCGTTGCCGGCCTTTTCGAATTGCAGCGTCGCCTTGATGTGGTCACCTTCCTTGAGCGGCTGTTTCAACCCGACGAACATAATATGGTATCCGGACGGTTCGAATCGAATTGTCCGCCCGGGTCCGATTTCAACGCCTGATGTAACCTCACGCATCTTCATCACGCCGTTATTCATGCTCATTTCATGAATCTCGAATCTTTTTGAAACATCCGACGTGCCGCCGACCAGCCGGTCCGCGGTATTCCCGGTATTGGTGATCGTAACATAGCCGCCGCCCACCGTAGCGCCTTTTGGCGTCGCGCGCGCCCAAGCGGCCGTCAGTTTGAGACCGCCAACCATGACTTCGCCGGCGTGCGCGGTTCCAGCCATACAGGTTGCACAAACCAAAGCGGCAACAAAAAAGCCAATTTTATTCATCTTGATCTCCGGGCCACTAAATTCTCAGCATGACCTATATCGGAATTTTGCAGGGCTTCAATGGTGCGCAGTCCGGTCGAATGACGTGCGACGCTATGATAGTCTGCAGGCATGCCGGACCGAGAACCATCTCATTCCGATGACGGATCGCGGGTCATCGGCTTTCGTCGCAAACAGCCGATCGTGGGCTCGCGCGCGCCCTCCCAGCCGGTCGTTGATGACTTGACTAAAGACGACTTGGCAAAAGATGACTTGGCAAAATATGAGCGGGGCGAAAATCCGGACGACTACCGCCACCGCATGGTCGTGAATGTTGTCGCATTCGTTTTTGTGATCGGACTGATCGCAGCCGGTCTTTGGCTTGCGGACACTATGGCCGCGATGCGCAAGAACCAGGATTGTGTCCTTTCCGGGCGTCGCGGTTGCACCCCGGTCGAGGTGACAAAGGATCGCTGGTAGGCGGCAGCCTCCAGTTCCATGGGGTCAATGCAAGCCTGAAACGGCGCTAAATGGCCGCCGCCATTGAACTCCCCGCCCCGCTTCGCTATACGGGCAGCCGATCACTTGCCGTTGAAGTGCGCTTTGGGGGCTATGGCGCGGGGCTCGGGCGCATTGGCCGCCCGCTGGCCAGAACTCCAGATCAACCAGAGAGTTACCGATGTCTTCGACGTTCGACACCATAGCCAATATCATCGCCGAAACCTGCGATATTCCGCGCGACTCCATCAAGCCGGAAAGTCATGCGATCAATGATCTTGGCATCGATAGCCTCGATTTTCTGGATATTGCGTTCGCCATCGACAAGGCTTTCGGAATCAAGCTTCCGCTTGAGCAATGGACCCAGGAAGTCAACGACGGCAAGGCAACAACCGACCAATATTTTGTGCTCAAGAACCTGAGCGCCCGCATCGATGAACTCGTCGCTGCAAAGGGAGCCTGAAGCGCTGCTCACATGCGTCTTGAGTACTTTCAGCTGATCGACCGGATCGTCGACATCAATGTCGCCGACCGCAAGATCAGCACCGAGGCGACAGTTCCTGCCACAAGCACAGTCTTCGAAGGCCACTTCCCTGGCTTTCCCCTGATGCCCGGCGTGCTGCTGATCGAAACCATGGCCCAGACGTCGGGTTGGCTGGTGGTTGCCGTGAACCGGTTCGAACGCATGGCGTTTCTTGCTGCCGTGAAGGACGCCAAGTTCCGGATGTTTGTCACTCCAGGCCAGAAGCTCTCGGTCAAAGCGACGCTTGTCCACGAGGGCTCGGGATACGCCATAACCAAAGCCAGCATAGCGCTCGCCGGGAAGCCGATCTGCGACGCCGTGCTTACCCTTCGCGTTCTGGATTTCCCGAACGGCGAAATGCGGCGCAAAATGCGAGAGACGGCCGCTCTGGTCGGATTCCCGGCCGAGGTGCCGGCCAATGGCTAGCGGTCCCCGAGAAGTCTGGATCACCGGGATCGGAATTCTCTCATGTCTCGGTGAAGGAGCCGATGCCCACTGGCAGAAGCTCACGGAGGCCAGGCCTTCCGCCGACGCCACGACATTCGCGCCTTTTGTCGTTCATCCGCTTGCGCCGATTAATTTTGACGCGCAGATCCCCAAGAAAGGTGATCAGCGTCAGATGGAGAACTGGCAGCGCATCGGCACCTACGCGGCCGGCCTTGCCCTCGACTCCGCGGGCGTAAAAGGCAACACCGATATTCTCTCGCGCATGGACATGATCGTTGCTGCCGGAGGCGGCGAGCGTGACCTGACCGTCGACTCAAACATCCTCACGGGGATCAGGCACGCAGCGAATCCCGCGGCATTTCTCAATGAGCGGCTGATGAGCGACCTGCGGCCGACTTTGTTCCTGGCGCAGCTATCCAACCTTCTCGCCGGAAACATATCGATCGTTCATGGTGTGACCGCTTCTTCGCGCACATTCATGGGTGAAGAGTCCGCCGGTATCGACGCGGTACGGATTGCACACGCGCGCATCGGTGCCGGACAAAGCGACATTGCGCTGGTTGGCGGATCATACAACGGCGAACGCCCGGACTTGCTGATGCTGTATGAATTCGCCGATTTGGCGCTGAAGGACGAATATGCTCCGGTTTGGCAACGCGGGAGCCATAATGGCGGTTTTGCGCTGGCCTCGCTCGGCGCATTCCTGGTCATTGAAGCGCGCGAGCACGCCGAAAAAAGGGGCGTTAATGCTCTGGGGCGCCTGACCTCCGTCGTCTCCGACCGCGCCAGCCGGAAGCCGGGAACAATAACGCAGGCCTTGGCGCGACTTTGGGACAGCCTGAAGAGCAAGGTCGATGCGAGTCATGCAGCCATTCTGTCCGGCGCGACGGGCGCGAACCCAGCGACGGCGGAAGAGCGTGCTTTCCTCGAAGCGCATCGCGATCTTGCCGTTCGCGCCACGGGATCATATCTGGGCCATGGGTTGGAGCCGCAATTCGCCATGAATATCGCGCTCGCCACGATCGCGCTCGACCGTGGTAGTCTGTTCCCGCCTTGTGACGCGACCGGTCTGGAGCGGCCGATGACCGGAGAGTTGAGGCAAGTGGTCGTGACCGGCGTTGGTCATTGGCGCGGCGAAGGTCTCGCACTCGTTGAACGGACCGGTTGAGGAGAGAAGCGATGGCAGCGGGTAAGGACAAGATGGGGCGGCCTGTTGTGGTCGTGACCGGGCTTGGCGTGGTGACTTCGCTCGGGGCAGGCAAGGTCGATAACTGGGCCAGACTGACGGGCGGCGAATCCGGCATCAAGACGATTACCCGCTTTCCCACCGACGGCCTGAAAACCAGAATCGCCGGGACTATCGACTACCTGCCGCTGCAAGACAGCGCTGCCGCCCTGACCGAGTCCTTCGCCAACCTTGCCGCCGAAGAGGCAGTCTCGCAGTCCGGGCTTGGCGCGGCCGGAAGCTTTCCTGGGCCGCTTTTTCTCGCCGTTCCGCCGATCGAGATGGAATGGCCGCAGCGGCTTGAGATCGGTGCAAAGTCCGGCGCCAATGAAAGCGTTACCTACGCCGATATGCTGCGGGTAAGCGCGAAATTCCCCGACTATCATCGCCGCTTCCTGCTCGGATCGGTGGCCGATAACCTGGCCGAGAAATTCGGCACGCAGGGTTCACCAATTTCCCTTTCGACAGCCTGCGCATCAGGTGCAACGGCGATTCAACTCGGTGTCGAAGCTATCCGTCGCGGCGAAACGGATGCCGCGCTGTGCATCGGCACAGACGGCTCCATCAATCCCGAGGCCGTGATCCGTTTCTCCCTTCTTTCAGCCCTGTCGACCAGCAACGACGTTCCCCACACGGCGGCCAAACCGTTTTCGAAGAACCGTGACGGCTTCGTCATGGCCGAGGGCGCCGGTGCGCTGGTCCTCGAAAGTTACGAGGCTGCAAAGGCGCGCGGCGCGAAGATTCTGGGTGTTGTAGAGGGTTGCGGTGAGATGACTGATGCATTCCATCGCACCCGCTCCAGCCCGGATGGGAAGCCCATTATCGGCTGCATTGCCAATGCCATCGCCGATGCCGGCCTCACTCCGAACGATATTGATTACGTCAATGCCCACGGAACAAGCACGCCGGAAAACGACAAGATGGAATATCTCGGCTGCGCTTCAGTATTCGGCGAACGGATAAAGAGCCTGCCGATTTCCTCCAACAAATCGATGATCGGACACACGCTTTCGGCCGCCGGCGCGGTGGAGGCGGTATTTACACTTCTCACTTTGCAAACCCAGCGTATTCCGCCCACCATCAATTACGCAGTGCCCGATCCGGCAATTCCGCTCGACGTCGTGCCCAACACGGCACGCGATGCCAGCCTGCGCCATGCAATATCGAACTCGTTCGGCTTTGGCGGACAGAACGTTTCGCTGGTGATGGGGCTTGAGCCGGCCTAGCGCCGGACATGCCGGACCGCCATGCGTGCGCTCAAGCTGATTGCTGATCGGAAACTTGAACTCGCCGATGTCCCGTCACCACCGCCGCCAGGCGATGGCGAGGTGCAAATCCGCATTAAGGCCGTGGCGCTTAATCATCTTGATCTGTGGGGCTTCCGGGGAATGGCGTTCGCCAAACGCCAGCTCCCTTTGGTCGTAGGCGCCGAGGCCTCGGGCGAAATTGCAGCCGTTGGCACAGGCAGCATGGATTTCAAGGCCGGCGACATGGTGGTGATGTACGGCGCCATGACGTGCGGCCGCTGCGCCGCCTGCCGCGAGGGACGTGACAATCTTTGCGAGAACGTCGCCGGCATCATGGGCTTTCACATCGACGGCTTCGCGCGCGATCTGATCAATTTGCCGGCGCGGCTCGTCATTCGGGTGCCTGACGGCGTGTCCTTACGCGACGCAGCCTGTGCACCGATTGCATTCGGCACCGTCGAGCACATGTTGTTCGACAACGCCAAGCTTAAGCCCGGCGAAACAATTCTGGTGCATGCGGGAGGTTCGGGCATCGGTTCGGTCGCCATCAAGATGGCGAAGGCGCTGGGATGTACCGTGATCACCACCGTGGGCGACGACGCGAAGGCCGAGAAAGCCAGAGCCCTCGGAGCCGATCATGTGATCAATTACAAGACCGAACGTTTTGAAGGGGTCACGCGCAAACTGACCGGGAAGAAAGGCGTCGACGTCGTTTTCGAGCACGTTGGCGGTGAAGGCTTCAATGGCTCCCTGCTTTGCCTTAAGCGCGGTGGACGCCTTGTAACCTGCGGTTCTACTGCCGGCCCAACTGTGACGATCAATTTGATGCAGATGTTCCAGCAGCAGTACAAGATTTTGGGTTCCTTTGGCGCTTCAATGCGCAATATTCGCGATAGTCTTTCGAAAATCGCCGCTGGAATGGCCCCAATTATCGATACCGAAGTCGAACTTGCAGACTTCGAGCGCGGCCTGGCACGTCTTGAAAGCCGTCAGGTCTTCGGCAAAGTCATTGTGAAGTTTTGAGGCGTCAGCGATGAGGCGGATAGTTCGGCGCCTGCAGCGCGCAACCAAACGCGCCGCCAACTCCGCAATCGGCGCGCTTACGATCGGCCTGCTGAAATTGTTGCGTCTGACCAACCCCGACAAAATGGGAAATGTCGCGGGTTGGTTTATGCGGACTATCGGACCTCTGTTGCCCGAGAATCGGATCGGACGCGCCAATCTGACTGCTGCATTCCCGGAAAAGTCGCCGGCCGAGATCGATACGATCCTGGGCGGTGTTTGGGACAACCTTGGCCGCATCGCCGCTGAATTCGCTCACCTCGATCGGCTGGCAGACTTCGATCCGTGGCATCCGGAACGGTCGGCCCGTATCGAGGCCAGGCAAGCGGACCTGAATCGTCTTTTCAAAATTCTGGAGCAGCCAAAGCCGGCGATTGTGTTTGGTGCACATTTTGGAAATTGGGAGCTTCCGGCAGTTTGCGCCGCCGCATGCAAGTTTGACACCGCTGTCCTTTATCGACGGCCGAATAACCCGACAATCGACAAATGGCTGCACGAGACGCGGGCAGCCGCAATGGGAACGCTTATCCCGACCAGTCTCGATGCTCCGATGAAGCTTGCCGATGCGCTTGAACGCGGCGTTCACATTGGGATGCTTGTCGATCAATACTACAGTCGCGGTGTCGATGTGACTTTCTTTGGCCGGCGTACCAGGGCTAATCCCCTTCTCGCCCGGCTTGCCCGGCATTTTGACTGTCCGATTCATGGCTTGCGGGTCGTGCGCCTGCCCGGCCACCGGTTTCGAGCCGAGCTGACCGAGCAGGTGCAGCCCGTCCGCGACGCGGAAGGCAAAGTCGACATCGCGGGAACGACGCAAGCCGTCATGTCGGTGATCGAGGGCTGGATTCGCGAATATCCCGAGCAGTGGCTGTGGTTGCACCGCCGCTGGCGGCCGGAGGACCAGGAGCCGATCAACGGCCAGTCTTGATCCTGGTCCATAGCCGATTGATCAACCGCTGCGATTTTTGGTCGCGCGCACCCACCGTATAGAGGTGGCTCATGGTCGAAGCGTCCGGATAGACGCCTTTGTCGTCGAGAACCGACCGATCGATGAATTTTTGGCTTGCAAGATTGCCGTTGGCGTAGGCGACGAGATTGCTGTTCAGCGCCGCGATTTCCGGCCGGAGCAAATAGTCGATGAAAGCGTGCGCTTCCGAAACGTGCGCGGCGTCTTTCGGAATCGCGAGATTATCGAAGAACATCTGCGCGCCTTCCTTCGGAATCGAATAACCAATCTCAACGCTATTCTTTGCCGCAGCGGCGCGCTTTTGTGCCTGCTTGATGTCACCCGACCAGCCAACAACCAAACAGATTTCTCCGCCGGCGAGCGCATTCAGATATTCGGACGAGTGAAATTTCCGGACCAGAGGGCGGATTTTTGCAAGCAGCTCTGCTGCTCGCTCCATATCCTTGGGATCGGTCGAACCCGGATCCAACCCGAGGAAATGCAGCGCCGCCGGAACAATATCATCGGCGGAATCCAGCATATGAATGCCGCAATCCCGGAATTTTGCGAGATTTTCGGGCTTGAAGACGATATCCCAGCTGTCGATTTTGCCATTTGGACCAAGGTGCTCCCGCACAGCCTTCGCGTTAAACCCGATGCCGGTCGTGCCCCACATGTAGTTGATAGCGTACTGATTGCCCGGGTCGTAAGCCGCGAGACGGCTTGCGACTTCTGGCCAGACATTCCCAAGATTCTTGAGTTTGCTCTTATCAAGCTTCTGGAAGACCCCGGCCTTGATCTGCCGCTCGAGGAAGTACCCGGTCGGGACGACGACGTCGTAGCCCGATTTTCCGGCGAGAAGCTTGGTTTCGAGTGTCTCGTTGGCATCAAAGGTGTCGTATTGCACCTTTATGCCGGTCTCCTTCGTGAAATCTTCGAGGACCTTCGGTTCGATATAGTCCGACCAATTGTAGACATTGACCACGCGCGTGTTCTGCGCCGCGACGAAATCGATTGCGCCGGCGCCGGCCACAAAAGTCAAAGTCGCCGCTGCGAGTGCGCGAAAAATGGAAGGCATCGACGGATCGTTCAGCTCTTCGTGGGCAAACCCGCCGCTTTCCACGCGATGATACCGCCCGCGAGATGGGCGGAATACGGATAACCGGCGTCCTGCGCAGCGACAGACGCGGTGATGGAACGGCGACCGGAACGGCAGGCAAACACGACCTGCTTGCCCTGCGGGTCGGGGATCGCGGTCGGATCGAAGCATGACAACGGCACAATCACCGCGTCGGGATAACTTTCGACCGATGTTTCATTCGGCTCGCGCACGTCGACCAGCAAAATTCGACCCTCGCGCAGACCGGCCGCCACCTCTTCGGGTGTGAGATTTGTCACCTCGTCGGCGCGGGGCATTTCCTCGGCCATGCCGAAACTCCGTCACTCTGGATTTTTGGAGTTTTAGCCGGAATCCCGGCGGCCCGACCAGCGTTATTTGAAACCCTAGATTGTCACCTGGGTGCCGACCTCGACCACGCGCCCGGTCGGAATCTGGAAGTAATCGGTTGCGTCATTTGCGAACCGGGTAAGGCCGATAAACAGCCGATCCTGCCACCGCGGCATCCCCGATCGAGTTGCCGGCTTGAGCGCGCGTCGCGAGAGGAAAAACGAGGTCGACATGATGTCGAACTGCCAGCCCAGTTTGCGCGCGATAGCGAGGGCCTTCGGAACGTTCGGCGTCTCCATGAAACCAAACCGCAGGACCACCCGCGAGAACGTCTTCCCGACTGGCTGAATGCGGACCCGCTCGCCGGCATCGACGCGCGGCGTTTCGGCGGTCTCGATCGTCAAAATGACGTTCTTTTCGTGCAGCACCTTGTAGTGCTTGAGGCTATGCAGAAGGGCGGTCGGAGCGCTGACGGGGTCGCTCGTCAGAAAGACGGCTGTTCCCGGCACGCGCACTGGTGGTTTCTTTTCCAAGCTCTTCACCAATCCCTCAAGCGGCGTTTCGAGCCTGCGCGTTTTCTCAAAAAGGAGCCGGCTGCCCCGCCGCCACGTATACATGATCGCCATGACCACGGCGCCGAGCGCCAGTGGCATCCACCCGCCTTCCACGATCTTCAGGAGGTTCGCCGAGAGAAATGTGAGATCGATAAACAGAAACGGCATAATCAGCGCCAGGGCAGCGGCGAGCGGCCAGTTCCATACGCGCCAGACAACCACGATCGCCATCATTGCGGTGACGACCATCGTTCCCGTCACGGCGATCCCGTATGCCGAAGCCAACGCACTCGATGACCGGAACAGGATTACCAGCAGCAACACGCCGAAAAGGAGCAGCGTGTTGACGCGAGGCATGTAGATCTGGCCGAACAGCGCTTCCGATGTGTGCCGGATCTCCAGCCGCGGCAGCAATCCGAGCTGGATGGCCTGTCGTGTGAGCGAATAGGCGCCCGAAATGACCGCCTGGCTGGCGATGACAGTTGCGATTGTCGCGAGCAGGACCATCGGCAGAAGCGTCCACTCGGGATAAAGCAGAAAGAAGGGATTTTCGATTGTCTTTGGATTGGCAAGGACCAACGCGCCCTGCCCCAGATAGTTGAGGGTCAGCGCAGGCAGCACGACGACAAGCCAGGCAAAACGGATTGGCGCCCGGCCAAAGTGGCCAAGATCGGCGTAGAGCGCCTCTGCACCGGTGACGACAAGAAAGACGGCACCAAGCGTGAAGAAAGCAACGAGGCCGTGCTGCAGAAGGAAATCGACGCCGTAGATGGGGTTGAATGCAAACAGCACGATTGGATTGCGGACGACATGCCAGATGCCTGCAGCGGCAATTGCTCCGAACCACAGCATCATTACCGGGCCGAAGAGCGTCGCGACGCTGGCGGTACCTCGTGACTGAACCGCAAAGAGAGCGACGAGGACTCCGATCGTGAGCGGCACCACATAGGCGTCAAATGTCGGTGTCACGACCTTCAAGCCTTCGATCGCAGACAGTACGGACAGGGCTGGCGTTATGATTGCGTCGCCATAAAACAGAGCACCGCTGACAATACCGAGCAGAATGATCGTGCCGCCCCGGCGCATGAGGGAATGGGATGCGAGCGCCATCAACGCAAGTGTGCCGCCTTCGCCTTTGTTGTCGGCACGAAGCAGGATCAAGATATATTTCGCGGTGACGACCAGCAGCAGTGCCCAGATAATCAGCGAAAGAATGCCGAGCACGACGGGCTCACTCGTCGGATTGCCTGAACCGGTCGCCGCCGATATCGCTTCGCGAAATGCGTAAAGCGGACTGGTGCCAATATCGCCATAGACGACACCAATGCTGCCGACGGCAAGCGGCCAAAACCGGGCCTTTGCGGGCGCGTCGCCCGCGGACACAACCGGCTCACCTACAGTGGCGGCAATGCTCTGGGACATGGGGGAATGCCTTGAATGTTGCACTGCAATGAAATGGGCGCGGGCTTATAACGCCGCTCGTTGCGCTGCAGCAGCGCCATTTATGCAACGCAGATCAGCGAGACATGCAGAATTCACCTGGGTGATAAGCCGGATAAATATTAAATATCAATAAGATACCGGCACAAGCTGAGGTGTCACCTATACCGTTACCTGGGTGCCGACTTCGACCACGCGACCGGTCGGAATCTGGAAAAAGTCGGTCGCGTCGCTCGCCGAGCGAGCCAGGGCAATGAACAGGTGGTCCTGCCAGGACGGCATACCCGACTTTGCCGATGGCTTGAGCGCGCGCCGCGACAGGAAAAATGACGTCGACATGATGTCGAATTGCCAGCCGTGCCTGCGCGCGATCGCCAGCGCCTTCGGCACGTTGGGCTGCTCCATGTAGCCAAATTTCAGCGACACACGCGCGAAGTGGCGCGACAGCGGTTTGATCTGTACGCGGTCTTCCTCGGAAACCCGTGGCGTGTCGGCAGTGATTATGGTCAGCACAACATTGTGCTCATGCAGGATCTTGTTGTGCTTCAGGTTATGCAGAAGCGCGGTCGGCGCAAATTCCGGATCGCTCGTGAGAAACACGGCCGTTCCCGGCACGATATGCGGGGGTTTCTTTTCAAGGTTGCGGAACAACGTGTCGAGCGGGACTTCGGTGCGCCGTGTCTTGCTGATCAGGATTCCGGTTCCCCGCCGCCAGGTGAGGATCAGGAGGACCATGGTGGCGCCGAACAGAAGCGGTGCCCACGCACCTTCAAACAATTTGAGGAAGTTGGCCGAAAAGAAGACGACATCCACGACGACGAACGGCGCAATCAGCAGCAAGGTCTGCCAAAGCGGCCACTCCCATCGCTTCCAGATGACGATGAACGCAAGAAGCCCGTCGACCACCATGGTCGTTGCAACAGCGATACCGTAAGCGGACGCAAGCGCGCTCGACGTGCGAAAGAGTCCGACCAGCAGCAGCACACCGACCATCAGCGAGACGGTTACGCGCGGGATGTAAATCTGGCCAACATGCGAGGCCGACGTGTGCAGGATTGTAAGGCGCGGCAGCATGCCAAGCTGAATTGCCTGATGCACCAGCGAATAGGCGCCTGTGATGACCGCCTGACTTGCGATGACTGTGGCCGCCGTTGCCAAAACGACCATCGGCAACAGAAACTGGTCCGGCACCAGCCGGTAAAACGGATTCTCGATGGCGGCGGGGTCAGCCAGGACCTTCGCCCCCTGGCCGAAATAGTTGATGAGAAGCGCGGGAAACACGAGGCAGAGCCAGGCCGTCTGGATTGGCTTGCGGCCGAAATGACCGAGGTCAGCATAAAGAGCCTCGCCGCCGGTTACCACCAGGAACACGGCGCCGAGCGTTACCAGTCCGATCGCACCATGGTGTATCAGGAAGTTCACGCCATAATACGGATTGATCGCAAAGAGGACGGTTGGGTCGTCGCGTATATGGAGCCCGCCGGCAACGGCGATCGAGACAAACCAGATGACCATGATGGGGCCGAACATCGCCGCCACCCTGGCGGTGCCGTGGCTCTGCGCCGCAAACAGGGCAATCAAAATAATAACGGTCAACGGCACAACGAAATCGCTGAATGCGGGGCTCGCGAGCTTGAGCCCTTCGACCGCCGATAGAACCGAAATCGCCGGCGTGATCACCGAGTCGCCGAGAAACATCGAGGCGCCGATGACGCCGACGACAAAGACGAAGGCGGTCCGCCGGCCGAGGGCGCGCGTGGCGAGCGCCGTCAATGACAGTGTGCCGCCCTCACCATTGTTGTCCGCGCGCAGCAGGATAAGCACGTATTTCAGCGTAACCGTGATGATGAGCGCCCAGAGAATGAGCGAAAGGACGCCAAAAACGATATCGCGCGTCACGATCTGATCATTGCTCGCGGCCATTGCGGCCTCGCGAAAGGCGTAAAGTGGACTGGTCCCGATATCGCCGTAGACGACGCCAACGCTGCCGAGTGCAAGTGCAAAGAGACCTGGAGGCGCGTCATGCCCAGCGCGCGCGGCGGCGGTCGTTTCACTCCCGTCACTATTCATCGAACAACTTTTGGGTCCGCCGGTGTCAGAAGGCGGGGCTTATATCATTGCACCGGCATTAAAGACACAGAACTTTCCCCAGCCAGGGCAGGACGCGCCCCCGGCAGGCAGCGGCGTCTTGCCACTTTTTAGGGGGTCAAATTCTCCGGTAGGGGCGGCTCTTCTTTCATCAACGTAATTGTCACCCGGCGGTTCGGCGACATGGAAGGATCGTCGGGAAACAGGGGATCGGTGTCCGCCTTGCCTGCAACCATGAAGATATTGCCCGACGGCACGCCCTCCGCTTCAAGGATTTGGCGCACGGCGTTCGCACGGTCAGCCGACAACTCCCAGGGGCCGTATCCGGGCTTTGGCGGAACTTTACTTGAGGCCGTGTGCCCCACAATCGATAACCGGTACGGCATCGCCTTGAGCTGGGGCGCAATCTTCTGGATGATCCTGCGCGTACGCTCGAAAGGCTCTTTAGCGCCATCGGGGAACATCGAACGCCCGTCCTGATCGACAATCTCGATGTTGAGTCCCTGCTTGGTTTCCTCGAGCATGATGTGTTTCGAGGCCTCGGTAATCTCGGGCATTTCCTGCAAGGCCTGGCGCAGCGACGCAGATGCAAGCGAAAACTTTCGGTCTTCCTTGAAGCGGGCGCCATATGAGCGCTGACGGTCGTGCTCTTCGGGTGACGGCGTCGCAGACGCTTCCGCCGGATCAATATGCGCGGCGTTCTTGAGCCTTGGCCGCGTCGGAAGGCCGAGCACTTCAATGATGCCCGAATAGCGCACCCGGTCCTGAACGCCGAAAGCGTCACGCATGGATCCGGCGACAACCTGAAGTTTTGCCTGATCCTGCGTTGAAAAGGCGACCAGCATCACAAAAAAGCTGACGAGCAGCCCCATCAGGTCGGCGAAGGTCACGAACCAGCCGTGACCGCCACCATGTGCTTCGCCTCTACGCTTGGCCATCGATATGCTTTCGGACGAACTGCGTCAGGCGGGTACCGCCTCACCCTCTTGTTCCGCATCCTCTTCCGTGTGCCGATGCTTCTCGGGCAGGTAGGCGAGCAGCATCTCGCGCACCAGAGTCGGGCTCTTGGCCTCGCGGATCATCAGGATCCCGTCGATGATCAGTGTGCGGTTGATCTCCTCGTCGACCAGCTTGAGATGCAGCTTGTCGGCGATCGGGAGGCACAGGAGGTTCGCCACCGCCGCTCCGTAGAACGTTGCCAGCAAAGCCACCGCCATGAACGGGCCAAGTTTGGAAGGATCGGTCATGTTGGCGAACATCTGCACCATGCCGATGAGCGTCCCGATCATCCCGAAGGCCGGAGCGCAATCCCCAACTGCGCGATAAATTTTCTGTCCTTCATCGAGGTGCGTAAGAAAATTGTCGCGATCCCGTTCGAGATTGTCGCGAATGAAATTCCCGTCGTAGCCGTCGGCAACGAAGCGGACGCCTTTGGCAAGGAACGGGTCTTCGATCTCGACCTTCTCGAGCCCGATCGGCCCCTGCTTGCGCGCAACTTCGGCCAAACCGGCGATTTCATCCACCAGATCGCGCTGGCTCATGCGCCGCAGCGTGAAGGCGAACTTGGCGCCAAGGGGAAGCCCGTGGAAAATGGATGCAAGCGGAAAGCGGATGAGCGTTGCAGCAAACGACCCGCCGAAAATCACGATTGCGGCATGCATGTCGGCGAACATGCGCAGATCGCCGCCCAGCAGGATCAGTGTTGCAAGGACGCCCGCGCCGGCCAGGAGTCCAAGACCTGTCGAAATGTCCATTACGAACCCACCCAACACCTACAACCTGCCGGGCGAACGGCCAAAGCAGTTCCCCCGTGTCGACCCTAGACTGGCGCTGTTAAGAGGCGGTAAAGGCTAACCGATGGTGAAAGAAAAACGCCCGGAATGGGCCGTTCGCCCGTGACCCTGCGGCAAAAAGCTGCAAAACTTGCAGCAAACAGGCGGTAACGCCCAATGGTCCGGCCCCGGACCTCTTAAAAAGTCAAAAGGAGTGCGACCCATGCGAGAAATCGGCCATTTCATCGGTGGCAAGACCGTAAAAGGGGGCTCTGGACGCTTTGGCGACGTTTTTGATCCCAATACCGGGGAGGTGCAGGCAAAGGTTGCCTTGGCGAAGCATTTGGAGGTCGAACACGCGATCGCCAATGCCCAGGCGGCTCAGCCGGCTTGGGCGGCCACGAACCCGCAGCGCCGCGCCCGCGTGATGTTCAAGTTTCTCGAGCTGGTTCAGAAGGAATTCGAGCCGCTCGCCAAGCTTCTTTCGTCGGAGCACGGGAAAACCGTTCCCGATGCGCGGGGCGACATTCAGCGCGGCATCGAAGTGGTCGAATTCGCCTGCGGCATTCCACATTTGTTGAAAGGCGAATTCACGGAAGGGGCCGGACCGAGCATCGACCTTTATTCGGTCCGTCAGCCGCTTGGCGTCGTCGCCGGCATCACGCCGTTTAATTTTCCGGCAATGATCCCGATGTGGAAGTTCGCACCGGCGATTGCGTGCGGCAATGCGTTTATTCTTAAGCCGTCGGAACGCGATCCATCCGTTCCGATACGCCTTGCGGAATTGATGATCGACGCCGGCCTCCCCGCCGGCGTGCTGAATGTTGTCAATGGCGACAAGGAAGCCGTCGACACGCTGCTCACCGATCCGCGCGTCATGGCCATTGGCTTCGTCGGGTCTTCGGCGATCGCCGAGTACATTTATTCAACCGGCTGCGCTCACGGCAAACGCGTCCAATGTTTCGGCGGCGCAAAGAACCACATGATTGTGATGCCTGACGCCGACATGGATCAGGCCGTCGACGCCCTCGTCGGTGCGGGCTACGGCTCGGCCGGCGAACGTTGCATGGCGGTTTCAGTCGCCGTTCCGGTCGGCAAGAAGACGGCAGACATCCTGGTCGAAAAACTCATTCCGCGCGTCGAAAGCCTCAAAATCGGTCCGTCGAGCGATCCGCAGGCTGACTACGGGCCGCTCGTGACCAAGGCACATCTCAACAAAGTGAGGGACTATGTCGATCTCGGCGTGAAGGAGGGTGCCAAACTCCTGGTCGATGGCCGCCGATTCAAGCTGCAAGGCTACGAAAACGGCAACTTCATGGGCGGCTGCCTGTTCGACGACGTGAAACCGGACATGCGGATCTACAAGGAAGAAATCTTTGGACCAGTCCTCTCGGTCGTGCGCGCCAAGGACTACAACGAGGCGGTGCGCCTCCCCTCGGAGCACGAATATGGCAACGGCGTCGCCATCTTCACCCGCGACGGCGATACGGCGCGCGATTTTGTCAACAAGGTACAGGTTGGGATGGTCGGCGTTAACTTTGCGATTCCGGTCCCTCTCGCCTATCACACGTTCGGCGGCTGGAAGCGTTCCGGATTCGGAGATCTCAACCAGCACGGTCCCGACTCGATCCGCTTCTATACGAAAACCAAAACCATTACTTCACGCTGGCCGACCGGCACGAAGGAAGGCGCGGAATTTGTGATCCCCACGATGAAGTGAATGGCGCGCGTCGGGACAACTTCCGGAATTCTTGTTGTCCTGACGCTGACAGGTTGCGCGGGCGAGCGGGTCCCTCTTGAATCGATGCCGGCGCAAAAAGACCTCACCATTCCCGGCCGGTGGATCCTGTCGACTGTCAACGCGCCCACTTGCGGGCTTGAATTCCACGGCGCCGCGAACAGCCGCGCCGGATCCGTTTCGCCGGATGGAGGCTGCCCCGGAAAATTCTACACCAGCCGACGCTGGTCGATGGACGACGGCGCGATAATGATCACCGATGCTGAAAACCAACCGTTGGCCCATTTCAGGCTGGTTGGCGACCGTTATGAAGGACAGTCTGCCAGCGGTACGCCAATGACTCTTTCACGCTAGAAATAGCAAGATCGGAAACCCAATGGCTGAGTACCAGCTTCATTGCTTCGCCCAGTCCGGCAATGCCTATCGCGCTGCGCTTATGCTCAACTTGGTGGGCGCCGACTGGGAACCGATCTGGGTCGATTTTTTCGGCGCAATGGTCCAGCGCACACCGGATTTTCGTACCGATATCAATGAAATGGGCGAAGCCCCGGTTCTTGTCCATGGCAAGAGGAAGCTTTCGCAGTCCGGTGTCATCCTGACCTACCTCGCCAGGCGCACCGGAAAATTCAAACCAAATGACGAGGACGAAGAGCTCGAAGCCCTTCGCTGGATCATTTTCGACAACCAGAAGGTGAATGGCTTCCTCGGCCCATTCCGCTTTCTGAAAAACTTCGCCAAGCCTCCGGGCGATCCGGCAGTGCTGACCTTTCTGAAAGGGCGTATCGACGGCAACCTGGCTATCGTGAACAAGCGGCTGACCGGACGCCAATATCTCGTCGCTGACAGGCCCACGATCGCCGACGTATCAATGGCGGGCTATTTGTACTATCCGGCCGAAGAGTTCGGGTTCGATATCGCGAAGGAGCACCCGGCGATTGGTGCGTGGCTCGATCGCATGAAGGCATTGCCGGGGTGGAAGCATCCTTACGAATTGATGCCCGGGCATCCGCTGGCGAAACGCTGAATTCAGTTCAGCCGTGCCGGGCGATTGTCATCGGCGGCGTGTTCCGCCGCGCCAGGCGTGAATGCCGCCGCCTCGGCTCCGCTTGCCGCCGCTGCGGCGGCGTCCCTGCGCTGATATCCCCGATACGACAACCAGCTCAGCGGCAGACATGCGAGATAGGCAACCGTACCGATGGTCAGCACGGGCCACGGATAGCTGAGCAGCAATGCAAAGAACAAGACGACCAGAACGAAGACCGGAAGCACCATCTCAGGCGGCACGCGCTTTCCGACACGTTTTCCCGAAAACACCGGAAGCCGCGAAACCATCAGAAGCGCAATTGCGAGGGTGTAGAAGAACGTCAGCCAGGCAGTGATGAGGCCGTCCGAAACTCCGAGAAGGCTGAGGTAGATTGGAAGCATTACCGTGATGGCGCCGGCAGGCGCCGGAATGCCGGTGAAAAAATTGCCGGCCCATACCGGCTTGTTGGGATCGTCGATCATCACATTGAACCGTGCGAGCCGCAGCCCGGCGCAGATCGCAAAGACCAACGCGGCGATCCATCCCGCTGATTTGATGTCGTGCAATCCCCAGAAATAGAGAATGATTGCCGGCGCAACACCGAAATTCACAAAATCGGCAAGGCTGTCGAGCTCGGCGCCGAAACGGGACGTGCCCTTGAGCATGCGGGCCACCCGCCCGTCAATTCCATCGAGCAATGCCGCAAGCACGATCGCCGCGAGCGCCAACTCAAGCCGGTTCTCGACAGCGACGCGGATCGCGGTGAGACCCGCGCACAACGCAAGCAAGGTGATCAGATTGGGAAGCAAAGTGCGCACCGGGATCGCCTTGAAGCGGCGACGGAACGGCGGCGGTGCAGGGTCGATGGGCTGAAAGACCATGGCGACAATATAGTCCCCTCGCCGCGCTGACGCCACGGCATCCAATGTGCGTTTCTTCAGCCTCGTTAACCGTTTATCCCGTGCGAAACGCGCGTCCGCCATCGCCGGCCGCGCGCAGGTCGGCAAGAACGGTTTCTCCCGCGGTTGCGGTTTGACCGACCGCAACAAGCGGAGGCACCCCTTCCGGAAGGTAGACATCGACCCGGGAACCGAAGCGGATCATGCCAAAGCGTTCTCCCGCCCCGATGGGCTGGCCCATGTGCGCGAAGCAGACGATACGACGCGCAACAAGGCCGGCGATTTGCACCACCGCAATGCGCCCGCCGGGTATCGCAATCACCAGCGCATTGCGCTCGTTATCAGCACTGGCTTTGTCCAGGTCGGCGTTGAAGAACTTACCGGGCTGGTACACGATTTTTTCGATTTTTCCGGAGACCGGGCTCCGGTTCACGTGGCAATCGAAAACGCTCATGAATATCGAAATTCGCGGCAAGGGCTTTTCGCCAAGTCCGAGTTCGCGCGGCGGCGGCGCGCTGGTTACCTGGCTCACACGCCCGTCTGCAGGCGCCACCACGAGACCATCGCGCACCGGCGTTACGCGGGGCGGGTCGCGGAAAAAATAGGCGCACCAGATAGTGGCAAGCGTGCCGAGCCAGCCGAGCGGGCTCCATAGCCAGAACAGCACCAGACTCACCAGCGCAAAGGCACCGATGAATGGATATCCTTCCGGTGTGACCGGCACGAATTGGGCGCGAATCGAATCATAGATCGACATGCCGCTATCTTACTCTGCCGCATCGGCGGGCGCTTCGAGCGGCGCGGGCGCCTCCGTAATTGCGTCCATCACCGGAGGTGGATTTCGATTTGGCGCTCCCTGATCCTCGCCCGCGAGGGCAAGCTTTTCGCGCGCTTCTTCCGCCTCGCGCTGGCGATTCCACATGCTTGCGTAAAGACCGTTCTTGGCGAGCAAGGCATAGTGTGTACCGCGCTCGACGATCTCACCCTCGTCCAGCACTATGATTTCATCAGCCCCGACAATGGTGGACAGCCGGTGTGCGATCACGAGTGTGGTCCGGTTGCGCGAGACTCGTTCAAGCGCATCCTGAATTTCTTTTTCGGTGTGGCTGTCCAGTGCCGATGTTGCCTCATCAAGTACCAGAATCGGTGGTCCCTTTAGTATTGTGCGCGCGATTGCGACACGCTGCTTCTCTCCACCAGACAGCTTGAGCCCGCGCTCGCCCACTTCGGTCTCATAGCCCTTGGGCGCAATCCGAATAAGCGGATCAATCTGAGCAAGGCGCGCCGCCTCCTCCACTTCGGCATCAGTCGCGTCCCAGCGGCCGTAGCGAATGTTGTAGCGGATCGTGTCGTTGAACAGCACCGTGTCCTGCGGCACCATGCCGATCGCCTGACGGAGCGATTTCTGGGTAACCTTCGCAATGTCCTGATCGTCGATCAGAATGCGGCCACCGGACAGATCGTAGAAACGAAACAGCAGGCGCGAAATCGTCGACTTTCCCGCACCGGAAGGGCCAACAACGGCTACCGTCCTGCCGGCCGGCACTTCAAAACTGATCCCCTTGAGGATCGTGCGTGCCGGATCGTAGGCGAAAGCTACATTCTCGAAACGGATTGTTCCACTGGTTACCCTCAGTTGCGGCGCGTGATCGACATCCTTGATTTCAGGATCGCGCGCGAGGATCGTGAACATGATCTCGATATCGGTGATCGCCTGTTTGATCTCGCGGTAGACCATCCCCATGAAATTGAGCGGCTGGTAAAGCTGGATCATCATGGCGTTAATCAGCACGAAATCACCGACCGTCTTCGTACCGGATTGGATCTCGAAGGCGCACATCACCATCACAGTCGCAAGCCCGAAGGTGAAGATCACTGCCTGTCCGGCATTAAGGACGGTAAGCGAGGTATAAGACCGCACGCTTGCTTCTTCGTAGCGCGCCATCGCCCGATCGTACCGGGCGGCTTCCCGCTCCTCGGCAGAAAAATATTTCACAGTCTCGTAGTTGAGCAGCGAGTCAATTGCTTTCACATTGGCGTCGGTATCGCTGTCATTCATTCTGCGCCGAATGCCGATCCGCCATTCTGTGGCACGGTATGTGTAGGTCATGTACAGCGCGACGGTGATCGAAATGGCGACGACGTACCGCCAATCAAATTGCCACATCAAAACGACGACTATGAACACGAGTTCGACGATCGTCGGCGACAGCTGCAGGATGACCATGCGCACAATCGTCTCGATGCCATTGCGCCCACGTTCAAGCACGCGTGTCAGTCCGCCGGTCTTGCGCTCAAGATGGAAGCGCAGCGACAATTCGTGCATGTGAACGAAAGTCCGGTACGCGAGCCGCCGCACTGCGTGCATCGCGACCTTCGCGAACAACCCGTCACGCAATTGCGTGAAGGCAGCCATCAAAATACGCATGCCGCCATAGGCGATCGTCATCGCAATCGGTGCGGCGATCGCCCATAACAGCCAGTCGGACGCCGCAACGGGTGCGGTCCCGTGGCCAGCGAGGGCATCCGTGGCCCATTTGAAAGTAAAGGGTACGGCAACGGTCGCGAGCTTTGCCGCAAGCAATAGGACGAGGGATCCGAGCACGCGAAGTTTGAGATCGCCGCGGTCCGACGGCCAGATGTAAGGCCACAGATGGACAATGGTCTCGAGCAGCGATCCGCGGCTGGCGGAAACACGCGAATCGCTTTCGGATGTGCGGTGAGAGTGGTGGTCGCTCATTAAGGTCTTCATATAGGAGGTTTCCCGCCTGTAATCATCCTCCACCAATAACAGCCCTGGATTTTTCGACAGTGCCTTGACGATGCCGCAAGTGCGATGCACATGCTTGGTTATGAACAGAAACGAAAAAACCAGCAAAATCCGGGCAATCTGCGTCTATTGCGGCTCCGGCCCCGGGACCGATCCCGCTTTCGTGGAAGCAGCCCAAGCCTTCGGCACCGTCCTTGCGAAAAACGACATCCGGCTGATTTTTGGCGGCGGCTCAGTCGGCATGATGGGGGCAATTGCCAAATCGGTTCTCGGCCATGGCGGGGCGGTCACCGGCGTCATTCCGGAATTTCTCGTTGCACGCGAACATGCGATGCGCGGCGCCGACAACCTGATCATCACCCGCGACATGCACGAACGCAAA
Source organism: Pseudolabrys sp. (assembly GCA_035701845.1). Taxonomy (GTDB): domain Bacteria; phylum Pseudomonadota; class Alphaproteobacteria; order Rhizobiales; family Xanthobacteraceae; genus Pseudolabrys. Next base: position 58,882 of record DASSRJ010000094.1, on the reverse strand, counting down.
CGCAAGATGTTCGAATTGGCGGATGCCTTTGTGGCAATGCCTGGCGGCATCGGCACCCTTGAAGAGGTGGTCGAGCAGATCACCTGGGTTCAGCTCGGCCGCCACCGCAAACCAATTTTGCTCGCCAACGTCAAGAATTTCTGGAATCCACTCTGCGCGTTGATCGACCACATGAAGAATCTCGAGTTTATCCGTGGTGATCTGAATTTTGAACTGCTCGTCGCAGATAACGTGGCAGATATTCTGCCAATGTTGCAGCAGGCCGCGGCCGGCGTGCCGGAGAGGGAAAAGGAAATGCCGGCCGTGATCGCCGATCGACTCTAGTTGGCGACAAATGTCACCGCTTCGATGCGGTTGCCGTCGGGATCGCGAACGAAGGCTGCGTAGTAGCGGTCAGTGTATTCGGGGCGGAGCCCAGGAGCGCCATCGGACATCCCGCCGCGCGCAAGCGCAACGGCGTAAAAGGCGTTCACAGCCTCTGCGGATTCAGCGCGCAAGCAAATATGCACACCGCTATCCCGGGCGACAGGTGCCATGTCCGGGCGGCGGTTGATCCAGAATTCAGGATACGTCTTGCCGTAGCCGATGGCCGCATCGGGCCATTCCCGCAGTTTGCTCAGCCCGAGCGGTGCAAGCAACGCCGTGTAAAACGATTCCGCTGCCTTGATATCCCGAACGGCGATGGAGATGTGATCGATCATGGGACCTCCCCCGGATTCCGGTTCAGCCCGCACTGTCTCACGCAGGTGCACCGGATTTAACGAGCTTGAATATGATCGAATCCATCAAAGCCTGGAATGACGCATCGATGATGTTGGGCGACACTCCGACAGTCGTCCAGCGGTCGCCGTTTTCGTCCTCGCTCTCGATTAGCACACGCGTGACGGCCGCGGTTCCGGCATTGAGGATACGGACGCGATAATCCGTGAGCTTCAGACCGGCAATATACTTCTGGTACTTGCCGAGGTCCTTGCGCAGCGCAAGATCGAGCGCATTGACCGGGCCATTGCCTTCCGCTGCGGAGATCATGTTGTCCGCACCGACCTTCACTTTCACCACGGCCATGGTGACGGTGACGCGCTCGCCTTTGGCATTGTTGCGTTGCTCGACGTTGACGTCGAATTGCGTCACGTCGAAATAGCCCGGCACCTTGCCGAGTGTACGCCGCGCCAGCAATTCGAACGAGGCATCGGCCGCTTCATAGGCATATCCGATCGCCTCACGCTCCTTCACGACCTCAAGAAGGCGGCCGATCCGCGGGTCATCTTTGTCAGTCTTGATACCGACGCGTTCGAGCTCCGCCAGGATGTTGGATTTGCCCGCCTGTTCAGACACCAGCACTTTCCGGCGGTTGCCGATCCTGTCCGGCGCGACGTGCTCGTAAGTCGCCGGGTCCTTCATGATGGCGGAAGCGTGGATACCGGCTTTGGTCGCAAATGCACTTTCCCCGACATAAGGCGCGTGTCGATTGGGTGCACGATTGAGCCGTTCATCGAGCGCGTGAGAAACCTGAGCGAGTTTCTTTAGCGCAGCATCGCTCACCCCGATATCGAAGCGGGCTGCGAATTCCGGCTTGAGTTTCAAAGTCGGGATGATGGAAACCAGGTTGGCATTGCCGCAACGCTCGCCAAGGCCGTTCAGCGTACCCTGGATCTGGCGTGCGCCCGCCCGCACCGCAGCAAATGAGTTTGCAACTGCCTGATCGGTGTCGTTGTGAGCGTGAATGCCGACGTGATCGCCCGGTATGACCTTCACCACCTCACCGACAATATTTTCGATCTCGTCCGGAAGGGCGCCGCCGTTCGTGTCACAGAGGACAACCCAACGCGCTCCCTCGTCATAGGCCGTCTTGGCGCAGGCGAGTGCGTATTTCGGGTTGGCTTTGTAACCGTCGAAGAAATGCTCGCAATCGAGCAGAACTTCCCTGCCCTTCGCCTTGGCAGCACGCACGCTATCTCGGATAGAAGCGAGATTTTCCTCTCCGGTCGTCTCCAGCGCGACCTTGACGTGGTAATCCCATGACTTCGCGACAAAGCAGATGGCGTCCGCCTTTGCTTCAAGGAGTGCCGCAAGACCGGGGTCGTTGGAGGCCGAGCGGCCCGGCCGGCGCGTCATCCCGAACGCAGTGAAGGTGGTGGCAAGCTTTCGGTCCTTGCCGAACAGTTCCGAGTCGGTCGGGTTGGCGCCCGGATAACCGCCCTCGACGTAGTCAATGCCGAGCTCATCCAGCATGGCCGCGATCGCCAGCTTGTCCGCAAGCGTGAAATCGACCCCGTTTGTCTGCGCGCCGTCGCGCAGCGTGGTGTCGAAGAGAAAGAGGCGCTCCTTCGGCATTTCGGTTCTCACCAAAGGTAATAGTTCGAGAGCAATGCGATGGCGATCATAATTGCAATGGCACCCATCAGGACGTGGTGGCGTTTCATAAGTGTCCTTACGTCAACCTGTAGACAGCATAGAGCGCGGCCAGCACGGCGACGGCAAGCACGCCATACTTAAGCACGATGTAGTAGAGCCAATGGCGTGGAAACGGGGTGTCGGGTTTGGTCATGTAGCCTCCCGTTTTGCGGCGAGTTGCTTCTGCAGCGTGGTGTTGGCGAGCCACTCGTCGCCCATTGAAATTGAATTCCGTTGCTGGGCAACGTAGCCCCGCTTTTCGAAAAAACCGCGCGCGCTGTCGCTTGCATCGACAGTGAGCCTTGCGATGCCGCGCGCACCCGCAAGCCTCTCAAGGGCATCCACCAGCATCGCGCCGACCCCCTGCCCCGTTGCCGCCGGATGGACATAGAGCATGTCGATCTTGTCCTTGCCTTCGAGCGAAGCGAAGCCGACCGGTGAGCCTTCCAGTGTCGCCACCAACGTTAGTTGCCCCGAAAGCTTGCTCCGAAACTCCTCGACGTCGTCGGCGGCGGACGCCCAGGCCTCTTGCTGCGCCTCGGTATAGTCGTCGGTCGTCAATTCCTCGATACTGTCCCGGAAGATCTCCCGCAACAGCGGCGCATCCGCTGGCAGGAACGGACGCAGTGCAAGCTTCGGGTGCGCGACCGCCATCATCGCGCGACCTTCCATTTTGTCCTGCCGTCCTTCGTATCCTCAAGTTCTATTCCCATTGCCTTGAGTTCGTCGCGGATACGATCGGCCTCCTTGAAATTTTTCTTCTTTCGAGCGGTATTGCGCGCTTCGATCAGATTGACCACCTTGGTTTCATCGACCGCCGCCGATGCCGGGCGGAAGGCAGTCCACTGAGCCGGCGACAATTGCAACAGACCGATCAGCTGCGCGCTTGCCTTCAGCGAAGCGGCGGCGGGCTTTGCCCCTTTGGCAGCCTCGCCCCGCAACTCATGCAACGCGGCAAATGCTTTGGGCGTATTGAGGTCGTCCAGCAGCGCGCCGACCGCGTCGGCACACAAATAACCCGGCGTCGAGTCGCCGGTGAGCCCGTACCAGTGCTCGAGGTTCTTCTGGGCCTCGCGCAGTCCGGCGAGTGTCCAATTCATCGGCTGCCGATAGTGCGTCTGCAGCATCGTGAACCGCACGACTTCGCCGGGCCAATCCTTCAACAAGTCGTGGATGGTCACGAAGTTGCCGAGGCTCTTCGACATTTTCTCGCCTTCGACCTGCAGAAAGCCGTTGTGCATCCAGAAATTCGCCATCACCGGCGTGTGGAAGGCGCAGCGCGATTGCGCAATTTCGTTCTCGTGATGCGGAAATACGAGATCGATGCCGCCGCCGTGGATGTCGAAGGTCTCACCGAGATGCGTCCACGACATTGCCGAGCACTCGATGTGCCAACCGGGCCGACCCGGCTTCCTGATGCCCGCCGGTGACGGCCAGGCCGGTTCGCCCGGGCTCGAGGGCTTCCACAGTACGAAGTCCATCGGATCTCTCTTGAACGGCGCAACTTCGACGCGGGCGCCCGCGATCATCTCGTCGAGCGAACGGTTGGAGAGCTTCCCGTAGTCCTTCATCGAAGCAACGTGGAAGAGGACATGATCTTCCGCCACGTAAGCATGGCCGGACTTCACCAACCGCTCAATCAGCGCCTTCATCTCCTCGATATGCTCGGTCGCGCGCGGCTCGACGGTCGGTGGCAGACAGCCGAGCGCCGCCACGTCGTCGCTGAAATTCCTGTAGGTTTCCTCGGTCAGTTCGCGGATTGAAATCCCGCGCTCCGCGGAGCGCGCATTGATCTTGTCATCGACGTCGGTGACGTTGCGCACATAGACAACATGTCTTTCGCCATAGACGTGCCGCAACAGTCGAAATAGCACATCGAAAACGATGACGGGTCGCGCGTTGCCGATATGGGCGAAGTCATAAACGGTCGGCCCGCAGACATACATGCGCACCCGCGCGGGATCGATCGGCGTAAACGTCCGCTTCTCCCGCGTCAGCGTATCGTAAAGCTTGAGTTCCATAGCAAATGACACCCGTCGGCCCCGCTGGCCGGGCGTCCTGCTATCTCAAGCTTGAGAAAAGACGGCCGCAGCCAGCGCGGTGCGCTAGCGAATAATCTCCGGGCAAATGCCGCAGATATGGTTAAGGCCGTTCATGGCGGCACAATGATTTGTCGCATGCATGCCGTCAAGCGCCCGCTTCAAACCACGCAAAACACGGGAAAAAATCGGTGACCGGGCCAGGCGCACGGTTAAGCACCGATTAACGATTTTAATTGCATTTTTGCTGCCGAGCGCCGTTCAGGCGGTAACATCACTCCCGAGCGGTATTGATGCGGATAGTCTTTATTACTCTCGCGGCCTTGCTTTATCTGGCACCCGGCACGACTCGTGCCGAGCAGCACATGTTTCTCGTGGCCAATGACGCCGATGGCTACGGCATCGACCGCTGCCTGGCATCAGGCGAAAAGTGTGGCGCCGCGGCGGCGAACGCCTACTGCAGGACGCAGGCGTTCACGACCGCCGCAACGTACCACAAGATCGACCGGGACGATCTCACGAGAGCAACCACGAAAGACGCTTCCATCACCTGTCAGCCAGGCACATGCGAAGTCGTTGCGATTGTCTGCCTGCGTTGAGCGTCGACGTTACGACTTGCGGCCGTCAAGCGAATAGCGCCCCGGCCCGGCAATCATCAATGCCAGGTAGCCACCCGTGATCGCCAGATTCTTCATGAAATGCGCGAGCTGATTGCCGTCGGAGAAATTATGGTGCGCGATAAGCGCAGCGACCAAAATGTAGATTGCACAACCCAAAGCCACGAGCCGCGTCTGATATCCGAACAGGATCAGCAGGCCTCCGCCAATTTCGATGATGATGGCCAGCACGGCAAATACCGCGGGAGCCGGCAAGCCTTGTCTGGACATATACGCCACCGCGCCCGCATAGCCGGTCAGCTTGAGATATCCGTAGAGCCACATCACTGCTGAAAGCAGGATTCGGGCAAGAAGCGTCGCTGTATCTGCGTGTTGATCGAATTTCACCATGGCCGTCCCCCTTGTTCCCTTCCCATTACCGACGTGCCTCACCCCCCGAGGCAGTGACGCAAGCAGAATAGCATGCTCGACGAACGGGCGCGGCTGAAATTGCATCCTCCTGTGGGAGGCATCCCAAGTTCGATCCGCTTACGTGCGGCCGGCTCCGATGCAGAGCGGGAATCTTTTTATGATCCAATCTATTAGGGAAAGGCGATCCGAACCCGGAAGCCGATTGAAATCGAGGGGCCTTGTCGCCAACTGCCCCGCGTCTCGCTAGATTGTGCGGATGCAAGCCGGAGCAATCTCGTGAAACTCTACTCGTATTTCCGCTCGTCTGCCGCGTACCGCGTTCGCATTGCGCTTAATCTCAAGGGGATACCCTATGAGATGGTCCCGATCCACCTGACCAAAGATGGCGGACGCCAGCACACCCCCGAATATCGCGCCATCAATCCGCAGGCCAGGGTACCGGCGCTGGTGGTGCCGAGCGGCGACGTGCTCACTCAGTCTATGGCAATCATCGAATATCTGGATGAAACACATCCCGAGCCTCCTCTGCTGCCGGCAGACGCTGTCGGGCGCGCCAAGGCACGGGCGATCGCACAGGCGATCGCTTGCGATATTCATCCTTTGAACAATTTGATCGCCCTTCAATATCTCAAACGGCAGCTCAAGCACGAGCAACCGGAGATCGACGCCTGGTACCATCACTGGATCATCGAAGGATTTGAAGCACTGGAAACCATGCTCGGTCCTGGTCCTTACTCGTGCGGCGCCAAAGTCACGCTCGCAGACATTTGCCTGGTCCCACAGGTTGCAAATGCCCGCCGGCTTAAAGTCCCGCTCGACAAATTTCCGAAGATCGTCGCGGCCGATGCCGCGTGCCTGAAGCTCTCCGCGTTCGACAAGGCACGGCCGGAGAACCAGCCGGATGCGGAGTGACGCCGATTTGGCCATCTGCTAGACCATCCGCCCGCACGGATTAATCCCGTTACCAGCAGATACCCTCGTGATCACAAGCAAGCTCGTACGCGTCGTCCTTTGGATGGTCGGCGCATTGCTGTCGTTTTCAGTGATGGCCGTGTCCATTCGCGAGCTGTTCAGTGGCGGGCTTAGTATTTTTGAGATCCTTGCGATCCGCAGTGGCGTCGCCCTTGTCGTGCTTCTGCTTCTTCTCGCTCTGCGCAAAGACCTTCGCGTGCACGCAATACCGCGCCGCATGGGGCTCAATTTTTTCCGCAACGGTGTTCACTATGCCTCGCAATTCGCGTGGGCACTCAGCCTCACCATGCTTCCGCTCGCCATGGTGTTTGCACTTGAATTCACCATGCCGGCCTGGACCGCGCTGTTGGCGGTATGGTTTCTGCACGAGCGGCTGACACCAAGCCGTCTCGGTGTCGTTGCTCTCGGCCTCATCGGCGTGTTGGTGATTCTCCGGCCGGGAATCACGGAGTTCAAACCTGCTGCCGCTCTCGTGCTGCTGGCAGCGTTCGGCTATGCCATTACCATGATTACAACCAAGCAACTGACCAAAACGGAAACAACATTCAGCATCGTGTTCTGGATGGCCGTTATTCAGTTCCCTCTGTCTCTGCTGGGCAGCAATCCCGCTGTTTTTTTGCACCTCGACACACAGCATCTTCTGCCCGCAATCGGGGTCGGAGTCGCCGGTCTCACGTCACACTATTGCCTGAGCAATGCATTCCGCTCCGGCGACGCCACCCTGGTGGTGCCTTTGGATTTCATGCGTATCCCGCTGATCGCTGTGGTCGGCTGGGCAATTTACAGCGAGTCGTTGGACATATTCGTCCTGCTCGGCGCGCTGATCATCGTCTCCGGGGTCCTGTGGAACCTGCGTTCCGAGGTCGCACGTGCACAATGATGGAAGGCTCGCGCTTGCATGGTTTTCAGACTAGAGTGCCGGCCATGAGGGGACTTTCCTGCAAAATTTTAGCCGCGGCGATGACGGGTTTATGCAGCCTGTCTGCAGCCGACGCACAGTCGGCAAATCCCGCCTGCCAGAGGCTTGAGGCGCAACTGGCAACGCTCAATCAGGGCAACGCAGACCCGGCCCGCGCCGACCAGATTCGGCGCACGGAAGACATGGTCAATCGGCAGCAACTCGAGGTCGACCGGCTGGTGGCGCAGTCGCGGCGCATCGGCTGCCAAAGTTCGGGCTTCTTCTCCATTTTCAGTAACCCACCCCCGCAGTGCGGCCCACTCAACCGCCAAGTTGACCAGCAACGCCTTGGGCTTGAACGCATGCGCAATCAGCTTGAGCACCTCAATGGCGGGACGACTGAACGCGCTGCACAACGGCAAGCTTTGCTCATTGCTCTCGGCGACAACGGATGTGGGCCGCAATATCGCTCGGCAGCAATTGCCGGACAGCAGGGAGGTTTTTTTGATCGGCTGTTCGGAGGAAACAATAGCGGCGGTATTTTCTCCACGCCGCAGGAACCGATGAGCGGGACATTCCGTACGGTCTGCGTGCGGACCTGTGACGGATTCTATTTTCCGATTTCCTATTCGACGTCGCCCGACCATTTCCGCGAAGATGAACAGGCGTGCCAGCGGATGTGCCCGGCAACAGAGGTGGCACTTTACACGTATCACAACCCGGGCGAGGAAATGGCCCAGGCGGTTTCGCTGAACGGGCGGCTCTATACCGAGCTACCGACGGCCTTCCAGTATCGAAAGGCCTTAAGTTCAGCCTGCAGCTGCCGGCGGCCCGGCGAAAGCTGGGCGCAGACCCTTAAGTCCGTTGGTCCCGACGACACAGTCGTCCCGGGCGACGTGGTCGTAACCGAGCAACGTGCCAAGCAATTGTCGCAGCCACGGACGGGTGCGGACGGAAAGCCGCTCCGCCCCGAGTTGCGCGGAACCATGCCGACCGCTGCACCGGCGTCTACCCCGCCCACCGCCCAGCCGCCCGTCGAGACCGACCCGGCCAAACGCACGGTCCGCACGGTTGGGCCGACATTCCTGCCCACACGGTAGCGTGGCGATCAATAATCGAAGGCTTCCGATTTTATCGGTTTTCCCGTGATCAGTGACACGTCAGGTGCGGGCATCGGCGTGCCCGGATCACGGAAGCGGTTGGTTATCGGGTATCGCCGGTCGCGGCCGAAATTCTTCAGCGTCACCTTGACACCGGGCGCAGCCTGGCGCCGCTTGTACTCGGCGATGTTGATCATGCGGTCGACCCGCATGACCGTATCGCGGTCAAAGCCAGCAGCGACAATCGCGGAGATCGGCTCCTCATGCTCAACCAGCCGCTCGAGGATCGGATCGAGCACGGCGTAGGCAGGGAGCGAATCTTCGTCCTTCTGATTTTCACGCAGTTCCGCCGTCGGCGGCCGCGTGATGATGTTATCCGGAATGACAGGCCCGTCAGGACCCTTGGCGCCATCCGGCTTCCAGCTATTGCGCAGGCGCGCCAGACGAAAGACTTCGGTCTTGTATAGATCCTTGATGGGATTGAATCCGCCGTTCATATCGCCGTAGAGCGTCGCATAGCCTACGGACATTTCCGACTTGTTTCCAGTCGTCACCACCATGAGGTTAAACTTGTTCGAGATCGCCATGAGAATTGTGCCGCGCGTGCGCGCTTGCAAATTCTCCTCGGTGACATCGCGGGCCAGTCCCGAGAAAGCCGGCGCCAGGGCCGCCTCGAAGCCTTCGACCGCCGAGGCGACCGGCAAAATCTCGTAACGCACGCCAAGCGCTTTGGCACACGCCGCGGCGTCCTTGAGCGACTCCTGCGACGTGAATTTGTAAGGCAGCATCATGCAACGCACGCGCCCGGCGCCAAGGGCGTCGACCGCCATAGCGGCGCATAATGCGGAATCGATGCCTCCCGAGAGGCCCAGAACAACTCCCGGAAACCCGTTCTTGTTGACGTAGTCGCGCAGGCCCAGCACGCACGCGCTGTAATCGGCGCGATCCGCCTCGACGCTCGCGATCTGTGGGCCGTTTTCGCAACGCCAGGCCCCGCGGTGACGGACCCAATGCGTGGTTGCAACGGTTTCCTGAAATGCCGCGAGCTGGAATGCAAGCGAGCAATCCGCATGCAGGCCGAACGAGACTCCATCGAATACGAGCTCATCCTGACCGCCGACCTGATTGACATAAATCGTGGGAAGCCCCTGCTCCGTCACGCGCGCGACCGCGATGTTGATCCGCACGTCGCCTTTCTGTCTCCAGTAAGGAGAACCGTTGGGCACCACGAGTATTTCCGCGCCGGTTTCGGCGAGACATTCGACGACTTCCGTGCCCCAGATATCCTCGCAAATTGGAACACCGAGCCGCACGCCGCGAAAGTTCACGGGGCCCGGCATCGGTCCCGGCGCGAACACACGTTTTTCGTCGAACACGCCGTAGTTCGGCAGATCAACTTTGTAGCGCAGCGCAGCTACCGCGCCGTCTTCGAGAAGAGCAACTGCGTTGTGCAGCTTTCCGGCATCCAGCCAGGGCGTGCCGACCAGCAAGGCCGGACCGTCGGCGGACGTCTCGCGCGCGAGCGTTTCAATGGCTGATCGGCAGCCGGCCTGAAATGCCGGTTTGAGCACCAGGTCTTCCGGCGGATAGCCCGCAATGAACAGCTCCGGGAAGACTACAATGTCGGCGCCTTGAGCGGCTGCAGTTGTGCGCGCTGCGCGAACCTTCTCGAGGTTGCCGGCAATATCGCCAACCGTCGAGTTGAGTTGAGCAATAGCAATTGAAAGCTTTTCAGCAGGTCGAGCGCTCATTGGAATGCTCTACCGCCTTGGCATCCGGCCCCGCAATGGGGTTCCCCGCATGGCCGATCGGCATGGCGCGATGATTCGTCAGAACGGCCCGAAGTGGTAACTGCCCTGGACGAAAACCCCATAGATATCGGCCTTGAAGTCCAGAGGCTGGCGTACGCCGCCGACCTGCTCGAAATGCGAGTCTCCCTTGCTTTCCAGGTGCCAATAGCGGCCGCCGATTCCAACGCTGATGGCATCGTCCCATTTGTACGAGAGCAATGCCTCCAGCTGGTAACCCCAGCTGTGGCCGTCTTCCACAATCGGCAGCGGCAAATCGGGACGCAACAGATGGTTGTCGCTGCCGGAAAACCAGACGTAAGGCAGGTATGCCCCTTCCAGATTAAGACGCCACCGGTCCGCCAATGGAAGGTCTGCGTTTATCCCGAGCCGCACGCCCTGCCAGGTGTCATCCTCGACGATCGCCGCCACGCTGTCCGGGATTCCGCCGGCGCAAATAACGGGATTGCCCGCGGTCTGCTGGCAGCCAAAGGCTTTCATTCGCTGATGCAGATAGTGATAGCCGACGAATCCATCAATGCGGAAATCCGGACCGCGCAGCAGGGCACCTCCAAAATCGACGCTGATGTAACCGAGCGACTGATTTTGCAGCGAGCTGTTTGTGCTTGAATAGGGCGTGATGAACGGCGGAAAATCCTCATCCTGCAAGTTACCGCCGGTGAGCAACCCTCCGCCTGCGTATCCCTTCCAGAACAGTCCCGTGCTCGTGTGATCGACGCGCGTAAAAATCTCCAGCGAGTGCGAGTGCATGCCTGTGTAGCTGAGGCGCGAAACGAGCTCATCGCGCGTGAAGCCATAAAGATCCTTGCTGGTGCTGCCGAAGCCATACCAGTATCGGAGCGCAAATGACGACGTGAATTCAGCCGGGTCCTTCTCAATGATGAATGCGTTGCCGGCGGCGGACGTGCCGGTCGCTGCACCAAGCCACGTCAAGCCGAGCAGCAATCGCAATATTTTTTCTTTGAGCATATTGCCCCCGACCCGTCATCGTGGGGGCAACTTTTCAGGCCAATAGTTTTCACGCTCGTTACAATTTTACCGGGCGGATTCAGAAATCGCCCGCATTATTAAAGAATGAATAAGCAGCGTCCGTTTACCTTTATGGATGCTGAAGAGCCAAATCCAGGCCTGCGCAGGCGGATCACTTCACATCGGAAGGGACGTCACCTTTGCGAATCGCGGGAACGATCGGCGGTTGACCGGAAGATGCCAAAATGGCCTGGCCCTCCGAGCTGAGAATGAAGCGGATAAAATCCGCCGCTTCTTTTGGATTTTTTGCAGTTGCAGGCACGGCTGCCGCATTCTGAATTGCTTCGCTCATATTGACGCTTGCAGGAAAGCGGACGATGTCGACGCCGTTACCAGCCGCAACTGCGGCCGAGTAATAAACGACCCCGGCATTTGCCCTTCCGTCCACGACGGCACGCACGGCATCGGGAACCGACGTAGGTTTCGTCGCATCACCAATGGCCGCGTCGACAATCTTTTGCGCCAGTTCCGGCTTGCCTTCCAACGTAGCCGTTCGCTTCAAAAACTCGATCGTACGGCCGGTACCGAGATCTTTCTCCCCGGTGATACGAATGAACTTTATATTTGGATTCGCCAGATCAACGACTTTGCGGATTCCAAGCGGATTGCCCTTTGCCGTAATGACGACCATCTCATTTGCCGAGAAGATCACGTACCATGACGTTCCTTTTTTCTTGAGAAGATCATCAGCAACTGCAGGCGATGAGGGGGCAAATACATCGCAGTTGTCCCCATTCAAAATACGGTCGGCAAGCTGGCGGGAGACGCCCGAGGTGAGGTTGACGGTGACGCCCCTGCTTTTCGCCTCAAAGGCAGCCTTCAGCCCTTTCATTGGCCCGGCAAGCGAATCCGCATGGAAAATTTCGACGGTACCGGCCATCGCAAATCCCGCAGACAGAGCCAGAAGCGCGACACAGATGGAAAGCGTGAGCCGAATGCGTGCCCGTTTCATGGTTCGTCCCCCCTGTGTGCCTGGCGCGTAGCCGCCGGCTGTTTCAATATTTTTCAGAGTCCTCCTGCTGCCGACATCAGCTTCAGCTGCGTCGACCGCTCTTTCTTGAGCAGTTCGGCCAGCAGGAATGCAAGATCAATCGCCTGCTCTGCGTTAAGTCGTGGATCGCAGACCGTGTGATAGCGATCGTTGAGATCGGCTTCTGTGATGGCCCGTGCGCCTCCGGTGCATTCCGTCACATTCTGGCCGGTCATCTCAAGGTGAACGCCGCCGGCGTAGGTACCTTCGGCTTGATGGGCCTCGAAAAATCCGCGCACCTCTTTGAGGATCAGGTCGAAAGGACGGGTCTTGTATCCGGTAGCTGACGTGATCGTGTTTCCATGCATCGGATCGCAGGACCACAGCACGATCCGTCCCTCGCGCTTCACCGCGCGGATGAGTGGCGGCAGCAACTCACCGACATTTTCAGCACCGAACCGACCGATCAGAGTCAGCCGGCCGGCCTCGTTCTCGGGATTGAGCACGTCGATCAGCCGCAAAAGATCATCGGCCTTCAGCGAGGGGCCGCATTTCAATCCGATCGGATTCCTGACCCCGCGCGCATATTCGATATGCGCGTGGTCATGCTGACGGGTCCGGTCGCCGATCCAAAGCATATGACCCGACGTTGCGTACCAATCTCCAGTCGTTGAATCGACGCGGGTGAGGGCTTCCTCGAACCCCAACAGCAAAGCTTCGTGGCTCGTGTAGAAATCGGTCGTCCGCAACTCGGGATGGCTTTCGAGATCAAGCCCGCAAGCCTGCATGAAGCCAAGCGCCTCCGAGATCCGATCAGACAGCTCGACGTAGCGCCGCGACTGTGGGCTGTCTTTCACAAACCCAAGCATCCACTGGCGCACGCTTGCGAGATTTGCGTAACCGCCCTGCGCAAAGGCACGCAGCAAATTCAGCGTGGCGGCCGATTGCCGATAGGCCTCGATCTGCCGCCGCGGATCCGGCCGCCGGGCCTGTTCGGTGAAGGCGTAGTCGTTGATAATATCGCCTCGATAGCTCGGCAATTCCTTGCCGTCGCGCTTCTCGGTCGGAGAGGAACGCGGCTTGGCGAATTGGCCGGCAATACGGCCGACTTTAACGACCGGTGACGCGGCCGCATACGTCAATACGACCGCCATCTGCAGGAACATCCGGAAAAAGTCGCGGATATTGTTGGCGCCATGTTCGGCAAAGCTTTCCGCACAGTCGCCGCCCTGCAACAGGAAAGCCTGGCCGTTGGCGACCCGCGCCAACTGCTTTTTCAGGTTTCGCGCCTCGCCGGCAAAAACCAGCGGCGGGAATGTCGCCAGCTGCTTTTCGACATCGGCCAAAGCTTGCCGGTCCGGATAATCCGGCACCTGCTGAATTGGCTTCTTGCGCCAACTGTCAGGCGCCCAACGTTCAGCCATTACGCACTACTCCGCATTTGGGCGGCCTTATACACGAGGGCGCCCCGAAGTGGCCAGTTTTTCCGAAGAACTCGGTTATTTAAGAGCTATTCGGCCGCGCGCTGCCCGTAGCTCATGGCCTTTTCGCGCATCGTGACAAGTTCTTCGGCCGCCGTTGGATGCACAGCCATCGTGGCGTCGAAGTCCGCCTTGGTCGCACCCATCTTCACGGCAATCCCGACAACCTGGATCAGTTCGCCTGCGTCTGGCCCCACGATATGGCAACCAACGACGCGGTCGGTCGAGGCGTTCACCAGCAGTTTCATGAATGTGCGCGTGTTGCGCCCGGACAGCGTCGCCTTCATCGGGCGAAATGTCGTTTTATAGACATCGAGCTTCGCCAGGCGTTCGCGCGCCTGGGTCTCCGTCAGTCCTATGGCGCCGATCTCGGGTTCGGAGAAGACCGCGGTCGGCACATTGGTGTGATCGACAGGCGTCGGCTTGCCGCCGAAAACCGTATCAGCGAAAGCATGACCTTCGCGAATGGCCACGGGGGTAAGGTTGACGCGGTTTGTGACATCGCCGACAGCATAGATATTGGAAATCGAAGTCCGCGAGAATTCATCGACCTCAATGCCGCCGTGGCTTGAGATCTTGATTCCCAGACGTTCCAGCCCGAAGCCGTTCACATTCGGGCGCCGACCAACCGCAAACATGACCTTGTCAGACCTGATTGTGCTCTTGTCGGAGAGGCGCGTGACAAATTCTTCGCCGGCCCTCTGAATCTCTGTGACAGTATGGCCGCAAGTTACCGTAATGCCGCGACTTTGCATTTCATTGTGCAGGTGTTCTCGCACATCGTCATCGAATCCGCGGAGAATATTCTCTCCACGATAGACAAGTGTAACCTCGCTGCCGAGCCCCGCAAAAATGCAGGCGAATTCGACGGCAATATAACCGCCGCCCTGTATCACGATCCGTCGTGGCAGTTCACGCAAATGAAACGCTTCGTTCGACGAGATTGCGTGCTCGCGGCCAGGGATGCTCGGTCCCATGTGCGGCCACGCTCCGGTCGAAATCAGAATCATTTTCGCCCGCACGCTCTCACCGGTTGCGAGACGAACGGTATGCGTGTCCTCGACGACAGCGCGAGACTTCACCAAAGCGACATTGTAGCGCTCGAGAGTAGCAGTGTATGCGGCTTCCAGCCGCGCGATCTCGCGGTCTTTGTTGGCAATCAGCGTGGACCAATGAAACGTCGGATCCGGCACCGTCCAGCCGTAACCGGCTGCATCGTCAAATTCGTGGGAAAACCGCGACGCGTAGACAAGGAGCTTTTTCGGAACGCAACCGCGTATGACGCATGTCCCGCCGACCCGATATTCCTCCGCGGCCATCACGCGGGCGCCATGATCGGCGGCAACCCGCGCCGCGCGCACGCCTCCGGAACCCGCCCCAATAACGAAAAGATCGACGTCGTAGTCCGCCATCAGTCGTCGCCGGCTCTGACCGGGATTGCTTTGCGCGATCTCCGGTTGCGATCTCTCAAAGCGCGTGGCCCCGCTTTTTCAACTCGTCACGCATCTTTGCGATTACCTGGTCGGAAAGAGTGTTTGCCCAATCCTGCGCAAATTTCATGCTTGAATCGACAATCTTCGGCTGCGTCGCAAGAAGTTTTTTGCCGGCGGTCGTCTTATAGAACGCAAGAATGTCTTTTAGCTCCTGCTCGGTGAAGTTGGTCGCGTAGAGGCGCGCCACCTCCTCGGTCAGTTCGTGAAAGCGCGGCTGCAAATCCGCACGCATCTGCGTCGCGATCTCATTGAGGTCCTTCGCCAAGGCCGGGTTTTGCTGCAAGTAGAGAACCTTGGCCTGCTCAACCACACCCGCAATGAGCGGACTGAAAAGCGTCGTCGCCCCGGTAATCGAGATCAGTTCCTTCGCGCTCGCCATAGCGGCCGGCGACGGTTGTTGGGCGTTGGCCAAAGGGCCAAAGATCGCCAGTGTCAGACCCAGCGCGGCCCACCTGGCAGCACTCTTGATGGCCACTGCGACGCTCATTTTGGAAACTCCATCTAGCTCGAGATTCAAGTCTTTTCGACTACCCTCACGCCGGTCGGCCCGCCGATAATGGCCGTGTCCGCAAGGCCAATAAAGAGGCCATGCTCCACAACCCCGGGTACGGCCGCAAGCGCATGCGCCAAAGCAGCGGGGTCGTCAATCCGGCCAAGCTTTGCATCGATAATCCAGTGACCGCCGTCAGTGACAAAAGGATGGCCGTTTTCGGCCTGTCGTATCGCCAGCGAGCCGGCCTTCTGGACACGCCTTATGGCCCCGTCGATAGAGCGCTGAATTGCCGCGACACCAAATGGAACGACTTCGATCGGCAGCGGAAACCGGCCAAGCGCGTCGACGTATTTGCTCTCATCGGCGATAACGATCATGCGCCGGGAAGCTGCAGCGACAATTTTTTCTCGCAGCAAGGCACCACCGCCCCCTTTAATCAAGGAAAGGTCCGGCGCGATTTCGTCAGCGCCGTCGACCGTCAAATCGAGCTGAGGTGTGTCATCAAGCGTGGTCAGCGCAACGCCGCAACGTTTTGCGTCGGCCAATGTCGCTTCGGATGTAGGCACCGCGACGACATCAAGTCCGGCGCGGACACGTTCGCCGATCAGTTCTACAAAATGCTTGGCGGTCGAACCGGTGCCCAGCCCGAGACGCATGCCCGGACGCACAAATTCGACTGCGCGTGCCGCGGCCGCGCGTTTGTAGGCATCGGTGTTCATCAGCATGCCAGCTGAGCGCTTGCTTGTCGATTTAGGCTTGGAGCGTCGCGCCTATCTAGCCTCGATCCTTCGATATGAATAGCCGAAAATTGACGTGATAGGTAAAGGGTAAATCGGCCTTGCAACAAGGCTGAACGAAAGCTAGCGATCCTTCCATGCCTGCGCCCACCATTGTCTTTGACCTCGACGGCACGCTTGTCGATACAGCACCTGATCTCGTCGACACACTGAATGTGATTTTCGCGCAGGAAGGGTTTGTGCCGCTGGCATACGAGGAGGCGCGGAATTTCGTGGGTGGAGGCGCCCGCATGATGATCGCGCGCGGCTTCAATGCCCAAGGCCGCGTTCTATCGCCAAACAAGCTTGAGCAACTGTTCAAGGATTTTATCGCACATTATTTCGAACATCTCGCCGATCGATCCCTTCCCTTTCCGGGCCTCACAGATGCGCTTGATCTCCTCGCTGAAAACGGCTGCCGTTTTGCTGTGTGTACGAACAAGCTCGAAGCGCTGTCCGTTCGACTGCTCGGCAAATTGGAGTTGGCCGGCCGCTTTGCTGCGATTTGCGGCCAGGACACCTTCGGCATGCAAAAGCCTGATCCGGAGATTTTGCGACGTACCATAGGTGCAGCCGGTGGAAGACTGGAGACCACCGTCATGATCGGTGATTCAGTCACCGACATTCGCACGGCACGCGCGGCAGGCGTTCCGGTTATCGCCGTCGACTTTGGCTATAGCGAGCGACCCATTGCGGAATTTGGTCCGGACCGGATTATCAGTCATTTCTCCCAGCTACCGGCGTCGGTCGCTGCGATTTCGTCCGGCTCTAACGCTGGTACCGAAATATGATTAATGTGGTAGAGTTAAGGGGGCGCAATCTGTTGCACCTGCATGGGTGCGCCCCTATCCTTGCGGTGGGCGAGCGGCCTCAAGCCGCTTGAGTGGGACGGTTAGATTATGATGTACCGAGTTCTCGCAATTGCCGGCAGTGCCCTGGCACTCGCCGCATGTTCGTCATCGCCTGACTGGATGAGCTTCGGCGCGTTCAAGTCGGGGCCGGTGCTGGATACTGTCAGTTTTGAATCTGAACCGCCGGGTGCCGAAGCCAAGGCCTCCAACGGTCAGTCCTGCCGTACGCCCTGCTCACTTGCATTGCCGGTAGAAGCGCCGCTAACGGTGACATTCACGCTGAACGGCTACACGACGGCGTCGGAACAGCTCGATACAATTAATCAGACGGGCGAGCCTCCCCGCTTCGGGACCAATCCGGTCGTCGTGGAGCTCACGCCTGCTCCACCACAGTCCCGGGGCACGAAAAAGCCGGCTGCCAAGAAGCCCGCGGCGAAAAAGCAAGCAGCACGGCCGCAGCCAACCGCAGCGGCCGCTCCCGCTCCGATGACGGCGGCACCGGCGCAACCCGCCTCGCCCTGGCCCACAAGCCCGCCGCCAATCCGTCAATAGACCGAATTTCCGAATTGATGCATGGTCCGGCGGCTCAATCATGAGCCAGGCGATTCCTGGACGATATGGTCAATATCGGTCAGACTTCCTATATGTGATGACGCGGGCTGCGGAACGAATGCGTAAAGACCATGACTTTGGTGAGTGACACGTCTGCCATCGATTTCGACCACGGCAGGTCGAACCCGCAGCCGTTGGTCGACCCGTTTCGGCGCGCCATTACGTATCTGCGAGTCTCGGTAACCGACCGCTGCGACTTCCGCTGCGTCTACTGCATGTCGGAGCACATGACTTTCCTGCCGAAGGCGGACCTCCTGAGTCTCGAGGAACTCGACCGTCTCTGCAGCGCCTTCGTGGCGAAAGGCGTCAATAAGTTGCGTCTGACCGGCGGCGAACCCCTCGTCCGCCGTGGCATCATGACACTGGTGTCTTCTCTCTCGCGCCACCTCGCGAGCGGCGCGCTCAAGGAATTGACGCTGACCACCAATGGTTCACAGCTGCCTAAGTATGCGGCCGAACTCAGAGCGAACGGTGTCAGACGGATCAATGTCTCACTCGACACGCTCAACGCGGATAAATTTCGTGCCATCACGCGCTGGGGCGATCTTGAAAATGTCATGGCTGGCATCGATGCGGCGCAGGCGCAAGGTCTTGAGACCAAGATCAATGCGGTCGCCCTGAAAGGCGTGAACGAAGATGAACTCGCCGATCTGCTCGAGTGGGCTCACGGACGAGGCATGGATCTCACCGTAATCGAGGTCATGCCTCTCGGCGACGTTGATGAATCGCGTCTTGATCAATACCTGCCGCTGTCGATTGTGCGAGCAAGATTGGCAGAGCGGTTTACGCTCGAGGATATCGACTATCGCACGGGAGGTCCCGCGCGCTATGTGCGCGTGAAGGAAACCGGCGGGCGCCTGGGTTTTATCACACCGCTGACGCACAATTTCTGCGAAACGTGCAATCGCGTTCGTATTACCTGCACCGGCACGCTCTATATGTGTCTTGGACAGAACGACGCCGCCGATCTACGCAGACCGTTGCGCGCCTCCGAGAGCGACGAGTTGCTTTATGTCGCGATTGACGAAGCAATCGCCCGCAAGCCGAAAGGGCATGACTTTGTAATCGACCGCCGGCATCTGAAGCCGGCACTGCCGCGCCACATGAGTATGACCGGCGGTTAGTGGAGACTTTCACCCCCAAGGCTTGGTATTGGTGGTCCAGTCGCGCTTTCGGGGACAGCGCCGGGCTCGTGCCAGTGCCTCAATGAGCTGTCCCGCGCTGTACAACCAATTTCGCCATTGACGCCGGGGCAGAGGCATCGGATTAAAGGAATTGGGCCCGGCCGTACCGCCTTGCCCGGGGACATAACAAAAACAAGAAATGCCGGCGGGCGACCAGGGCCGGTTCAGAGGGGAGTGATCAAGTGGGCGCTCTAGACGCATTGCTATCGGCATTGCTGCCATCAACGCGTGTTGTCGACGCGTTCAATACCTGGATTGGAAAGCGGGTGGCGTGGCTGATCCTGGCGGCAGTCATTGTCTCTGCGGTAAACGCCACGGTCCGCAAAGTCTTCGATACATCATCCAATTCCTGGCTGGAATTACAGTGGGTGCTGTTCAGCGCCGTATTCCTGCTTTGCTCCCCCTGGACGTTGCTCGCCAACGAGCACATCCGGATTGACATCGTGAACAATCTTTTACCGAAATGGCTTCGCAACACGATTGATGTTGTCGGACACGCATTCTTCCTGCTGCCGCTCGCGTTCATCATGGTCGTCACCGGCATTCCTTTTTTCCTCCGGTCGTATGAAATCAACGAGCAGTCTGGAAATGCGGGAGGCCTGCCGCAATGGCCTTCGAAAGCACTTATCATGATTGCCTTCACGCTTCTGCTGTTTCAAGGCTTGTCCGAATTGATTAAACGCATTGCGATCATGCGCAATCTCATTCCTGACCCGCACGCAACACAGGTCCACGCCCTCGAAGCCGAGGTCGAGCACATCGTCGAAGCGATCGAAAAACATTAAGCACGGACAGCGGGCGGGAGTTTCGAATGACAGAGTTCCTCATCCAGAACATGGCGCCAATCATGTTTGTGGCGCTGGTGGTTTTCCTGCTGCTTGGCTATCCGGCTGCATTTTCGCTCGGTGCCGTAGGCTTGCTCTTCGGATTAATTGGTATCGAGCTCGGACAATTCGCGCCCGATTTCCTTCAGGCCCTGCCCGAGCGGATCTATGGCGTGATGAGCAACGATACGCTGCTCGCCATTCCCTTCTTCACTTTCATGGGTCTCGTTCTTGAACGATCCGGCATGGCCGAAGATCTGCTTGACACGATTGGACATCTGTTCGGCACCGTCCGTGGCGGCCTTGCTTACGCGGTGGTTTTTGTCGGCGCCTTGCTCGCCGCCACCACCGGCGTCGTCGCCGCGTCGGTCATTTCGATGGGCCTGATCTCTTTGCCAATCATGCTGAGGTATGGCTACGACCGGCGTGTAGCTACCGGCGTGATTGCCGCTTCCGGAACGCTCGCGCAGATCATACCGCCTTCACTTGTCCTGATTGTGATGGCCGACCAGCTTGGACGTTCCGTAGGCGACATGTACGAAGGCGCTTTCATTCCCGGCCTCGTGCTTGCAGGCCTCTATGCTCTTTACGTCTTCATCGTCTCGCTGTTGTTCCCGAAAGCGACGCCAGGACTGCCCGCGGAAGCTGTCGGTTTCCGCGAACCCACCGGCAACCGCGGATTGACCTCGCTCGCCGTGCTCGCCATCGCGAGTGCCGTGTTCGGCTGGTTCATGATGAGAAATTCCGACACGCACGGCGCGGATTTCGTCGTGTTGAGCATGTTCTTCGGTATCCTGTTTGCGTTCGGAATTGCTGTCATCAACTGGCTGACCAACCGCTTCATCGGTTTCCGGTTTCTCTCGCATATTGCGCAACAGACCACCTTCGTGATGGTGCCACCGCTTTTCCTGATCTTTCTTGTGCTTGGCACGATTTTCATCGGTGTCGCCACCCCGACCGAAGGTGGCGCCATGGGCGCGAGCGGCGCCCTCATTCTGGGCGCACTCAAGCGCCGTCTGAGCTGGGATCTCGTTCGTCAGGCGACCGAATCGACCGCAAAGCTATCCGCGTTTGTGGTGTTCATCCTGATTGGCGCGCGCGTGTTTTCGCTCACGTTTTACGGTGTGAGTGGTCATATCTGGGTTGAACACCTGCTGGTATCGCTGCCTGGCGGGCAGTTGGGCTTCCTCATCTTCGTCAACGCTTTCGTTTTTGTGCTGGCATTCTTTCTGGACTTCTTCGAGCTCGCCTTCATCGTCATTCCGCTGCTCGGGCCTGCTGCCGAACACCTTGGTATCGACCTGATCTGGTTCGGCGTGATTCTCGGCGTCAATATGCAGACATCGTTCATGCACCCGCCGTTCGGCTTTGCGTTGTTCTACCTGCGCTCGGTTGCCCCGCGCGAAACCTTTATCGACCGCATTACCGGAAAACGCACCGAAGGAGTGACGACCGGGCAAATATACTGGGGAGCCGTGCCGTTCGTCTTCATTCAGGTGGTCATGGTGCTGCTGGTGATTTTGTTCCCTGCCATGGTGATGCACTACAAGGGCGCGGCAACGCAGGTCGACCCAAGCAAGGTGAAAATCGAAATCCCGCAGATTGATCTGCCGCCGCTCGACTTCGGCAATCCGCCTAAATGAGCAGTATCAATGGCTGCGGCCCCGGAACCTGATCCCGGGGCCGCATAGACATCTCTTGATGGTTAGCGAATTCCTGTCAACGTGAATGACGAACCATGAAGCTGTCGTAGCTCAGTTCTGCCACCTGGAACCACTGATAGCCATTCGTCGTCCAATCGGTCATCGATTCGTAGACTTTCTTGAACGGCGCATTGGTAGCTGCGATTTCACCGTGCAATTCCTTGGCAGCCTTGAAGCTCGCTTCCATGACTGGCGCTGAAAATACGTGCAACTTGGTTCCACCGGCGAGAAGGCGTTTGAGCGCCGGCGGGTTGAGTTGATCATACTTCGCGATCATCCAGGTGTTGGCATAGTGCCCGGCCTGCTCGAGAACATGCTGATAGGCCTTCGGGAGTGAATTCCATTTATCAAGGTTCACGAATGCAAACAGCATCGAACCGCCTTCCCACCAACCCGGCGAATAATAGTGCGGCGCGACTTTGTAGAACCCGAGTTTCTCATCGTCATATGGACCGACCCATTCGCAGGCATCGAGTGTGCCTTTTTCCAGCGCCGGGTAAATGTCGCCACCGGCGATCTGCTGCGGGACTCCGCCGAGCTTCTGCAGGACGCGTCCCGGAAAACCGCCGATGCGCATTTTTAAGCCTTTGAGATCGTCGACCGAGTTGATTTCCTTGCGATACCAGCCGCCCATCTGGCAGCCGGTATTGCCCGCGAGCAACGCTGTGCAGTTATATTTTTTGTAAAACTCGTTGAGCACTTCCTTGCCGCCGCCAAGGGTGAACCAGCCCTGGTTCAGGCGCGCGTTCGGACCGAAGGCAACCGACGTGCCAAAGGCAAAGGTCGGGTCCTTGCCGAAATAATAGTACGACGCAGTGTGGCCGATCTCGACCGTGCCATTTTGTACTGCGTCGACGATCGCCAGGCCCGGCACGATCTCGCCAGCGGCAAAGGTCTGGATTTGAAATTTGTTGTCCGTTGCTTCGGCGACCGCCTTGGCCATGAGTTCACAGCCACCCCACAATGTATCAAGCGACTTGGGCCAGCTTGCCGGCATGCGCCATTTCACCTCCGGCATCGACTGTGCGATCGCCGGTGCCGCAACGGCACTGGCAGCCACCCCCAGGCCGGCGGCCTTCAAGAATTGACGACGTTTCATCGGTTCTCTCCCGTTTATTGTCATGGCGGGACACCCCACCCGCGCGTCCGGACCCAGGCCCGGTGCATGCCCGACCATGACCCGGAGCGCTCGCTAAATCCAGTCTGCACCGGTTCAACGAAAGTTGTAAGTAGGGAGCAAAAAAGCAAAAGGGCCGGCGCGTGAGCCGGCCCTCTCGATTTATATTTCCGCTCAGCCTTTGCTGCGGCTTCGGATCATGAAGCTGTCATAGCTATATTCCGCAACCTGCCACCAGAGATAAGCGTCGTTGCGGAATGCCGAAATCGAATCCAGCACCTTCTTGTAGCTGGGATTGCTTTTCGAAGTCTCGGCGTTGACCTCATTTGAGGCCTTCAGACAGGCCTCCATGATCGTCGGCGAGAACGGGCGAAGCTGCGTGCCGTTTGCAACCAGACGCTTTAGCGCTTGCGGATTTCGCGCGTCATATCGCGCCGTCGCTTCCGTGTTGGCATAAGCGGCGGCCGCTTCAAGGATGGCCTTGTAACTTTTCGGCAGGCTCTCGAGCTTCGCGGTATTGGTAAGGAAGTGCAAAGCGGTACCGCCTTCCCACCAGCCCGGATAATAATAATACTTCGCGACTTTGTAGAACCCCAGTTTCTCGTCATCGTACGGGCCGACCCATTCCGTCGCGTCGATTGTCCCCTTCTCCAAAGCCGGATAGATATCGCCGCCCGCAATCTGCTGAGGCACCAGGCCGAGTTTTTGCATCGTCTTGCCGGCCCAGCCTCCGATGCGCATCTTCAGACCTTTGAAGTCTTCGACAGTCTTTATCTCCTTACGGAACCATCCGCCCATTTGGCAGCCGGTATTCCCGCCAACCATAGCGGCCAGATTGAACTTGGCCCCGAACTCATTCATCAGCTTGATGCCGTCGCCGTCGTGATACCAGGCGTTCTGCTGACGCGCGTTCAGACTGAACGGCGATGCACAAAACAGCGCCCACGTTGGGTCCTTGCCGAAATAGTAGTAAGTGGCGGTGTGACACATTTCTATGGTGCCGTTCGAGGCGGCATCGAGCACCTGCAGACCCGGCACGATTTCGCCAGCGGCAAAAACCTGGATCTGGAATTTGTTGTCAGTCGCTTCTGAAACGAATTTCGCAAACGTCTCGCAGGCACCGTAGATCGTATCCAGTGATTTCGGCCAGCTTGCTGCCAGACGCCATTTCACTTCCGGTGTCGATTGCGCGATCGCCGGCGCTGCGACCGCTGCCGCAGCAGCGCCGAGCCCGGCGGTCTTCAGGAATTGACGTCGTTTCATCAGTATCCTCCCTCGGATGATTTTCATTCACCGATTTCCCCGGGTCTGAGCCCGGCTGTGCCCCTGGCCGGAGGATGGCCCTTTGCGCCGAGGAAATCCAGCCGCTTACGCAACAGGAAGGGCCCGCCCGAGCCCTCGGAGGGAGCCAAACGGCTGGAATTCAGCCGCACCAACGCCCGATCATGTTGTCGTAATCTTTATTGAAGTCAGCCGTCTTTGTGCGAACGTTCCAGGCCTCCGCCCATGGGAGCGGACGCAGTTCCTCAAGCCTCAACGACAATCTTGGGTGCGGTCCGGCCGCCGTGGGCGCCGGCTTTTATCTGCTCGAAGACTTTGGACGCGATGGCCCGATAAATCTGCGTATGCGGGCTGTCCGGCTCCGTAGCGACCACCGGCAAGCCGGAGTCAGACTTCTCTCTAATAGCCATATGGAGCGGAACTTCTCCAAGGAAAGGCACCCCGAGGCGCTCCGCTTCCTTGTGCGCTCCACCGTGGCCGAAAATATCGGACCGCGTGCCGCAACTCGGACACAGGAAGTAACTCATGTTTTCCACCACGCCGAGCACGGGCACATTTACGCGCTTGAACATCGCAACGCCGCGCCGCGCGTCGATCAGAGCCAGGTCCTGCGGTGTGGAGACGATCACTGCACCCTTCAGCGGGACCTGTTGCGCCATCGTGAGCTGCGCGTCGCCCGTGCCCGGCGGCATGTCTACGACCATGACGTCAAGTTTACCCCACTCCACCTCACGCAGCATTTGCGTGATTGCCGACATCACCATCGGCCCTCGCCAGATCATCGGCGTCTCTTCGTCAATCAGAAATCCGATCGACATAGCGGTCAGCCCATAACGCTCGATCGGCTTTAAGCGCGTACCTCCGATCGTCTGGGGCTTTTCCCTGATGGCGAGCAGCTTCGGCAGCGAGGGTCCGTAGATATCTGCATCGAGCATTCCCACCTTCAAGCCAAGGTCGCGCAAGCCAAGCGCCAGATTGACCGCAGTGGTCGATTTCCCAACGCCACCCTTTCCCGACGCCACCGCAATGACGGCATCGACACCGGGAATTCCCGGCTGAACTTTGTCGGCCGGATGAGCCGCGCGCGGCGTTGCTTGCGCAGCCGGTTGCCGGGGCTGACTGCCGGAGGCGCCGCTGCGCTCGGCTGTCAACGCAACAAGGGCCGACTGCACACCTGGAATTGCGCGGACCGCGTCCTCGGCAGCCTTGCGAACAGGCTCCCAGGACTTCACCGCGGCCGCGTCGACAGTGAGTGAAAAGAAAACCTTTCCATCGGAAACAACGACGTCCGACAGAACCCGCGCGTCCGGCAGGGCGGCACCACCGGGCGACGACACCTTCGCCAATGCGGCGAGGACTTGCTCTTTGCTCACTGCCATAAGCGCCTGTTCCTGCTTAAAGCGTCACCATATGCATGGCACCGGCCCGGTCAATCGCCCCGGCCTGGACGGTTGACGGACCCGCCCCGGCAATGACCTATTGACAGATAGGGATCGGCTGTCGGCCGGCCAAGAGAGATCGAGTGAGGTCAAGTGAGCTCAAGAGTGGTGAAGGAGATCCGCGATGGCGAAGGTGGCGTTTCTGGGTCTGGGTGTCATGGGCTACCCGATGGCGGGGTACCTGAAGAACAAAGGTGGGCACGAGGTGACCGTCTACAACCGCACCGCCGCCAAGGCCGAGCAGTGGGTCAAGCAACATGGCGGCAAGTCAGCCGCAACGCCGAAAGCCGCTGCTGAGGGCCAGGATTTTGTGATGGCTTGCGTGGGCAATGACAATGACCTGCGCGAAGTAACGCTCGGACCAAATGGCGCTTTCGCCGGCATGGGCAAGCGCAAGGTATTCGTCGATCATACGACCGCCTCTGCCGAAATTGCCCGAGAGCTTTACGCAGCGGCAAAAAAAGGGGGCTTTGATTTCGTCGACGCTCCGGTGTCGGGCGGACAGGCCGGCGCGGAGAACGGCGTACTTACGGTTATGTGCGGCGGCGACTCTGAACCGTTTGGACGCGCAGAGAAAGTGATCGCCTCCTATGCGCGCGCCTGTAACCTGCTCGGCCCCCCAGGCTCGGGTCAGCTCTCAAAGATGGTCAACCAGATCTGCATCGCCGGCCTGGTGCAAGGCCTCGCCGAGGGACTGCATTTTGCGAAAAAATCCGGTCTCGATGTCGAAAAACTGATTGCGACGATTTCCAAAGGTGCCGCGCAGTCCTGGCAGATGGAAAATCGGTACAAAACCATGGCCGCCGGCAAATTCGATTTCGGATTTGCCGTCGACTGGATGCGGAAAGATCTGGGAATTTGCCTGGGAGAGGCACGCAAGAACGGCGCGCACCTTCCGGTCACCGCGCTGGTCGATCAGTTTTACTCCGAGATCCAGGCAATGGGCGGCAAGCGCTGGGATACGTCGAGCTTGATAGCACTGCTCGATCGCTGAGATCGGCGTTTGGTGTCACGCTTTCGCGCTCGGCCGCGCCGACACCGCGGCGTGCCAGCGTTTGACGTTGCTTGCGTCCTCCGGCATCGTGAGCCGGCTCGGCCTCATGAAATCGACGGCGACCTGCATCGTGATATCGGCGACGGTATAGCGGTCGCCGGCAACGAATTCGCGCGAGGCGAGCTCGCGGTCCATCCATTCAAGGAACCAGGTCACACGTGGCCTGTTGGCCTCGGCCCAGGCGGGCACCTGGGGCACCTCCAGCTCCTTCATTGCGGGGTGCGTGTGCCGAAACACAGCGGCCACGTTGGCGAAAAAATTGATCTCGGCACGCCTGTTCCACATCTCGACGACGGCGGCGTCCTTCGGACCAACTCCGAACAGCGGCGGATCGGGATGCAGCATCTCGAAATAGCGGCAAATCGCAATCGACTCTGTGAGGATGGTGCCGTCGTCGAGAACCAGCGCCGGCATTCGCTGCAGCGGATTGATCGCCGCATATTCCGGCGTCTTGTGCTGCATCGCCACCATGTCGACCTGTTCGGTCGAAATCGTGATGCCCTTCTCGGCAAGGAAGATTCGGGTGCGGCGCGGATTCGGCGCGAGCCGGCTGTCGTAGAGTTTCATTCGGTCCCCGTTGCCATGCGGTTTAGGTCCTGTCTCAGCCGAACATGGCCCAAATCGGCTGTCAAAGCCCCTGTAAAGGATTTGTTAACCAGGGATTTTAGGTCGGTCTTAAGCCTGGTCTTAAGGATTTTGCGCAAGGCTGCCGCCGGTGTTTTGTGAGTGCGGCGCACGTCGATGCCTGTTCCCGGCGAAAAACCAGATCTCAACGCTCTGCCACCGGAAAGCTCGCCGGTGAACCGTCGTCTTGCGACCCAACATGTGCGCGAGGCCCGTGACCGCCTGACCTCCTCCGGCGCGACCAAACCGGCTTTCGAACACGAACTACTGCGGCAATACGCCCAAAACCGGATTTCGGCATCGCTGGTGATCCTGCTTCTCGTCGCAACTGTCGGCGTAATGTCGAGCGTTTGGAGCGGAGCATTGGCTGCCGGAGCGTGGACGGTGTCAGTGCTGGTCATTCACGCGGTCATCGTGACGAAGTGCCGGCAGTTTCTCGAGAAGCCGGCTAGCGAGATTTCGATCCGCGCGTGGCGGCTGCGCTTCATCACGCTCGATCTCTTTTACGGATTGGCCTGGATGTTCATCCTGATCCATCCGATTGGCGTCGACGATAACTCCGGCACATTCATGCTGTTTGTCATGTTGCTGGTGGTTGCAGTGTCCAGCATGCTCGCGTCGAGCCTGCCGATTGCAGTATTTGCGGCAACCTTCCCGGTCACCGTCGCTATTGCGCTTGACTTTCTCTTCCAGGGCAGGCTCCGGGATTACATCCTTTCGATCATGGCGCTCACCGCACAGGGCTATTTCGCCGCGCTTACCCACCAACTCTATTCGAGCACTTTGGCGACACTACAGGCGCGCGCCGAAAAGGATGCATTGATCGGCGAGCTCGAGCAGGCGAAGGCGATCTCGGACGAAGCGCGATGGCGAGCCGAAGCGGCCAACATCGCAAAGTCGCGTTTCCTGGCGCAGATGAGCCACGAGTTGCGGACGCCGCTGAATGCCATCCTTGGATTTTCCGAGGTCATGAAATCGGAGGTGTTCGGGGCGCACACAGTTCCGGCCTATAAGGAATATGCATCCGACATTCATAGCTCGGGAGTTCATCTTCTCGGGCTCATCAATGAGATTCTTGATCTCTCGCGAATCGAAGCTGGCCGTTACGAGCTCAACGAGGAGGCGGTCTCCCTCGTCGGCGTCGTGCAGGACTGTCATCACTTGCTGAAGTTGCGCGCAACCAGCCGGAACATAACGATCCGCGAGATGTTTGAGCCGGAATTGCCGCCGTTGTGGGCCGATGAGCGCGCGATCCGTCAAGTCTGTCTGAACCTCCTTTCCAACGCGATCAAGTTCACGCCGCAGGGCGGCGAGGTCTGGCTGAAAATCGGCTGGACGACCACCGGCGGGCAGTACATCAGCGTCAAGGACACGGGCCCGGGCATTCCGGAGGAGGAAATTCCGATCGTCCTTGCGTCATTTGGTCAGGGGTCGAATTCGATCAAATCGGCCGAACAGGGCGCCGGGCTGGGCCTGCCGATCGCCAAAAGCCTCGTCGATCTCCATGGCGGAAGTTTCACGTTGAAGTCGAAGCTGCGTATCGGTACGGAAGTGATTGTCACCTTCCCTGCCGAGCGCCTCGTTGCCGCTGCGATACCCTTGCCCGAACCCGCGCCTTCTATCTCATCTGGTGCTGATGCAGACGTCAGCTCTCAGGAAAAGCGACGTCTCAGCCGGCGACCGCTTTTCCGTGCCGGCACCTAGGGCCTTGGCCTTGCGACAATCGCGCGATTGCCTTCCTGCGAGCGGCGCTTATGGTCACGCCAAGCTCGGATTCTGCACAGTCCAATGATCGACACACCCTGCGTCAATATCTGCACCCTCGACGCTCGCCGGGGCGTTTGCCTCGGATGCGGACGCACCATCGATGAAATCGCCCGCTGGGGCGGCATGAGCGCCGCAGAGCGCAGCCGGATCATGAATGAACTGCCTGCACGGCGAATGGCCCAAGGGGCCACAAAATTGACCGCGGCGATGGGATGACACCGTGAGCGGCCGTCTCGTTTGGTCCCTTCTGCTGGGTGTCGCGCTGTCGCTCGCTGCCTTGATCGCCAGCCGGGACCAGGATGCCATCACCAATCTTCTCCGCCATGACGTCGGTTCCCTCGCCGTCAAAATTGTACTTGTGACCTTTGTCGGCGGGCTTTTGCTGGTGGTGTTCCGGGAAAGATTGTCAAAGGCAATCGAGGCCGCCCTTTTTTGGACTGTCATCGGGCTTCTGCTTGTTGTTGGCTACAGCTATCGCTTTGAGCTGCGTGACGTTGCTGATCGGGTAATCGCCGAATTGGTCCCGGGCCACGTGGCGGGTCATGGCCGCAATGTTGAAGTCGTGCGTGGTCACGGCGGAGATTTCTCGGTCGCCGCGCAAATCAATGGCACCCGGGTTCCAATGGTTTTGGATACCGGTGCAACCTCGGTCGTGCTGACGCAGGAAGCTGCCAAAGCCGCCGGTTTGCCGATCGAAGTGCTCAATTACACGGTGAATATCGACACCGCTAATGGCCGTACTCGTGCGGCAGCGGTAACACTCGATCGCATTGCGGTCGGTGGACTGACGGAACGCGCGGTTCCGGCCCTCGTCGTACAGCCCGGCCACCTCAAGAACAACTTGCTTGGAATGAGCTTTCTCAACCGTCTGCAAAGCTGGGAAGTGCGTGGCGACCGGCTGCGCATGCGCGGGGCGCCCTGAGCGCAGCAGGCTAGATCATGCTGGCGGCAAAGCGCAGCGCGACCACGATCAGAAAAATTCCAAACGCGATCTCCAGTTTCCGGCGCGGCAGCCAGTGCGCCAGCCGCACTCCGTAGCTTGTCGTATAGCTCGAGACCGGCGCCATCAAAACCAGGCCGACAAGCGACACGTAACCGATCGACAAAGGTGGCAGCTGCGCCATGTGCGGCCAGCCTGCAAGCATGTAACCAATCGTGCCGGCAATCGTGATGGGCACGCCTACGCCCGCCGATGTTCCGACCGCCTGATGCATCGGTCGACCATAGAGCGTGAGAACTGCATTCGAGATGGCGCCCCCGCTAACGCCAACGAGAGACGAGAAAAGCCCCGTAATCAGGCCGTAGATCGCAAGCGTGCCACGGCCCGGGAGCTGGTCGCCAAGTTTCCAGCGCTCGCCACCAAACAGCATGCGTATCGCAATGAAGGTGACAAACAACAGAAAGGCGCTTTTGAACACGAAGGCCGGGGCGAACGAAGCCGTGAGTGATCCGATTGCAACACCCGCGATCGCCGGCAGCGCCCATATACGCACCACCTCCGGAAGCACCGAGCCCTTTTTTTTGTGACCAAGATAGGACCGCACCGTCGTGGGCACGATGATCGCGAGCGATGTTCCAATACAGGCCTGGATGCGGACATCCTCGGGCACCCCGAGCACCCGGAACACCTCGTACAGCACGGGCACAATAATGGCGCCGCCACCGATTCCAAACAGACCTGCAAGAATTCCGACCAGCACTCCGGCCGCAATGATCCAAAGCGCGAGCCAGACGATCTCGCTGATCGGATATCCCAGCAGCATGTGTCTCCGGCGAGCTGGCGGACCTGCCCTTACGCGGCGATGTGCGCCAAATCGTCGCTGCTGTCCAGCACCAGTGCGAGCGCCTCAGCCATGACGTGCGCGCGGGCTTCCGGCTTGACCGCCGCAGTCGCCAAATGCCGCCGGAAAGCGCGTGCGCCCGGAACGGCGCGAAACAGGCCCAGCGTGTGACGCGTGACTACGTGCAAACGGAACCCGTTGTCGAGCTGACGCTCGATATACGGCATCAGGGCCGCCGCTGCTTCTTTCGGCGTCTTAAACGGCGGTGCTGTCCCAAAAAACAACGGATCGACTCCGAGAAGACGCCAGGGTTCCTGATACGCGGCGCGGCCCATCATCACGCCATCGAGCACGCCAAGATGCGATTGGGCTTGCTCCAGGCTGGCAATCCCGCCATTGAGCACAATCTCGAGATCCTGATGCGCCGCCTTCAGCCGATGCACGAGCGGATAATCGAGCGGGGGCACTTCGCGGTTTTCACGAGGGGACAGACCTTTGAGCCAGGCCTTGCGCGCGTGCACGATGAGCGCATCCGTACCTGCCGCCTTCACAATCTCGGCAAAAGCAAAAAGCGTGCTTTCCGGATCCTGCTCATCAATGCCGATACGGCATTTGACGGTCACCGGCACCCTGACAGCGGCCTTCATGGCGGCCACGCAGTCGCCGACCAGCCGAGGCTCGGCCATCAGGCAGGCCCCGAACCGGCCCTCCTGAACGCGATCAGACGGGCAACCAATGTTGAGGTTGATTTCGTCATAACCGAACTCCGCACCGACACTGGCCGATTGCGCAAGCGCATGCGGATCGCAGCCGCCAAGCTGAAGGCCAACAGGATGTTCGAATGGATCGAAACCAAGAAGGCGCGCGCGATCGCCATGCAGCACCGCGCCGGTGGTGAGCATCTCGGTATAGATCAACGCATGCCGTGTAAGCAGACGGTGAAAATACCGGCAGTGCCGGTCCGTCCATTCCATCATCGGCGCGACGCAGAAACGGCGGCTCAATTTCATGCTTCTCAAATGGCGCAGATGCCGCCCAAGAGCAAGGGCATTGCACGCCGTTGATTTGGCCCACATTGTCGACTCAAAAGGAAGACAGGCGATTGATGATCCGTATCGGAAAAGCCTGTCGCGCTTTGAAGGAAAGGTGTCGCTGGTTCTCGAATTCTTCCCGTGTTTGCGCTACACCGGCGCCTTATGCAGAGCGAAAAAGAACAAGTTGCGCTGTCCTCAATTTTCGCCTCGGCGGGGTTGACGATCGCCAAGGCGATTGTCGGGTTTGCCACAGGCTCGCTTGCGATCCTGTCGGAGGCCGGTCATTCATTCATCGACCTCGGCGCCACGGTCATGACCTACATCGCCGTACGCATTTCCGGGAAACCGGCGGACGCAAAGCATCATTACGGCCATGGCAAGGTAGAGGCCCTTTCGGCGCTTGCCGAGACCGCGCTGCTGTTTCTGCTTTCCGGGATAGTCGTCTGGGAGGCGACCAAGCGCCTGGTCGAGCACGAAGCTCATATCGTCGAAGCGACCGTGTGGGCATTCGCCGTTATCGCTGTCTCGATCATTGTCGACTTCTTCCGCGCCCGCGCCCTGTCGCAAACCGCCGAAAAAACTTCGAGCCACGCGCTCGAAGCTGACGCGCTCCATTTTTCTTCCGATCTGTGGTCTTCGCTGGCGGTGCTGGTGGGATTGATCGGTGTACGTTTCGGCTTGCCGTGGGCGGATTCTGTAGCCGCATTGGTTGTGGCAGTGCTCGTCTGCATCGCCGGCTGGAAGCTCGCAAGACGTACCGTCGATACGCTAACCGACGTCGCGCCGCCGGGGGCGACCGAAAAGATCACCGGTCTTGCCGCTCGAGTCCCTGGTGTCGTCGCCGTCGAACAGGTACGCGCCCGCGCGGTGGGCGAGCAGACGTTTATCGATCTCACAGTTGCGGTCAGCCGCACGTTGCCGCTGGACCGGGTGAGCGCAATCAAAGAGGCTGTCATCGGGACGCTGCGCGAACAAATACCTGGCGCCGAGCCGGTCATTACAACGGATCCCGTCGCACTCAATACAGAAACCGTGCTTGACCGGGTCATGGTGATCGCGCGCAACCGGGCGCTCGCCGTGCACCATGTTACGGTTCACGAGCTTGGGGAAAAGCTCGCGGTCTCCCTCGACCTCGAGGTCGACGGCAAGCTTTCCCTGCAGGCCGCGCATGAAATGGCCGACGGGCTCGAGAGCGCTATTGCGGCCGAGCTTGGACCCGATGTCGAGGTGGAAACTCATTTAGAACCGCTGCAGCCGCAGGACGCCTCCGGGCGCGAGGCGCCGCCGGAGCGTGTCAAAGCTGTCGGATCGGCGTTGTCCGAGCTGGCAGCCAAAGGGCGCCATATCCGGGACGTGCACAATGTCCGGGTGCGCGAGACCGCCGAAGGCGAAATCGTCAACTTTCATTGCCGCGTTGATCCGCGTTTGAGCGTCCAAAGCGTTCATGAAAACGTTGACGCTCTTGAACGTGCGCTCAAGCAGCAATCCCCGCCAATTAAACGCGTGATCGGCCACGCCGAGCCCATGCGTTAAGCCGCGCGGCCTCTTGTGCGGCAATTTTGTCAGCGCGGCGATTGAGCCCCCGGGGAGATTGCATTCAGGGCACGATGATCGCAGCGCCCTGCACGCGCCCGCTTCGGAGATCTGACAACGCTTCGTTGGCGTGCGCCAGCGAATAACGCGTCACTTCGCAAGTCACATTCGCGTTGGGTGCAATGTCGAGAAACTCCCGTGCGTCCGCCCGAGTGAGATTTGCGACCGACATCACCTGTCGTTCCTCCCAGAGCAGCCGGTAGGGGAAGGTCGGTATGTCCGACATGTGAATTCCTCCGCACACCACGCGACCGCCTTTTTTCACCGCCCTGAGTGCCACCGGCACCAGCGCACCGACCGGCGCAAAAATGATCGCGGCGTCGAGCGGCTCGGGCGGCAATTGATCGGAAGCGCCTGCCCAGGCTGCGCCGAGCGAGAGAGCAAATCGCTGCGCCGTTTCATCGCCGGCGCGCGTGAACGCAAAGACACGCCGGCCCTGCCATTTGGCGATTTGCGCCAGAATGTGGGCGGCGGCGCCAAATCCGTAGAGGCCAAGCGTTTTCCCCTCACCGGCCATGCGATAGCTCCGCCAGCCGATCAGACCTGCGCAAAGCCAGGGCGCGACTTGCGCGGCATCGACTTCGCCGGGCAATGAAAAACAGAAACGAGCGTCAGCGACCACATGCGTGGCAAAGCCGCCGTCCCGCGTGTATCCGGTAAAAATTGGCCTGTCGCACAGGTTTTCGCGGTTGCTGCGGCAAAAGTCGCAGAGCCCGCAGGTTCCGCCCAACCACGGCACCCCAACGCGATCGCCAACCCTGAATGTTTCCACGCCTGCCCCTACTTTCTCCACGCAGCCGACGATTTCGTGGCCGGGGACGATCGGCAAGGCAGGATGCGGCAGTTCCCCGTCGACCAAATGCAGGTCGGTGCGGCAAACCCCGCAGGCCGTTACAGACATCATGATTTCGCCGGAGCCCGCGACCGGTATGGGCCGCTCGCGCAAGACAAGTGGCGTTCGCGGGCGCTCAAGCACCATTGCATGCATGTGCTGCACCGTTCTTTCTTCCAATTACCGGCGGAACATCATAGATCACAACGCATGCGTACCGACATTGGACAGCCGATCCGGCTGCAAGACTACCGTCCGCCTGATTGGCTGGTTGATCGCGTTTCACTGGACGTCTCGTTGCATCCGGCCAACGCCAGGATAAAGGCGACCCTTTCGCTAAGGCCGAACCCGACCAGCGCAGCGGCGCCCCTGGTGCTCGACGGCGACGGCCTGCACCTGGTTTCGCTCAAGTTCGACGGGAGTGCGGTGCCGGATGGCAGTTTCGTTGCAACGCCTGACGGTCTCACCATCCCACAGCCGCCAAACAGACCGTTTTCGCTTGAAATTGAAACGAGCGTTGATCCGTCCGCAAACACGCAACTCTCCGGGCTTTATCGTTCGAGCGGCACCTATTGCACGCAATGCGAAGCCGAAGGTTTTCGCCGCATCACTTATTTTCCCGACCGGCCCGACGTCGTGGCCGTCTACACCACGCGCATCGAGGCCGACAAGTCTGAGGCCCCCGTCCTGCTAGCGAATGGAAAT
This sequence comes from Pseudolabrys sp., assembly GCA_035701845.1. Lineage (GTDB taxonomy): Bacteria > Pseudomonadota > Alphaproteobacteria > Rhizobiales > Xanthobacteraceae > Pseudolabrys. The sequence goes on along the minus strand of DASSRJ010000094.1, from coordinate 24,000 downwards.
CTGGTCGAAGCCGGCGATGCGCCTGGCGGACGGCATTTTGCGGTCTGGCACGATCCGCATCCAAAGCCGTCCTATCTGTTTGCCCTCGTGGGCGGCGACCTCGCCTGTGTCGAAGACCGGTTTGTCACGATGTCGGGACGCAACGTGACGCTTCGGATCTATGTCGAGCATGGCAAGGAGGGCCGCTGCAGTTATGCAATGGATTCGCTCAAGCGCGCCATGCGATGGGACGAGGAAGCCTTCGGCCGTGAATACGATCTCGACATCTTCATGATCGTCGCCGTTTCCGATTTCAACATGGGCGCTATGGAGAACAAGGGCCTGAACGTTTTCAACGACAAATATGTGCTGGCCAGCCCCGAGACTGCGACCGATGCAGACTACGCGCATATCGAGGCCGTGATTGCCCACGAATATTTTCACAACTGGACCGGAAACCGCATTACCTGCCGCGACTGGTTCCAGCTTTGCCTGAAGGAAGGACTCACCGTATTCCGCGATCAGGAATTTTCCTCCGACATGCGTTCCCGGCCCGTCAAACGTATCGCCGATGTTCGCGCGCTTCGCGCGGCTCAATTCGTCGAAGACGCCGGACCACTCGCACATCCGGTCCGTCCGGAGGCATATCGGGAGATCAACAACTTCTACACGGCCACAGTCTACGAGAAAGGCGCCGAATTGGTACGCATGGTGCAGACCCTGATCGGCAAGGAGAAATTCCGCGCCGGCATGGACCTCTACTTTGCCCGTCACGACGGCGAAGCCGCGACCGTCGAGCAATTCATCCAGTGTTTTGCAGACGCCGCCGGCCGAGACATGACGCAATTCATGAGATGGTACAGCCAGGCCGGCACCCCGGAGGTCACCGTCAGCGGGCGCTTTGACGCGGCGCGCAAGGCATTCATCTTGCAATGCGCGCAGGCCATTCCGGCAACCCCGGGGCAACCATCAAAAGAACCGATGGTCATTCCGCTTTCGATCGGCCTTGTCGGAAAGGACGGGCGCGACCTTGCACTCAAGGCCGTCAATGGCCGGTCAGTCGAAGGCCGAACTATTATATTGGCCGACCAGGCAGCCAAATTTGAATTCGCCGGCGTCGGAGAGCAACCTGTACTATCGATCAATCGCGGCTTTTCGGCACCGATCAACCTGAAGACCGACCTCGATACCGACGATCTCGGTTTTCTGGCGGCGCGGGACAGCGACGCATTCAACCGCTGGCAGGCACTGCAGACTATTTCAATGCGCCTGCTTCTCGATAACGTCGCCGCGATTCGTACCGGGCGACCGCTGCATAAAGACGACAGGCTCGTGCAGGCGTTTACTGCAACGCTTGAGGACAGCACTCTGGAGCCCGCATTTGTTGCATTGGCTCTGATCTTGCCCAGCGAGGGTGATATCGCGCGAGAGATCGGGAAGGACATCGACCCCGATGCCATTTTTCAGGCGCGCACTGCGCTGCGGGTGGAACTCGGTGGGCGTCTCGGTGTCTCACTTGCAGCTGCCTATGAGCGAATGACCGGCGGGGGCCGCTACAGCCCTGATGCCGGCAGCGCCGGGCGACGCGCCTTACGCAATGCCGCCCTCGATCTCTTGGCGGCGAACGCCACGCCGGCGGCAATTGCGCGTGCCGACCGGCAATATCGGAATGCCGACAATATGACCGATCGCATGGCTGCGCTCGCGACCCTGTCGTTGCACGATGTGCCGGAGCGCGAGAACGCCCTGGCCGATTTCTACAGCTATTATGCGGGCGACGCGCTCGTGGTGGACAAGTGGTTTTCGTTGCAGGCGGCGATCCCGCATCGCGACACGCTCGGCCACGTCCGCGCCCTCACAACCCACCCTGCTTTCTCGCTTTCCAACCCTAATCGCGTCCGGTCCCTTATCGGAGCCTTCGCGCAGGGCAATTCCACGCAATTCAACCGCCCCGACGGAGCCGGCTACGACTTCATCGCAGACACCGTGCTTGAGCTCGACCGGAAGAACCCGCAGGTTTCGGCACGCCTTGCAACGGCGTTCCGCAACTGGCGCACGATGGAGCATGGCCGGCAAACGAAGGCTGAAAGGGCGCTGAGGCGGATCAGGGCAGCATCCCCTCTGTCGCGCGACCTTTCAGATATCGTCGATCGCGCCTTGGCCGCCCCCTGAAACGGCAGTTTGTGTTGCAAAAACTATTCGTGGGTAACTTTTTTTAAATATTTGACTCTTCCGACTCTCGACAAATCAGCGCCTATCGATTCCAATCGGCAAGTGATTCGGAAAGCGATGCGGCACATCCTTCCGGCGCGTGGGTGACAGGGGAACTTCCAACGGAGGCCGATTATGGCGCGCGCCGATACGGCGAGTGCGTCTGCACATCCCGATTCCATCAAGGGCCTCGCGCAATCCATCGCCAAACCGGCGTATCGGCGGCTGCTGAACGCTGAGCCCCTGCTGCGCCGGGCAGTCCCGGTCCTCATCATCGCGTTTCTTGCGACCATCTGCGTGGGAGCCCTCGTGCAGGTGCTCGACCACCGCCGGCAGACGCTCATCAGCGAAGTCGCCTCGCTCGAAGCCGCGGCGGATCTTGCTGCGGAACGCCTTCACCGTCCGCTCAAGCGGCCGGCAGCTGCTGTCGAGCAACCGCAGCAAGTGCTTGCACAAGTCCTCCCTTCCTGGGCAATGGCCGCGGGGCGCCGTTTTATCCTCACGAAGCCGGATGGTGTGATTGCTGCCGCCACACCAGCCACCGACTCCACAATCGGCCGCCGGTTGATCGACGTGCTGGGCGCCACGCAACCTCTCACGACGTTCGGCGCCGGTGCGGGTGTCCTGGAAATCACGTTGCCCGACAACTCGCGAGCATTGGCGACGGTCCGGATGCTCGGCGCCCCGTTCGGTCAGCTCGCGGTGGTTCAGGACCGCAAGGCTGCGCTTTCCGAATGGCGCTCGCTGACAACCCTGACGATCACCCTCTCCTCCACGACCGGTTTCGTTGTCCTCATCCTCGGATTTGCGTTCCATTGGCAAGCGACACGGGCGCGCGAAGCGGATCTCATCTATGAAACGGTCCGCAGCCGCATCGACACCGCGCTGAACCGCGGCCGCTGCGGCCTTTGGGATTGGGATCTTGCCCGGGGACGCATTTTCTGGTCGCAATCGATGTTCGACATCCTCGGGCTTGAGAACAAGAATGACCTCCTGTCATTCGGCGATGTGACTTCTCTGGTGCATCCCGAGGACGTCCGTCTCTACGATCTCGCCGTCGAACTTGCGGATGCAACCGCGACCACGATCGACCATGCCTTCCGCATGCGCCATGCGGACGGCCATTGGGTATGGCTGCGTGCCCGTTGCGAACTGGTGCGCCAGCCCAACGACCCGGGCCTGCACCTCATCGGGATCGCGGTCGATATTACCGAGCAGAAGAGCCTGGTGGAAAAAACCGTCGCCGCGGACATGCGCCTGCGTGATGCAATTGAGACGATCCCGGAGGCATTCGTCCTTTGGGACGCCGATAACCGGCTTGTGCTTTGCAACTCCAACTTTCAGGATCTGCATCGTTTGCCGGATGAAGCGATCACCGTCGGCGCATCCTACGAGTCGGTGGTTGCCGCCGGCGGCAAGCCGGTTGTTCGCAACAAGATCATCAATGCGGCGGGGCCAAGCATCCCCGGTGCGCGCACGTTCGAGGCCCAGCTTGAGGACGGCCGCTGGCTGCACATCAGCGAAAGACGCACAAAAGACGGCGGCTACGTTTCCGTAGGCACCGACATCACAGCCCTGAAGACCCACGAGGAAAAACTGATCGACAGCGAGAAGCGCCTGATGGCATCCGTTGCCGACCTGCGGGCGTCCCAGCAACGTTCTGCCGAACTTGCTGAAAAATACGCCGAAGAAAAGACACGCGCGGAAGAGGCAAACCAGGCGAAGTCAAAATTCCTCGCCAATATGAGTCATGAGCTGCGCACACCATTGAACGCAATCATCGGTTTTTCCGAAATCATGGAGTCCGGAATGTTCGGCCCGCTCGGCGCCGAAAAATATCATGAATATTGCAGCGATATTCGCGGCAGCGGGCAATACCTGCTGGAGGTCATCAACGACATTCTCGACATGTCGAAGATCGAAGCGGGCCGGCTCCGGCTCGATTTTGAGGACCTTCGGATCGATACCCTCCTCAATGAGGCCATGCGCGTCGTGGCCGCACGGGCCGAAGATAAGACGCTGCAGCTGACCGCCCGCATATCACCGCAATTGAGATTGCGTGCCGACCGCCGTGCACTCAAGCAGATTGCGCTCAACCTTCTTTCCAACGCCATAAAGTTCACACCTACGGGCGGCCGGATCACGGTCCGCGGGCGCGCGACCGATCACTTCATCATGCTCTCGATCGCCGACACCGGTATAGGTATCGCGCGGGACGCGCTCGCACGTCTCGGCCGGCCGTTCGAGCAGGTCGAAAGCCAGCTGACCAAGAGCCATCAAGGTTCCGGGCTTGGCCTCGCAATCTCGAAGTCACTGGTCGAATTGCACGGCGGTCGCATGCGAATTCGTTCTACGCTCGGCATGGGCACGGTCGTGGTGGTGCGTTTGCCGCTTGAGCCGCAATGCCTGTTTCCGCGAGAAGAAGCAGCCTAACCCACCACCGGATCCTGTCCCAGGATCCGGACGAAGCTCGCGCGCACCCTTCTTTGTGTATCGGCCAACGTCGCTTCAAGCGCCGCAAAATCCGGCACATCGGCAGCCCGCGCAAGAAGCCGCAGCAGGCCTGCCCCGGCCTTTTTCGCGTCGAATGCGTCCGGCAGGCACAAGCGCAGGATTTGCGTTAGATCCTGATAAAGCTGCACCGCCGGACGAAGAACTTCGGAATCTTCCACCGCCAAAACGTTCAAGGCCCGCGCCTTATCGAGCACGCGCGCGGTCGACGTATCCAGAATATCCGGAAGCCGGTTCGCGTGGACAAGCTGGAGATACTGCGCAATGAATTCAATATCGACCAACCCGCCGGCCACGTATTTGAGATCCCAGCGCGTGCTGTCACCTTTTTCTTTGGCGATTGCCGCGCGCATCTCAACGACATCGCCGGCGGTCAGCTTGGCATCCCGCGGGCGCTGCAGAATGTCTCGAATGACGTTTTCGATTCGCTGCCGGAATGCAGGAGATGCGGAAACAACGCGCGCTCGGGTGAGCGCCAAGTGTTCCCACGTCCACGCTTCGCTCTCCTGATATTGAAGGAACCCGTCAAGCTGCGTTGCAAGCGGGCCCGCGCGGCCGGAGGGGCGTAGCCTCATATCGACCTGATAAAGTGCACCATAGTTGGTTTGTGCCGTCAGCGCGCTGATCAAACGTTGCGTCAGACGGGCAAAATACTGCGCGCCGTATAGCGGGCGTGCGCCGTCCGATTCCGGGCTGTCGCCGTCAAAATCGTAGACCAGGATCAGGTCAAGATCCGATGTTGCGGTCATTTCGTAACCGCCAAGCTTACCCATCGCGATAACCGCAGATTCCTCGTTGCGCATGCGGCCGTGGGCCTTTGCAAAATTTTCGGCGACGGCACCATGAACGGCGCGGATGACCGCATCGGCAAGACGCGCAAAGGCCTGCCCTGCCTGCCGGGCCGTCACCGTCCCGGACAAGATCCGGACACCAATGAGGAACATGTATTCCAGCCCGAACATGCGGATGCGTTCGAGCAAATCCTCATCGTAGCGCGATTGCGCCAGCGCCGCGTTGAACCGCTGCGCAAGTTCCGCGTCATCCGGCAAAGCTCCGAAAAAGCTTGGGTCGACGAGTGCGTCGATGACCTGCGGATGGCGCGCCAAAGTGTCACCGAGACGCGGCGCCGTCCCAAGGACGAGTGCGATGAGCGCGATAAGATCGGGCCTCTGCCCGAGGAGAGAAAGTAAGCGCGCCGCACCATGCAGGTTGGCAAGGAAATGATCGAATAGCACAAGGGTCGCGCCGGGATTGTCGGTTCGGGCGATTTGCTCAAGCAGCACGGGTAGCAGCGCCTGAAGATGTTCCTGGGCAGCCTCACCTCTCAAGGAGCGATGGTTGCCGCGCAGCCAGTCCCGGATGATGCTGGACGCCTCAAGCGGTGCCTTGAACCCAAGCTCCGACAGACGGTCCAGAGTCTTGTGATCATCGGCTTCCGGCGGAAATGCCAGCGCCGGACGTTCGGTCTTGGGCTCCTTTTCGAACAATCGGGCATAGTAACGTTGCACCTTGTGGAGGTGCCCGAGGAGCACGACGGCAAAATCGTCCCTGTCCTTGAATCCGAGGAATCGCGCAAAACGCTCGAGCTCCGCCCGATCCCCCGGCAGGCTTTGCGTCTGCTCGTCATTCACCATCTGCAGACGGTGCTCGACGACGCGAAGGAAGCCGTAAGCTTCCTTCATGGCGTCGCGTGCTTCGCCATCGATCCACTTGTCCGCGCAGAGCTTGTCGAGCGTTGTCAGCGTATCGCGGTCACGAAGAGCCGGATTGCGGCCGCCGGCGATCAATTGCTGCGTCTGTGCAAAAAACTCGATTTCGCGGATGCCGCCACGACCGAGTTTGATGTTGTGCCCTTCGACCGCGATCTCACCGTGACCACGATAAGCGTTGATCTGCCGTTTCATGGCATGAACGTCGGCAAGCGCCACGAAGTCCAGGTACTTTCGCCACACAAACGGTGCCAGCTCGTGAAGAACCGCTTCGCCGGCCGCAATATCGCCGGCGCACGCGCGCGCCTTTATCATGGCGGCGCGCTCCCAGTTCTGTCCGACACTCTCGTAGTAGGAGAGAGCTGCTGCTTTGGAGATTGCCACCGCCGTCGATGCCGGATCGGGCCTCAGCCGCAGGTCGGTACGGAAAACGTAGCCATCGGCGGTCCGCTCCTGCAGTAGCTTCACGAGCCGCTGCGTGAGACGCACATAGAGCGTGGACGGCTCCGCATCTGCGGGCAATGCAGGCGCCGCCGGGTCGTACAGGACGATGAGATCGATATCGCTGGAGTAATTAAGTTCGAATGCGCCCATTTTACCCATGGCGAGAACGATGTAGCCGCTGCCTGCCTGGGGTCTGGATTTATCCTTCAGGGCAAGACGCCCGGCGCGCCCGGCCTCTGCCAGCACAAATCGTGTGGCGGCGCCGACGGCGGCATCCGCAAGTTCAGTGAGCGCATGGGCTGTGCGCATCACCGGCCACACGCCGCCGATATCGGCAAGCGCGATCAGCAGCGAAGCTTCGGACTTCATGCGGCGAAGCTGTCGCATCGCCCCTGCTTCGTCCTTGCTTACCGCCGCGGCGCGCCCCCGATCCCTGAGGAGCGCCGCAAAATGCTGGTCGGGATTTGCCAGCAACAATCGCCGAAGCCGATCGGGCTCGCGGGTGATCAAATCCCAAAGGTACGGCGAGCTTTCCGCCAGAGACTCCACAAGCGTGCCCATGACCGGCTTCGTGGAAAACAGACTTTTGAGGGGTTCGGAATCGGCCGACGATACGCCAGCCAGCCAGTCGGATACGCGCACCCGCGCGACGTCGGGGTCGTTCAACCGCGGGGCGGCTGCAATCAGGTCGGCAAACGCAGCACCTTTGGCGGCGGTCGCATAACCGGATTTCCGGGCTTCCTTCTTAGGGCGAGCCTTACGTCTAGCGGGGCGTCTCATCCGGAAATCTGTACCGGCCCTCCCCGCGGCAAGGCAATGATGCTTTTCAGGCCCGGTTTGTTGTCGGCCAAGACGAGCTCACCACCGTGCAGGCGGGCGACGGCTGCGGCGAGGCTTAAGCCAAGTCCGGAACCCGGCTGCGAACGACTCTGCTCAAGCCGTACAAAGCGCTCAACCACGCGATTGCGATCGCTTTCGGGAATACCGGGCCCGCAGTCGGTCACCGTTAAAAGGATCCGATCGCCTTCGGTCAGCGCGCGAACGACAACCTCATCTGCTGCGCCGTTCACCGCTTCGCCCGCCGCGCCGGCATATTTGATCGAGTTATCGACAAGGTTGGCGAGTGCCTGACTGATAAGTTCGCGATTGCCGATCACCGGTGCCGGCGTATCGGCTTCCACCTTCAATGCGAGACCTTTCTCGTCAGCGAGCGGCTCGTACAACTCTCCAACGTCTCGGGCGATCTCCGCTGCGTCGAACTCACTCATATCGTCGCGCGCCTGACCGGACTCCGCGCGCGCAATCATCAGCAATGCATTAAAAGTTCGAATGAGGCCTTCGGACTCCTCGATCGTGCTTTCCAGGGCGGCACGATATTCGGATTCGCTTTTTGCAACGCGCAACGCCTGTTCGTTGCGATTCCTGAGACGGGTCAAAGGCGTCTTGAGATCGTGTGCGATGTTGTCTGAAACTTCCTTCAAGCCGCGCATCAAGGCTTCGATCCGTTCCAGCATCAGGTTCAGGTTTTCGGCCAGGCGGTCCAGTTCATCGCCGGTGCCTGCGACCGGCAACCGTCCACCCAGATCGCCACGCATGATCGTGCGCGTTGTTTCCGTCATTGCATCCACGCGCCGCAGGACCCGGCGGGTGACGAACAGTCCGCCCGCGAGGCCCAGAACGATTACGATCGCGATAGACCAGCGCCCGGCCGCGAGGACGATATTGTAGAGGCGCTCGCGCTCGTCGAGATCGCGCCCGACCAGCAGGCGGAAACCGCCCGGAAGCTGGAAGACCCGCACAAGCGCGTGATGCTCCGGATGATCGGAAGCGTCGGCCTCGTCGAGCCGTTTGTAGACGGTCTCCGTCCAGCCAGGGTTGTCGAGTGTGCCGGGCGGCAAAGCCGTGACATTGCCGGCGAGAGCCTCTCCCGCAAACGTCGTAACGAGATACAGGCTGGAGCCGGGACGTCTCGCGCGCGCGTCGACGACTATGACGAGCCGTCTGATCCCTCCCTGTCGATATTGTTCGGAGAGTCCGGTGATTTCGGCATTGACAGTATCGGTGATCTGCTCGGTGATCAGCCTGCGCGTGTTGAGTGCGAAATACCCGAGCAGAAATGCCGCGAATAGCCCGAAAACGGTCAAATAGACCAGCGTGAGCTTGAACGTGGTGGTGCGAAATAACTTACCGAGCGCCGTCACGTATCATGTATCCCGCGCCGCGGATTGTGTGCAAAAGCGGCTGGGAGAAACCTTTATCGATTTTCGAGCGCAAGCGCGAGATGTGTACGTCAATGACGTTGGTTTGGGGGTCGAAATGGTAGTCCCACACGTTCTCCAGCAGCATTGTACGGGTGACCACCTGACCCGCATGCTGCATCAGGTATTCCAGCAGCCGAAATTCGCGCGGCTGCAGCGAGATTTCCTCATCTCCACGACGCACCTGGTGGGACAGGCGGTCGAGTTCGAGATCGCCGACCCGGAGGACAGTTTCGTCGGTCCGGCCGACGCGGCGGCGCGCGAGCACTTCTACCCGTGCGAGCAACTCCGAAAATGAGTAGGGCTTGGAGAGGTAGTCGTCGCCGCCGGCCCGCAAACCTTTGACCCGGTCATCGACCTGGCCGAGCGCAGACAGGATCAGGGCCGGGGTCCCAATTCCCTTTCCCCGCAGCGCACCAATCAGCGAAAGACCGTCCCGTTTGGGGAGCATTCGATCTACGATCAGGACGTCGTATTGACCGTCAACCGCCATTGTTAGCCCGTCGTCGCCGTCGGTAGCCGCATCGGCGACATGCCCGACTTCCCGGAACGCTTTGACCAGGTAGTCCGCGGCGTCACGATCGTCCTCAATGACCAGTAGGCGCATGGTGACCCGGTCCGGTTGCGCTTCAGCCGGCCGGCTGAAAGGGCGCTGCCCGTTAATATCCGCAAAGGTGGGCATCGGTCACACCAATTCCAGTCATTTCGGTGGCGGGGTCAACTGCTTCCAGCCGTGAACCCCCCATTCGTACGCGAGGGGGTGGCGGAGACCGCCACCCCCTCAACGACTCCACCCCAGCGGGGGCGACGGATGCCAGGGTTGGAGCTCCGTTCGAAAGTGGCCCAACCGAGGACCACTTCCGGAATTTTGCCGGGACGGGCGCAATGCCCGCCCCGTTGAGGTCGGACCACCGGCGGGGGCGACGGATGCCGGCGGGACGTCCCCAATCTCGTGTCTCAGCCGCGGCCCAGCGGCAGCGCGACGAATCTCGTGTTGTCGCCCTTCTTCACCCGGACCAGGACGGTACGCTTGCCTTGGGTCCGCGCCGTTGTAATGACCTTGCGCACATCCGTTGGCGTGGCGACGGATTTCCCGGCAACCTCGAGAATGACGTCACCCGTCGAGAACCCGTGATCTGCCGCGACGCCGCTTGAATCGACTCCGGTGACAACCACACCCTCGGCCCCGGCGCCCGCGACCCTGGCGGCAGGCGCAAGAGTAAGACCAAGTTTGCCGAGATCGGCGCCACTATCCCCCTCGTCTACCGACGCACGCGCTTCCTTGGTGTTTGGCATTTCGCCGAGCGTGAGCGTCAAGGTCTTTTCAGATCCGTCGTGAAGGACAGTGAGCTTCACCGACGTCTTCGGTGCCATAGCTCCGATTTTCTTCGCAAGGTCGCGCGCGTCCTTGACCGGTTTGCCGTCAACAGCGGTGATGACATCTCCAGCGGCAATTCCGGACTTGGCGGCGGGACTGTTGGGTTGCGGCTCGGCGACAAGTGCGCCTTCGGCTTTTTTGAGGCCGAGGCTGTCGGCGATGTCCTGCGTTACCGGCTGAATCTGAACTCCGATCCAGCCGCGCGTGACCGAACCATGCTCCTTCAGCTGGGCAACCACGCTACTGACGGTTTCGGAGGGGATCGCGAAGGCGATACCAACCGAGCCACCCGATGGCGAAAAGATCGCCGTATTCACGCCGATGACATTGCCTTCGGTGTCGAACGTGGGGCCACCCGAGTTGCCCTTGTTCACCGGGGCATCGATCTGAATGAAGTCGTCATAAGCGCTCGCGCCGATATCGCGGCCACGCGCAGAGACAATGCCGGCCGTTACCGTGCCGCCGAGACCGAACGGATTGCCGACGGCAAGAACCCAATCACCGATGCGCGGCGTCTTGTCCGACAGTTTCACGTAAGGGAATGGTCCGCCCTCCACCTTGATCAGAGCAAGATCAGTGCGCGGATCGGTACCAATAACTTTGGCTTTATGAGTCTTGCCGTCGTCGGTCGTGACCTGAACGCTCTCTGCCTTCTCAACCACGTGATTGTTGGTTACGGCATAGCCATCGGCCGAGATGAAGAATCCCGAGCCCTGGCCGGTAATCGTGTTGTGACGATTGCGCGGCATGCCCTCGGGCGCATCCGGCATCCCGAAGCGGCGGAAAAACTCGCGCAATCCGGGAGGGACATCATTGTTGTTTCCGAGGCCATTGGTCTGCGAACCGCCATCGACCTTCACGCGTACGGAGATAACCGCGGGTTTCACCTTCTCCACGATGTCGGCAAATCCGACTGGCGCCTGAAGCTTGTGGGCCTGCTCGGAGAGGTTCTGGGCAAGTGCCGCCGGATAACCGGCATGAATGTCGAAAGCGGGACCGGCCACGAATGCACCAATGCCGAGGCCGGCGATTGTCGTCGCCAGCAGCACCGCCCGGCGCACGGAAAGCGCACGCGGTTTCTTCCGGCTTTCTGGAGCGGGATTGACGCTCGGGTTCATCTGAAAATCTCCATCGCGATTCGTGTGGCGCGTGTTGCGCTGTTTCGAACCTGAAGATGGGGAGATGAGCCTTACAGCGTCCTGTCGGCAGGATTAAAGTTTGGTAACGTGGGGATTACGGAGACGTTTGAAATTCCTGTAGAAAATCAACGCTCAGCAGGAGGCTCGTCGACCAAAGTCGAAAGCTTGTGCTGTTCTTCGTTACTAAGTGTCGCAGGCTCCGGCTGGCCTGGCCGGCGCCGGCGCCCGGCGAGAAACAGCCCAATAGCGCCGGCAAGCAATGCCACCGGCGGCAGCGCCCACAGAATAATCGTCTTGCTTTCCAGCGGCGGCTTGAGGAGGACGAACTCGCCGTAGCGGGCAACCAGAAAATCAAGCACTTGCTGGTCGGTATCACCTTTGGTGAGCCGCTCGCGGACCAGCAGACGCAGATCGCGCGCAAGCGGCGCGTCCGACTCGTCAATCGATTGATTTTGGCAAACCATGCAGCGCAACTCGCGCGACAGTTCGCGAGCTCTCGCCTCGAGCTTCGAATCCTTCAGCATTTCATCGGGCTGCACCGCCAGCGAACTGCTTGACGTGATGATGGCAAGCGCAAGAGCGATCGCTGCACCCCGACGCATACCCTACTCCGCCGGCTGCGCAGCCGGCTTTGCCGCGGGTCTTGGAGCGCCGACCCGCAGCCGTCGATCGGACAACGAGAGCGCGCCGCCAACCATCATGATAACTGCGCCGATCCAGATAAGAAGGACCATCGGCTTATAGTAGAGCCTGACGGCTACCGAGCCGTCGTTATTGACGTCGCCGAGCGACAGATAGAGCTGGCTGAAGCCACGGGTCAACAATGCGGCTTCCGTCGTGGTGGTCGCGCGCGACTCAAAGCTGCGTTTTGCCGGTTCCATTGTCGCGACTGGCACGCCACCCCGCCGCACCGTGAACTTTCCAACAAGTTCGCGGTAATTCGGGCCTGAGCGCTGAACAAGCCCATCGAAGGTCAGATCGAAACCCGACAGCGAAACGGTTTGCGAAGGCTTGAGCCCGACAATGCGCTCGCTTGCCCAAGTGCCAACGCTGACGATCCCCAGCAGGGTTACTGCTATTCCAAAATGCGCGAAGGCTGTGCCCCAAACCGAACGGGGAAGGCCCCTCGCGCGCTGGCGCACGACGGAGAGTGGAACGCGAAACAGTCCGACACGCTCGACGACATCGGTCACCGCCCCGGTCATGACAAAGAGCGCCAGCCCGACCCCGAACGGCGCCAGAATGGAAACCCCGCCTTCGGCCGCAGCAACGATTGCGATGGTTACCAGGCCAACGCCGAAGGCGGCCAGCAGCCGCTGTGCAACGCCGAGAATATCACCGCGCTTCCACGCCAGAAGCGGCCCGAATGGCATGGCAAACAGCAGCGGCACGAAAAGCGGCCCGAACGTCAGGTTGAAGAACGGCGCCCCCACGGAAATTTTCGTGCCCGTCATCGCCTCGAGTGCCAGCGGATAGAGCGTGCCGACAAAGACCGTCAGGCAGGCGGTCGTGAGGAACAGATTGTTCAAGACCAGTGCGCCTTCGCGCGAGACCGGAGCGAACAATCCGCCTTGCTTGAGCAGCGGCGCGCGCCAGGCGAAAAGGGACAATCCCCCACCGATGAAGATGACCAGAATCGCAAGAATAAACACACCGCGGGCGGGATCGTTGGCGAATGTGTGCACCGAGGTAAGAACACCCGACCGGACAAGAAACGTGCCGACCAGGGAAAGTGAAAAAGTGAGAATCGCGAGCAGGATCGTCCAGATTTTCAGCGCATTGCGCTTTTCCATCACCACCGCCGAATGCAGGAGGGCCGTTCCAGCCAGCCACGGCATCAGCGAAGCGTTCTCTACGGGATCCCAGAACCAGAAGCCGCCCCAGCCCAGTTCGTAATAGGCCCAATAGGAGCCCATCGCGATGCCGACGGTGAGGCACGTCCAGGCCGCGAGCGTCCACGGCCGTACCCAGCGGGCCCAGGCGGCATCGATGCGTCCTTCAAGTAACGCGGCAACGGCAAAGGAGAATGCGATCGAGAACCCGACGTAACCGAGATAAAGAAGCGGCGGGTGAATGGCGAGGCCGATATCCTGCAGGATCGGATTGAGATCGCGCCCCTCGAATGGCGCAGGCGCCAGCCGCAGGAACGGATTCGATGTCAACAGAATGAACAGATAGAACGCGCAGGCAATCCACGATTGCACCGCGAGCACGTGCGCTTTGAGTGCTGCCGGAAGGTTATTCCCAAAGAGCGCGACCAGCGCGCCGAACAAGGAGAGGATCAAGACCCACAGGAGCATCGAGCCCTCGTGGTTACCCCAGACGCTGGTGAACTTGTACACCAACGGCATCATTGAATGCGCGTTCTCATAAACCGTCGCCACGGAAAAATCCGATGTAACGTAGCAGACCGTGAGTGCGAGAAACGATAAAGCGACAAAAACGAATTGCGCGATCGCGGTTGAACTGGCGAGGCGCATGAGCGAACCGTCACGCTGGTGCACGCCGATGACGGGAACGATCGACTGGATCAAACCAAGACCCAGCGCCAGCACCAATGCGAAGTGACCGAGTTCCGGAGTCATTTTGCAGAGCTCCCCGAACCTTTTTGCTCGCCTTCCTGCCAATGCCCGGATTTTTTCAGCGCATCAACGACCTCGCGCGGCATATAGCGCTCGTCATGTTTGGCCAGAACAGTATCGGCTGCAAATACCCCGCCTGTCTCAAGCTTGCCCTCGGCAACGACCCCCTGCCCTTCCCGGAACAGGTCCGGGACGATGCCCTGGTACCGCACCGCTATGTCGGTTTTTCCATCCGTCACTGCGAAACGCACGAGCAAGTTGTCACCACGCTCGATGCTGCCCGGTTTAACAAGGCCGCCAATGCGCATGCGGGTACCCGGCGCGGGGCGCTTTTCGGCGACATCGGTCGGTGAATTAAAAAAGACGATCGAATCCCGCAAGGCGCTCAGCACGAGTGCCGCGGCGACCGCCAATACGGCCAGGCTTGTGCCAATCAGAGCCAGACGTCGTTGCTTGCGTGTCATTCCGTCTTAGCCTTCGAGTCCAAGGCTCCTGATCGTATCCTCGATACGACGAAGCTTGTCGGCATCATTGGCAAGCGCTCGTTTTGCGGCATCGGCAGCGGAAATCGCCTTCTCCCGTTCGCCAAGAACCAGATATGCACGCACGAGCCGTTGCCATCCCTCGACGTCGCTTCCATTTGCTTTCAGCCGGTCGGCAAGCCGGGCGACCATATTGCGGATCATATCGCCACGATCCTTGTCGCTCATGGCGCCCGCGGCGGCAATATCGTCTGCGGTCGGACCCGGCGCGGTTGTGACTGGGGATGGTGCGTCCACGCGCGCCAACGCTTCCCGCACCATCGGAACCCATGGCGCATCGGCCGGCGCATTTTTCGTCATGGCGCGCCATATGCCGGCTGCTTTTGCTCGATCGCCGTCCTGCTCGGCCGCGAGACCGGTGTAAAATCTGGCCTTAAGTTCGTGCGGGTCGAGCGCCAGCGCGCGCTCGAATGCAGATTTGGCTTCGGCCGTAACGACGCCATTCGCTGCTGCAACCAGCGCCTCACCAAGATCGGACTGCCGCCCGGCATTCTCGCCGCCAAGCGTCAACAACTTGCGCCGCGCGGTCACCGCGTCGGAGAAGCGGCCCATGCGCAGGTAGACGGGAGCCAGCACTTCGTAGCCGCGGATGTCGTCAGGATTGCGTTCAAGATGCGCTTCAGCCTCTGAGACGAGACTGGCAATTGAGCGACCCTGGTGCGCTTCGCGAATGCGGTCCGCCAGCGGCTGGCCGGGCAGCTGCGGAGATCCGAGTGTAAGATAAAAAGCAGCAGCAATGCTCGGCAACAAGACCACCGCGCCAACCGTCAGCGCGCGGCGGCGCCAGATCGGAGAGCCGACTGGCAAGGCATGACCGAATTCTGCAGCGTCGGCTGCCGCAATAAGACGGCGTGACACCTCCACCCGGGCCGCATCTGCTTCCGCCCCGCCGATCAGCCCCGCGGCGCGGTCGCGCTCGATTTCATTCAGCTGGTCACGATAGACGGCAAGATCGCTGCCGGCCTGTGCATCCACGGCCTGGCCAAGCGGCCACAAGACCGCGAAAATTGCTGCGGCCGTCATCAGCGCGAAAACGAACCAAAGGGTCATGGAGCCTTGAATTCCGCGTCGGCCCTCGACCGGAGGGCGGCGTCGCAGGGAATACTTACGTTCGATCGTGACAGCAATGTGCTTTATCGCACAGGCGCCCTGCAGCAAAAATGGCCTTTAGGCGCGGGCCGCCCTGCTATCGCCGATGACCGCAACTTCCGCGGCCTTGCCCAGCAGCGCCGCATATTCCCGCCCGAATACCTTGGCGCAGAACCGCACGGCTGCATCGACCTGCGATTGCCGGAAACTGCGATCGGCATCACCTGCGTGGCGCAGCCCCTCGAGCAACGACCGGGTGCCATTGTCGAGGTAATGTCGCAATTCACTCAGGGCGCGTTGTGTCATCTCGTTGATCGCGAGTTCGCCGGCAAAGTACCGGCAGATACCGACAAATTCGACCAGTGCCTCGACTTCGGCGACCTCGTTGGGATCAAGCACTGAATTTGGGCGAATTTCCTTCGCCTGGCGTGGTCGCAACAAGTGCCGGACGCGACCCGGCATCGATTCAATTTCGGCACGCAGGATATCGGAAATATGCGTGCGTTGAGCCGCCAACGCGCGTCCCCAGGTGCTGTCGACCGGAAGCGCGAGCTCCGTACGGAGCCCTCGCGCTGAATCGTGAATCGTCTTGAGAAGCGCGCCTACCGCAACACCCTGCCCGCTTCGAAGATCTTCGCGCAGTTCCGCGACCATGCGTTCGAGCTCTGCCATGACGATATTGACGGCTACGCCATAGTGCGTGTCTGCAACCCGCGCCGCCGTGTCGCTTCCGGCCGCTTTCACGCCAAGCCGGATCAGCTGCCACGGTGCGGCCATTCGGTTCATGACTGTCAGCAGGGCATAAAGGAACAGCTCGCCGTCGCGCGCGGCCGCGCTTTCGATGAGAGACTTGCATTCGTCGAGTTGAGCGTTGGCGAGGTTTCCGATCTGGAGAGGCAGCCTCGCCGACAGCGATGCCAACACATCACGTCCTTTGAGCGCGGCCTTGAGTGCGGCAAGCTCATCCCCCGCGCGCGGCGTGCCGATCTGCTGCAGTATCCTGCGCCGGATTCTTCCGTCCTGGTCTTCGGAATTGATGTTGGAATCAATTGCCGCGGCGACCCTGTCCTGAAACATGCGCGCCAAACGCTCGGTCTTTGCATGATCGCCGGCGATCATTGCGTCACCGACCTCGCCGGCCAGGGCATCGGCGTCATGAGGCAGGAGATCCCGCCTGATCCAGTTCCATAAGGCATCCAGCGATGAGCGTGCGATACGGCCCGGGTGCTTATGGTCGCTGCGATCGTCGACGATGAAAGGCTCAAGCGGCTTGAACAGAAACCGTGCCGAATTTTCTATGCGTGGAGCTGTTTCGCGCTGTTCGCGCACAATGCGGCGCAGCTCCTGGAGAACCAGGTCCCCGCCGACGACATCATCCCCGCGCAGCACGCTGCGCTCGAGTTCGCCGATCAGCAGCGAACGCGCCCCGGGCGAGAGCTCGCGCAGAAAATGCCGCAGCCGTTCGACGGTCGTCTCGGCGCCCGCCATCCTCGGTCGATCCGAATTCAAGCCTCCGGCTTGATACGGCGGCGGGCGTTAAGAAGTTGTTAAGTGTAACTTGAAGACTACCCGACGGCCGTCCAGGTGCCGTCCGGGTTGCGGCAAGCCGTTCCGCGGGCGGTTTGCGGCTGCCCGTTGATATAGATCGTATGGGTATAGGAACGGCAGTTACGGCCGGCCTGCTGATACTGGGGCCCGGGCACGACGGTGCCGTACCGCCCGGAATCCGGATTGCGCCAGGATACTGGCGCACCGGGCTGGCCGCGCTCGAGCGCATCCATCTGCGCGGCGTAGGCGCGCTGCTTGTCGTCGTCGTCAAGCGCAGCGCCGATTCGATTGCCGATCAGGCCGCCAATACCGGCACCAATAAGAGCTCCGGCGACATGCCCACCGGTGCCGCCGCCGAATTGAGAGCCAACGGCGGCGCCTCCCAATGCGCCAAGCAAGGTGCCTGTGTTTTCCTTGGGTCCCGGGCCCATCCCGTCCGGGCTGCCGGCACATCCTGCGAGAATGACACCCGCAACAGCCACGGCAGCAAATTTGAATGCCGACATTTTGGACCCCCAGGGAACCCTGAACCCCGCCATCTGCAAGGTCACGCATCGGGAGGCTAGGATTGGGGCAAAACTCCGGCGGGCAGCAAAAAAGCCCCGCGGCCGGTCATGCGGCCGGCAACACCAGCTCCGCGCGCAGCCCACCGAGCGGCGCCGTTCCGAACGTCAATCCGCCGCCATATAGTCCGGCGAGCTCAAGCACGATCGAAAGGCCGAGGCCGGATCCCGGCTTCGTCTCATCGAGCCTGCGCCCGCGCTTGGCCACTTGTTCGCGTTCGGACGGCGAGAGTCCGCGCCCATCGTCGTCGACGATGACCCGCACAACCTGGCGTTCGCTCGCTGCATCAAGGCGCTCCCGAACGACCTCAATCGCAACACGCGATGACGCCCATTTGCAGGCGTTGTCGACAAGATTTCCCACCATCTCTTCCAGATCAGGGCGCTCGCCGTGAAATTGTGCAGTTTCGTCCGCATGCACATCAATTGTCAGGTTCTTGTCGCGGTGAATCTTCTCCATGGTACGCGCAAGCGCCGTCACGACGGGTGCAGCCTGCGTGACCGATCCGACGACCGTCAATCCTGCTGCCAGGCGCGCGCGCTCGAGGTGCCTCGCGACCTGATCGCGCATGATATCGGCTTGCTCCAGAATCTTCTGCCCAAACGGCTCGGTGCCGTGTGCTGTGGCTTCGTTCACCATCACCGAAAGAGGAGTCTTCAGTGCATGCGCCAGATTTCCGACATGCGTCCGGGCCCGCTCGACAATCTCCCTGTTGGTCTCGATCAACGCGTTCGTCTCGCGAGCGAGCGGAGCGATCTCTTCGGGGAATTTTCCGGTCAGCCGCTCGGCGCTGCCGGATCGGATGGCGGCGAGCCCGTCGGTGATGCGCTTGAGCGGCGCCAGTCCGAAACGAACTTGAAATGTTGTCGTGAGAAGCAGGACGGCCGCAAGAATGGAAAACGTGATAACCAGCGCCTTGTCGAACGAGCGCGTTTCGTCTGAAATTTCAGCGGCATCGCCCGCCACAGCGACCAGATAATGCCCTTCGTCGCCGAGATCGACATTGCGCTCGACCAGGCGCAGACGCTGATCTTCCGGTCCGCCCACGTAGCCGGCGCGCGAGCCATCCGCGCTGCCGGCAATGCCCTGGTCCCGCAAGTGTGGTAAACCGCCGTCCCACAACGAGCGTGACGACCGGATTTCGGTCTTGCCCGGATCAACGCGTGTCACCTGCCAGTACCAGCCGGACAGCGGCAGCTCGAACAACGGCTCACCCAAAGATTGCGGAAATTTTTCGCCGGCCTCTTCCGGCGATGCGATGTCGGCGACAAGCGTGCGGAGATAGACGCCCAGCCGGCGATCGAACGCACGTTCGACCCCCTGCCTGTAGAGCGACGACAGTACGATGCCGGTAACGAATAAAATAATCACCGTCCAGGCGGTGGCTGACAGGAACAGGCGAAGCGCGAGCGAATTGGCGCGCATGTCAACGCGCGTCGGGCGGCGTGAGCAAATATCCCAGGCCTCTCACCGTCTGGATGATCTCGACGCCGAGCTTTTTGCGAATGCGGCCGACAAACACTTCAATCGTGTTTGAGTCGCGGTCGAAATCCTGATCGTAGAGATGTTCGACCAGTTCCGTGCGCGATACAACGCGGCCGGTATGATGCATTAAATATGCAAGCAGCCGATATTCGTGGCTTGTGAGCTTGACCGGGTTCCCGTTGACCGAAACACGGCCGGTGCGGGTATCGAGCCGGACCGGGCCGCAGTTGAATTCACTCTTGGCGTGGCCGGCGGACCGGCGCAGCAGCGCGCGAACGCGTGCGAGCACTTCCTCGAGATGAAAGGGCTTGGCCACGTAATCGTCAGCGCCGGCATCGAAACCCTGCACCTTGTCGCTCCAGCGGTCGCGCGCAGTCAGCATGAGCACGGGCATTGCGCGGCCGGTGCGGCGCCACGCCTCGAGGACGGAAATGCCATCCATCTTCGGCAGGCCGATGTCCAGAATGACAGCATCATAAGGTTCTGATTCGCCCAGATAGTGGCCTTCCTCGCCGTCGAAAGCGCGATCGACGACGTAGCCCGCATCGGTCAGCGCGGTGGCAAGTTGGCGATTGAGGTCGGGATCGTCCTCGATTACGAGGAGGCGCACGGCTGACTTCTCCGCTTAGCGGCTGGCGTGATACTCGCCGTTGACTGCATCAATGGTTGCGGTGACCACTTTGCCACTCCGGCCGAGCAGAGTCAGCACGTACACCAGTTTCTGGTCATGTCGGCACAACCTGGCACGAACGACCTCGGAATACTGGCGGTGTTCCCGAAGTAATTTGATGGCTTGGGCAAGTGAAATTGCCTTATTGCCGGCGACCGCGGCGCGTTGCTCTGCTTTTGTCAGGCATGAGTCGTGGGAAGGCGCATCCGCGGCCCGCGCCGGCATGGCCAGCAGAGCGACGGACAAAACCAATATTGCGAGGCGGGAAGCAGGCATAGACCGGGTGTTAGCGGCGTGCCGGTGAACGTTGGCTGAACGCGACGGTTTTGGGCCTAGTCTGGTTAGCTCGCAAAACCCTCAAATGAGGCATAAACATCGAGTTGCTCGCGCGGCGATCGCCAGGAATTGATCGGGGCCGCGTCATCGGCAAAACCCATGGCCATTCCGCAGAAGAGCATGTAGTCGCTGGAAAGCCCGAGAAAGCGCTGAAGTGTCCTGTGCCAATGCGTCCAGGCTTCCTGGGCGCAGCAGTGCAACCCGTGGCTCCGGGCGAGCAGCATCACCGTCTGGATAAAGCCGCCCAGGTCCGACCATTGCGGCGGACCCATGGTGCGATCAATCGAGAAGAACAGGCCGACCGGGGCGTCGTAGAAAAGAAAATTTCGCGCATATTGGCGATAGCGTCCCGCACGGTTCTCCCGTGCGACACCGATAGACTGATAGAGCGTCACGCCGGCCCGGTGGCGGCGGGTCTCGTAGGGCTCCTTCAGATTGCGCGGGTAGACGTCATATTCTGCGCCTTCAACGTATGGCAATTCGTTGAAGCGCGCCTGCACGATAATTCGCAGGTCATTCAGCTTCGCGCCACTCAGCGCGTGCACGCGCCAGGGCTGCACATTGCCGCCGGACGGTGCCCGCCCCGCGCGTTCAAGGATATCGCGGACGATTTTTTCGGGAACGGGCGTGGGCAGGAAAGCGCGGCAGGAATATCGTGAGGCAACGGCTTCAAGAACGTCCATGGAATGGCTCCGCAATACGCGGAGCGATATTGGCGGGCGCTGCCGCCAAAGCCAAGCGGCGTCACTTGCGTGTGAGAATACGCGCAACTTTTTCAATCGAACGGCCGCCAAAATAGGCCGTCAGCACAATGGTCGCCCAATGGGCAACGTCACCCGAAAGCGGATCGGTCGAGCCGAGAGCAAGAACCTTATCCCAGACCACCACTTTCCACACATAAATGACAAAGGCGAAGGCAAACAGCGGCCTGGGAAGCGCTGTATACCAACGGCCCTGTTCCGCGAGCACAGACTGCGACGCCAGTTCGCGCTCGCGTTGTTCGACGGCCAGTTCACGCGCCGCGAGATCGGCGGTTATTTTCTCGCTCGTATTTTCTGCCGACAGCCTTGCACGATAGGCATCAAGAGCTGCCTTTGCGAAAGGTCCACCGAGCAGATGGCCAACAGCGCCAAGTATGGTCCCCAGCATCAGGGCACACGGCTGATGGTACGGCGTCGCGCAATCTCGGTAATGAGGCCTACCGCGATGACGTAGTAAGGTATGAATCTTGGCTCCAGGGCAACCTGGATGGCAGCGGTTACGTTGGGGTCGCTCGCAAGCGCCATAAGGGAGGCCGCAAGCAGGCCGGCGAGCACCTGAATGCGCGCCCACAGGATTGTCAGCGAATTTCCAAACCAGGATTTTATTTTAGACCACATCGATATATATCCTTCACGTATCGTGATGTTCTTTGACGACCATCGCCAAAGCGGTCGCCTTCACTTCAGCCACGCGGCGGCCCCAGCCCGCGCCGAACACCGGCCAGGTTCGCAGGGCGCGAAGGAAATGCAGCCGCTCGTCGCAGATTTTGGTGACGAGTGCGGCGACATCGGCGGTGCGCGCCGCGGCGATAACATCATTGCTCAGGGCACCGGAGCGATCCGACAGCCCGAGTAATCGACCGAGAACTTTCGTGCTTCGTCCGATGCCGGAATTGACGCCATAGTCGAAAACCGCATAGTCCAGACCGGCTGGCAGTTCATCGCAGCGCTGCGCGTCCCAATAGCGGGCGCGATAGATTTGTTTGGCTTCGCCGACCGTCATTGCGCGCACGTCTGCTGCGGTCGCTCCAGGTTTCACGTATTTCCGGTAGTCGAAAATCGTAATCCCGAAGTTTGTCGGCCCTCCTGGATCGCGCGGATGGTTTGTGTAGCCACCTTCATGTGCAAGCAGGAGCGGCAGGCAGATGTCATATGTCGATTTCATGTGCCCGGCACCGCCATTTCGAGGAAATAGACAATGAGGCGAACCCTGCCGGCCGTGAAATTTCCGCCGTTCGCCGTCACGCGCACCCTCGTATCGGCGTAAAACGCGGTTGGACCGACAACGCCATTGTTGGTCGAGCCGAGCGCGATGCCGAGCAGATTTCCGAACTGCGTGCTGTTGCCGTTCATGCCGACGCCGTAGGACGTTGCACCTGTGATCGGCAGCGTTGTGCGTGATGCAACGCCCAGCACAACCGCACGGTCCGGAATGAAGGCAGCGTCGGCTGTTTCAGTAAACGTGCCGCTCAGGATCAATTCTTCTTCCTTGGCACGCAGCGTCACGCGCCCGCCATGTGCAGTCAGGGCAATGCCGTCGCGCCACATGCTGTCTTCGTATGTGACCGTCAGGCGTTCTGCCCTGATCCAGGCCTTCATTCCGGGAACGGGGCTGATCCGGATCCAGCCGCCACCGCTGTAAAGCGCAATTTGTCCGTCCCAGCCGCTCCAGGCGCCGCTTGCGCCCGGCGCCGGAATATAGGAGCTGCCTTCGCCTGGTGAGCCCGGCGGAGCGTTCAGCGCGCGGGACTCCACCGCAAGGTGTGTCAGCGCATCGAGCAGCACGAGCGCTTCGTTGTGGGTGACGTGTTTTTGCGCCTGCGCGGCTTCGATCGCCGGCAGCGCCAAGCGTGGCGTATCTGTCATTGAAGTCCTCAGATGTTGAGAACGGCCTCTGCCGCAAAGCCGCGGCCAACGGTCGCGGAAAGTTGGGCGACGCGAACGCTCAGACTCGATTGAGGGGCGCCGAAATCGGAAATTTCGTCGGCGCTCGCGTAAAGCGCCGTTGGCGCCGTTACCAGGATCGACCGCACGACGGTCGGGCCTGAAAGAATATCAAGGACATATTGCTCCCTGTCCTCACCCAGCGGAACCTCTCCGGCCCAGCTGTCGCCGTCGATGCGCGTGCGTCTGATCCAGCTGAACGTCACACCGCCTGCCGCGCGCGCCGCTTTCAGATGCACCGGCGCCAGTGGCCGCAGCGCGGTGGCTTTCGGCATCAACGGGAGCGCAAGCGCTGCGGGGTCGGCGTGGTCGCGTCCAGCCGCCACGATACGCAGCTGCAGGGTGCGCTCCAGCGCGTCAATGCCGCTCGCGATCGGCACGATATGTTGATCGAGCAGCACAAATGGCGTGCCGGACGGCAACGATGCGGCCACCGCCCACTCCGTTCCGGCCTGACCGCGCAGCAATCGCGACAACGCGTATGTACGCTCGGCAACCAGCTCGGCGTTCGCGAACTGGATGACTTCCCAGGTTCCATCCGGCCGCCGGACGGCAGCCGCATTTGCCCCGGCCAGGAGGGCGCTGTCGGAAACCGACGCAAGCCGGCCACCGAAAACGCGCACACGAACGACTGCGCGATGCCATCGGGCCGTCGGCCCTGCGGGAAGATCGTCGAGCGTCTCTCCCGTGATCGACGGCGCCAGTGCCTGCGCGACGGGGCTGTAGCTCAGCCCCTCAACGGAAGACCAGACTGTTACCGCCCCCGGCCACGGATCCGCAAAGACGGCAAGGCGTGCCAGCACCGGCGGCTGCACGGCGTTCAACGCGGGCAGGTCGAGGGCCAGCGCAT
>DASSRJ010000093.1:0-27163 GCA_035701845.1 Pseudolabrys sp. | reverse complement strand
GCCCATGCGTCATCTAAAACGGATCGCAAAAGCTCGACGGTTTCGGGGCTGTATTCGGTCATGGCAATCACCACCAAACCACTTTGGAGACTTGTTGCATTATTCCGTTCCTCCGTTGAGAAGCGCGCCGCGACTGATCACCTGCGATTAGAACTCAGTCCAATGCCTGTACTGATGGTGCCCAGAGGATCGATGATACTTATAAGGCCGCTCGTAGTGGTGGCGTTGGCCATCATAAGCACGCGATCGCGATGGCTCATACGCAAATGCGCCGGCCGCATTATTTGTGGCAGCTGGGGGTTTAAGAACGTTACCCGTCCCGAAACCTGATGAGTAGGATTGTGCAAAAGACGGCGACGCAAGTACCATCGCAAAGCCTGCGAGCATAATTATCTTTTTCATTGCCGTGTCTTTCTGGTTGCTTGAACCCGGCAGCTTCTGACGCTGCCTCTCACCTCCTATATATTTTTTGCAGTCACATCAGACAAAGGAAATTAATTGGCGGTTAGATGCACTTTTTTTGTTCGAGACGCGCGGGATCGCCGGCGGATATCTCAGCGCTCCAGTCAGTGCAAATTGAACGACATCTGCAACGCGCTTCGCTTGGTGATTGACCGTTTCTACGCCGACGATGGCGCTTGCGAGCTTGAGCGGCACGACCGGAGCAATCGCGATACAAAATATACAGTGTTAATTTGCGGCCGGGAAAGAGCACGCTGTAAATCGGGCTCAACCCGTGGAGCCGACAGCTAAGTAAAAAACAGAAGTTTATGTGGAAATCGGTTCGCAGAGTTTCCGCAAGAGAATCTGAGCGTTTATTAAATTAAAAGGTGTGTCGGGCTGCCCGCGACGTCATAGCGCGTACACTAAAGATGCCCGCTTTCTGAGGTGAATGTGTTGCAAAACTCTTTAGTCAACAAATCAACTACTAAGCATCGCGATGCTGTCACCTGGGGCCCGTACACAGAAATCATGCACTCAAGTGGCAATTAAATTCGTTTGCTCAATACCAAGGTCGATGAAATATCAAACATCGCGGTGCTCATCACAGAAGTGACCATGAGATCTCCGCCCAGTGTTAGGAGCACACGATGTTAAACACGCCATTAGCGACAGAGAAATCAAACCGTCGAAACTTTTTGACGTTCGCGCTTGCCACTGCTGCTATCGTTCCACTTTCGGAGGCGGTCGCTGCCCGCACTAAAGTGAGTGCTGGCCCAGAGAAGAACGCTCAAAATCTAAAGACAATTCAACTTGCAGAGTCGCTAAGAGAGCTTTGGCTTGGTCATATATTTTGGGTACGTAACGTTGCGATCGCAGCGATCGACAAGAACGAACTGGCAGGCAAGGTCGCCGAGCAGCAGGCGGTTGCGAACGCGAAAGCGATCGCGGCGTCAATCGAGCCGTTTTATGGTGCGCCGGCGAAAGAAAGTTTTTTCAAATTGCTTGCGGGCCACTATGGTGCGGTGAAGGCCTACCTTGTCGCCACCGTTGCCGCTGAACCCGTAGCGCAAGGGAGGGCAACCCAGGCCATTACGTCGAATGCCGAAGAGATCGCAATCTTCCTGAGCAAGGCAAATCCGTATCTGCCGAAAGACGCAGTTAATGCTCTCCTTTTGGCCCATGGCAGCCACCATATCCAGCAGATCCAGCAACTCAAGGGCCGAGAATACGAAGCTGAAGCGCAGACCTGGGAAGAGATGAAGAACCACGTCTACCAAATCGCAGACGCAACAGCGGACGCATTGGCCAAACAATTCGCCAAGAAGTTCTCCTGATCGATTTGGCGACTGTTAGAAACATATTGAGAGGGTCGGCGTCAAATGGCGCCGACCCTCTCGAGTCATCTGTTTGTTAACGGTCCGCAGTTGCACAAGTTGTGTCTGAAAGGCGCGTGCCAGAAAATAGTCCGTGGCTATTGGGACGACGCTTGAGTGGGCGCTTTCTTCTACGCTTCGGTTTCGTCAGTCTTAAAAATGCCTGTCCTGCGAAGTCTTACGTCAGACTTAATCGTGATTTTTCACCTCTATCTTCGAAACGGCGCGCAGCACCGTGAGCGCGGCACCTAAGGCGTCAGCATCCACATTCGCTGAGTGAGCGGCATAAACTGGGAATGAGAAGTGTGGCGCGCCCGGAACAAGATGAAGTGCTCCAGATTCAAGATGGGGCCGTACTGCGTTCATCCTGAAATAACCAGAGCCGCCTTCCAAAAGAACATAATCCAGCGCCAGCGGGCCAAGATTGGCCACCAAACTAGGGATCGTGTCGGGAAAGCTCACCGCGTAGTGAAGGGAAAAATCTGGCCCCCATTCTACGTGAACGTACTGAGGGTCACCCGCTCGATATGCTTTTAGATCCGTCGTTACAAGAACGAGCTCTTCCTCCATCAACAGATCGATTTCCAAGCCCGGTCGGTGCTGAGGCGCGTACATGATCGCGATGTCCACAAGCCCGGCCGCCACATGGGTGATCAAGTCTTGCGGGACGTCAACGTGAACGCGGAGCGCTATATCCGGATGTGAGCGTCGCATCGCTCTGACCCATTCGACCAGTAGTGGTTGCCACAGGCTGACTTCGCTCCCTACGGTCAATACCGCGCGATGTCCCTTAGGTACCGCCACCTGCTGTCGGGCGCGCTGCCACAACTGTACGAACGTTGGCGCAAAGCGAAGGAATTGCTCGCCGGCCGGCGTGAGCGTCGCGCCAGCCTTGTTGCGAACAAAAAGGGGTCGCCCCAGCTGCTCTTCAAGCAAGCGTACGCGAGCGCTGACTGTCGTCTGAGCAACATGCAAACGCTCGGCAGCCTTAATGAAGCTGCCCGTAGAAACGATCTCTACAAACGTCCTGGCGAGCTCGATGTCCACTTCTCATCTAGCATAAAGTCTGCACGTAAATGTCAATTAAATTCGTTTGCCTGCTTTGACGCTGGATGGGAGGCTATTGCTCGTTAGAAGGAGCGCAGGATCGGTGAAGAAACAGTCGGATGTTCTTCGTGAAGCCGTCGCGGTCTTTACAACCGCAAACGATCTTCAGGGCGCAGTCGATGAGCTCTTGAGCTCAGGTTTCCACCGAGCTGAATTGAGTTTGCTCGCTGGCGAGGACGCGCTGAACAAAAAGCTCGGCGGCGGCTTTGCTAACGCGCGCAACCTGGAAGACGATCCGACTGCGCCACGTTCGGGATATATCTCGCCTGAGGCGATCGGAGATGCTCAAGGCGGTATAGTTGGCGCTCTTATTTATGCAGGCGCCACGGCTGCAGCGGGCGCTGTGTTCGTTTCTGGCGGCACTATCCTCGGCGCACTGGTGGTGGCAACGGTAGTCGGCGGAGCTGGAAGCATTGTTGGGGCGCTGCTCGCCAAATGGCTGGGCGATCACCATGGACGATACCTCCAGACACAAATTGATCATGGAGGTCTTCTCCTGTGGGTGCGAACCAGAGACGCTGCGGCGCAAGAGCGCGCACTGGATGTCCTGAGACGCCATTCTTCACGGGATGTTCACATCCATACGTTGTTCCCGAAGCTGCAGGGCTCTAGCGCAAGTCGATCAAAGGCCGGCCGGCAAATCGCCCCTGCAGTTTGAAAGAAAGGCATGCCGGACCGCTCCGAACCCAATAGTCGTGATCTTACCCTCGGGCTTGCGCAAGACGAACTCGCAGACGGAGCAATGTTGCTTGGCCATGTGGGCCAAGAAGCGGTGTTGCTGACGCGGATTGGTGACGAATTTTTCGCAGTTGGCGCTCACTGCACGCATTACCACGGCCCGCTGATCGAAGGGATCGTGACCGACTGCACGATCCGGTGTCCCTGGCACCATGCCTGTTTTGATCTACGGACAGGCGAGGCGCTTCGGGCACCAGCCTTTGACCCATTGTCATGTTGGGTGGTTGACGTCCGGGAAGACCGCGTGTTCGTTGTCAAAAGAAAGGACGAGCCGAAAGCGCCGAATATCGGCGCGACTGCGGCCGATATTCCCGAAAGAATTGTAATTGTCGGCGGAGGAGCCGCCGGCTTTGCGGCTGCTGAGATGTTGCGGCGGCAAAACTTCGCCGGCAGCGTCGTGATGCTGAGTAACGACGCCGCCCCGCCCGTGGACCGGCCGAATCTTTCAAAGGATTATCTCGCCGGCAACGCCTCGGACGACTGGGTGCCCCTTCGGCCAGAGTCTTTTTATTCCGAAAATGCGATCGACCTACGGCTCAAGACAGAGGTTGCGCGCATTGATCCAGGTGCGCGCGAGATAGTGCTAACCGACGGCCGCAACGTTCGATACGATCGATTGCTGCTCGCAACCGGAGCTGAACCGGTTCGTCTCTGGATTCCAGGAAGCGAACAGACCCACATTCATTCGCTTCGTTCGCTGGATGACTGCCGCGCCATCATCGAGCGTGCACAAAGCGCGCATCGCGCAATCGTGCTCGGCGCAAGCTTTATTGGACTTGAAGTTGCCGCGGCTTTGCGCAGTCGCGATATAGAAGTCCATGTCGTGGCGCCGGAAAGGCGGCCGTTGGAACGCATTCTGGGACCAGAAATGGGACGATTTGTTCAATCGATTCACGAAGAGCATGGCGTCATTTTCCATCTCAACGAAACTGCAATTTCGATTACCGGTAATCGAATGACCCTGAAAGGTGGTGGTGTTCTTGAAGGGGACTTCGTGGTCGCCGGTATTGGTGTCCGCCCACGAGTTGACCTTGCCGTCAAGGCTGGGATTGCGGTCGAGCGCGGAGTCGTCGTGAGTTCCTGCCTTGAAACGAGCGCGAAGGGAGTATTTGCCGCCGGCGATATTGCACGCTGGCCTGACCCGCACTCGGACGGCAGCGTTCGGGTTGAACACTGGGTCGTTGCGGAGCGTCAAGGGCAAACTGCTGCGCTGAATATGTTAGGACAGCGTGAGAAATTCACGGCCGTCCCATTCTTTTGGAGCCAGCATTACGATGTGCCGATCAATTATATCGGCCATGCGGAAAACTGGGATGAAATTGCAATTGAGGGTAACATTCCCCGAAAAGATTGCGTTCTACGGTTCAAATACCAAGGACGGACCCTGGCCATAGCCTCGATATTCAGAGATCGGGAAAACCTTCAGGCTGAGCTCGCCATGGAGAGGGAACGGGAACGACGGCCGGCGTAAGTGGACTCGTCCGTCCTACTACCGAACGCTGCGATGCCCGCACTCGCGCACTCTTCATCCTGCTCCCGAATCGGAGCGCCACTGACGCCGCAGCCGCCTTGAATAACGCCCGCTTCGAGGATCGGAAGACCACCACGCTGACCCAGAGGTTGGACCACATAGTTCCATGCAGATGATCGCACTTTTCCGAATTCTTCAAAAAGCCGATCACTAGGAAGCCCGGTAACGGCCGCGGCGATCGCTTTCCCTATAGAGTAACGGTCTGCCTCCCAGCCGACGGAACCATCCATCTGGTTCAGTGCGATAAGTCTTCCACTTGTGTCACATACTGCCACGCTGACACTGATGTTGAGCCCTTTGGCTCGTTCGAGCGCGTGGTCGATAATCTTTCGAGCTTTCGAAAGGGTAAGCATGATCTCGTCCTCGCAGATGCCTGTATCTTATTTGCACTCGTGCCCTTCATACTGTGCGGACTCGATGTGCCTTTCGTTTAGCTTCAGACCTAAGATGGCGCCCGCATTCATTGTAAGCAAATGAATATACTTCTCCGTTTAGACCAAAAATAATGCATCGGAAAATCTCAAGAGCAGGGACGTCAACGTGGCACCGGCGCCTCGGTGGGTCTCTACTCACATTATCTGAAACGAGCGGGTCAATAACCGAAGTCCTGACTGGAGGCGCGAACACGAAATTGCTAGTTGCGACCGTCCTGGTTTTTCTTACCGTCACCTCCTTGGCTCAAGAGCCCTATGCGGGCTTACAGAACCGATCTATTAAGACGCTATTCGACCAACAAATCGCTGACGTTAATGCGCCGCGGCTGCTTAAACTTTGAAGCAGCCTATTTTTTTACGCGCACAGAAAATTGTAAAAGCTGTCCAAAAAAGATCTGCCGGAATGGTGTTTGACTGTGGGTGCCGGAATCATTGCCGTTCCGGAGAAATCCGCAAAGTTCCGATGAAATCCACAACGTCGCGGTCTTGATTCTTAAATTTTCGTAATGCGCTTTTAGAGCGACGTTCAGTCGTTTCGGCCCCATCGAGCCAAGACTATTTGAAGGGAGGTCTTCAGTCTGACGCAACCCCGTCTCAAGTTTACACACCGGTACACTTGATGGTCGCGTCAGGCGCCAGATCGGAGTCGCAATGGATCGCAAGACCAAGATCAACATTTGGTACATCGTGGCCGCTCTCGCGGCGTTTACCCTCGTGCAGGGCTTCTATCAATCAAGCAAGCAATACACGACGATACCTTACAGCCAATTCCAGACACTTCTCGATCAGAACAAGATCGACAAGGTCTGGGTGGACCAGAACACGATCCGGGGAACGCTCAAAGAACCGGAGAAGAGCGGGCTGAAGCGGTTCGCCACGACCCGGGTCAGTCCCGATCTTGCGGCCAGCCTGGACAAACACCACGTCGTTTATTTCGGTGAAGTGCCGAGCACCTGGCTGGCCGACATTCTGTCCTGGACGTTGCCAACACTACTGTTCTTCGGGACGTGGATGTTCGTTGTCCGGCGCTTCGGGCAGCGCGGCGGCGGGCTTATGGCGATCGGCAAGAGCCGCGCAAAAATCTATGTCGAGACGGATACCAAAGTAACTTTCGCCGACATCGCCGGCGTGGTCGAGGCGAAGGAGGAGTTGAAGGAGATCGTCGACTTTCTTCGGAATCCGAAGGCATATGGACGGTTGGGCGGGCGTGTTCCCAAGGGTGTCCTTCTGATTGGCCCACCGGGCACCGGTAAGACGCTGCTGGCGCGCGCTGTCGCGGGCGAGGCGGGAGTCAAGTTTTTTTCGATCTCCGGCTCTGAGTTCGTCGAGATGTTTGTGGGCGTTGGCGCGGCGCGGGTGCGCGACCTGTTTGAGCAGGCACGAAAGGAAGCGCCGGCGATCATCTTTATTGACGAACTCGATGCCCTGGGCGGCGCCCGAGGTGCCTATCCATTCGGCGGTCACGACGAAAAGGAGCAAACACTGAACCAGCTGCTCGTGGAGCTCGACGGTTTCGATCCTACGACCGGCGTCATCCTGCTGGCCGCCACCAACCGGCCGGAAATACTGGACCCCGCCCTCCTGCGCGCCGGCCGCTTCGACCGCCAGGTCCTGGTCGACCGTCCCGACAAGAAGGATCGGATTGCAATACTGAACGTGCACCTGAAAAAGGCGGTGTTGGCGGCGGATGTCGATTCGATCCAGATCGCCGAATTGACGCCGGGCTTCACCGGCGCAGACCTCGCCAATCTTGTGAACGAGGCGGCGCTGCTGGCGACGCGGCGTGGCGCCGACAGCGTGCATCTCAGCGATTTCACCGCTGCCGTCGAACGAATCGTGGCCGGCCTTGAGAAAAAGAACAGGCTGCTCATTCCGAAGGAACGTCGCATCGTCGCCTATCATGAGCTGGGCCATGCGATCGTGGCAATCGTGCTACCCGGGCAGGACCCCGTGCACAAGATTTCGATCATCCCGCGCGGAATAGGCGCACTCGGCTACACCATCCAACGGCCGACCGAAGATCGCTTTCTGATGACACAGGAAGAGCTGGAAAACCGCATGGCGGTACTGCTCGGTGGCCGCGCCGCCGAATATATCTTTTTCCAGCATCTATCGACCGGCGCCGCGGACGATCTGGTGAAAGCCACGGACATCGCCCGCAGTATGGTGTTGCGATTTGGAATGGACAAGGAACTCGGCCACGTCGCCTACGAGCGTGACCGGCAACCCATGATCGGCACGACGCCGGTGCCGGGCTGGCACCGACGCGAATTCAGCGACGAGACAGAGCGGCTCATGGACCACGCGGTCCGCGACCTTGTCGGACGTGCCTTTGGCCGGGCAATCGAGATTCTCAATGCGCACCGGCCGGTGCACGAGAAGGCGGCACAATTGCTGCTGCAAAAGGAGACGCTCGAGGAGGAGGATCTCGCGGCGCTGCGTAGACAGGTCGCGCTTGCGAGCGTGAAAGAGAGCAGTCCGGATAAACCGGCCACTGCGGCCACCGGAACCTGATCAACTCGATCAGCCCATCCGCTTGGAGCTCCGCCACGGACAAGCTTCACAATTTGACCCCGGCGTAACCCTCCGAGGGCGCCGACATCGGCTCTATGCTTCCGGGGTGAAAATGAACCGCGGACTATGACCGATTAAGAGCAATGCAATGGGATCACGACTGCACCGCGCGGCGTGACGACACGCGATCGCGAATGTCCGATTGACACCATTTATCTCGGGGTTTCCACTGGGTGCCTCCGCCTGGCTTGGAAGTTGGTTCCAGTATGGTGCCTTCCCGTCTCTTCCGCCGCCTCCCCCGCGACCGGCCTTGGCTGGGATTGACGCTCGGCACGGCCATACTCGCAGCCGCGGGAATTTCGCGCTTCGTTTTCTCGGGGCTGACCGGGGGGTTCGAGCCGATAACGTTTTTACCCGCGATATTACTGGCGGGTCTTGTTGGAGGCCTGCAAGTTGGCCTCGCAATCTGCGTCGTCTGTATAATGGTGCTTTGGGTCTGGTTTTTCCCTCCCTACGGTACTTTCGTTCTGGGGACCCATGATGCGATCACCCTGACGTTATTCATCTTGACCGCGGCATTGGAACTCTATGTCGTCCGCGTCCTCAACCTCACGATCAATAACCTGGCACAGGCCCGCGAGCGCTCGAACACGTTGTTTCGGGAACTCCAGCACAGAGTGGCGAACAATCTTCAATTCATTGCCGCCATCTTACACCTGGCACGGAAGAATCTCGAAGCCGGTAGCGCCGGCGCGGACGCCCTTGACGCAGCCCGAAGCCGGCTTGACTTGATGTCGCGCGTTCACCGCCGGCTGCATGACCCGGCGTCAGCTGACCTGCCGCTTGCAAGCTACCTCGAACAGCTCTGCCGCGACCTGATAGAGATCGAGGCGGACGCTTCGTCCCATATCGAATTGCGCGCCGAAGCGCCTCCGGTCAATTTTGATTTCGAACTGCTGATGCCGCTATCGCTGATCATCGCCGAACTGGTCACCAACAGCCTCAAACATGCATTTGCCGGCCGGGCGGAGGGGAGCATCTTGATCAGCCTTGCCGTGGGAAAAAAGAGCTGCACCCTGACGGTGGCTGATGACGGGT
The DNA here is from genome assembly GCA_035701845.1 of Pseudolabrys sp. GTDB lineage: Bacteria > Pseudomonadota > Alphaproteobacteria > Rhizobiales > Xanthobacteraceae > Pseudolabrys. The sequence goes on along the minus strand of DASSRJ010000093.1, from coordinate 17,924 downwards.
GTGGCTTCACCCAAGGCATGCGCGAAGTAAATTCGGGCGGCCTCGGGCAAATCATACTGCAAAGCCTGGTCTCGCAACTGCAGGGCACGATTTCATTCGAGTCTGGTCACGGAGCTGTCACGCACGTTGCCTTCCCGCGCCCCAAGGGACTCCCATCATATGCTGAAGCGGGTGGGCCGTCCGATTTGAACTTGGTCCACCAGCCCGCTGCAGAAGCGCTGTGACGCCGGCTTTTTACGCGCGCTCGGGGCCGACGATAGCTGCCCGCCGGGGTCCGAAACGGGGATCGCTAATCGCCTCCAACTGTTGATCGATCACGGCCAAGGTCAGATCATTTCCTGTTGTAGCCGATAGTCCCTGGTACACCGCAGGTGCGCGTTCACAAGCCAAGGTAAGCCTGTCGGACAGCCGGATCGTAGATGAGCGCTTTGGCCTCACCGCTGTGAACAACGGCTCCCATCTCAATTACGTAGGCGCGGTCAGCGCTGTTGAGAGCGAGATACACGTCTTGTTCGACCAAGAGTACAGTAACTCCTTCGCGGCGAATTACCGCTAATGCCGCCATCAACTGCTCGACGGCGATCGGCGCTAGGCCGAGGCTCATTTCGTCGATCATGAGCAAACGCGGTTCGGCCATAAGCCCGCGCGCCATTGCGCACATTTGCTGCTCGCCGCCGGACATGCTTCCGGCCAATTGACGTTTTCGATCGCCGAGAATCGGGAAAAGCGCATACACCTTCTCAAGGTCGCGCGAGACAGCGGCTTTGTCATTGCGAAGATGCGCCCCCATTAGAAGGTTGTCTTCGACAGTCATACGGTCAAAGAGCTGACGGCCTTCCGGCACCTGCACGAGACCGGCGGCGAAAGTTTGATCCGGCGTCATCGGCACCAAATCTCGACCATCGAAGGTGATCGATCCCGTGCAAGGGATAAGGCGGGAAAGGGCGCGCAACATCGTGGTCTTTCCGGCACCGTTGCTACCGACAATCGCGACTATTTCCGCGGCGTAGACATCAAGCGAAACGTTCTGCAGCACGCGCATTCCGCTGTAGCCAGCGGCCAACTCCGCAACCGACAAAAGCGGAGTTTTGCCAAGAGGCTTTGGTCTGTTCATTCCCGGCTCCTGCCAAGATAGGCCGCGATCACGCGCGAATCGGACAAGACTGCCTCAGGCGTGCCATCGGCGATCTTTTCGCCGTGATTAAGAACAAATATTCGGTCGGATAGCGACCTGATTGCCTTGATGACGTGCTCAATGACTAAAACGCTGATTCCGCGCTCGCGCACACGCCGGATGACCCCGATCACTTCGTCGATTTCGACAAGATTCAAACCGGCCATGACTTCATCGCAAAGAAGCACCTTTGGTTGCATGGCCAGGGCCTTGGCGAGTTCCAAACGTTTACGTCCGGGACCGCTGAGCTCATCGGCACGTTGGTCGGCAAAGTCGCTAAGGCCGACAAATTCGAGTTGAGCGCGGGCTTGTTCCCGTGCGCGGCCCAACCCCGTCCTATCGCTGCCGTGCCCAAAAAGGGCGCCGATCGCAACGTTGTCGAGAACCGAAAGGCCGGGGAACGGATGCATGATCTGGAAAGTGCGACCGATGCCCAGCCGCGCGCGCCGGAAGGCGCTAAGGTTTGCAATTGATTGTCCTTCGAGGGTGATATCGCCGGAGCTCAGCGATAACGTCCCACTGATCAAGCTCACCAACGTGGTTTTACCTGCCCCGTTCGGACCGATAACGCCAAGAATCTCACCCTCGTTCAGTTTAAAACTGACATCATTTACCGCCACGAGGCCGGAGAAACGCCGCGTCGCGTTCGATATCTCCAATATAGCCGTCATACACGGTGAGTTCTGATGTTGTTCAGAAAATAGCGCCAACCCGCCTTATGAAAATGTTGGAAGATGTCGGTTAGCCCGCGCGGCATCAGCACGACAGCGGCAACGACGACCAGTCCAAAAAACAGTCCAGCAGTCGTGGTTACTTCGCTGGATAGCACCTCAGATATTGCAGACAGCAAGAAGGCACCGAGCACCGGTCCCAGGACCGTTCCTGTGCCGCCGAACACAGCCATGATGATCATCTTTACGTTGAGGCCGACGTCGAATGCACTTGTCGGGTCAATGAAGGTGATCCAATAGGCGTAAATACCTCCGGCCAGCGCACTGAAAAAGCCGGAAAGAGTGAATGCCAAAATTTTGTAGAGGGTAGTGTTTACTCCCATAACCGCCGCTCCCTCTTCGTTCTCGCGAATCGCAATCAGACCAAATCCGAAACGGCTGCGCGTCAGCCAGAAAACGGTAAGGGTCGAGACAGTCAGCAACCCAAGAGAAAGCTCATAGAATAGCGGGTCATTATTAAGCGGGGGCAGCACAAGACCGATATTGCGACCGGCAATCTCTATGTTGGAGACAATTGCAGTCATCGCGAGCGCAAGTGCGAGCGTGGCGATCGCAAAGTAATGCCCTTTCAAGCGTAAGACAGGTATGCCAAGCAAAATTGCGAACGCGATTGCAAGCCCCGCTCCGAAGGCGAGCCCCACCGCAAACGGCAAATCCCACTGCACTAGAGCGATTGCCACACCATAACAACCGAGTCCGAAGAAAGTCGAATTGCCGAACGAGGGATAGCCGCAATAGCCGCCGATGATGTTCCAGCCCTGGGCCAAGACCGCCAAGAGCAATGCGTTTATTCCGAATTGGACCACGACGTCCGATCCGACCAATGGTACGGCAGCGAGTATAGCGACGCCCAAGAGCAGCAGAACCGCGGCGAGCAGCTTCCTCATGCGGTGCGTCCGAGCAATCCGGTTGGGCGTGCAATCAGCACCAGAACGAGAACGCTGAAGGTCGCCACGTCGCCAAATGTCGCGCCGACGTAAAGCAGGGCAAGCGATTCGATAATCCCCAGCGCCAAGCCCCCGACGATGACTCCCAGCGGATTGTCCAGGCCGCCGATGATCGAAATTGCGAAAGATTTGGCCGTTAGCGAAGCGCCGATGTATGGGTTCACCTGCGAAATGACTCCATAAAGCGCGCCAGCGGCGCCAGCGAGTCCAATGCCGATGCCAAAAGTCGTGGCGTAGAGATGACGCGGCTCCACGCCGTATAGCCTCGCCGCGGTCAGGTTTTGCGAGGTCGCACGGATGGCGCGACCAAGCTTTGTGCGCAGCAAAAATACCCACATTGCCAAGGTGAGGACGATCGCCGCACCAAAGGCAAACAGTCGCACGTCTGGGATGACGATCGAACCGACTGTAATATTGTCGCCCGCATAGGGGGGATTTATGGTGCGGAAATCTGCGGAAAATGCCAGTTGAGCGAGATAGGTGAGCACCACCTCGATCCCAAACGTTATCAGCAATGTATTGAACATTGGCGCGCGGACAACGAGGTTCAGCAATCCGCGCTGAACCGCATAACCCACCGCGAACATGATCACAGCGTTAAGCGGCAATCCGATGAACGGATCAATACCTCCATATTGATATAGATACCACGACAAGTAGGCGCCCAGCATGATGAATGCGCCGTGCGCCAGATTGACGATGTTAAGAACGCCCCAGACCAAGGCGAGCCCAAGCGCCATGATGGCGTAAAATCCACCAAGCAAGACACCATTGATAAGAACCTGTATGAGCAGATCCACGCAGGAGTCTCGCTGAGTAAGCTATGCTCCTCGCTGTCTAATCAGCGGGAATTCCAGGCCGGCATTGGATATTTCGGCGGCTTGATGAAGCCGTCTTTGCCATAGACGGGCACCACCTTCTCGTCCTGAATCTGAATGACAGTCTGTGGCAGCGTGATCTGTCCATTCTTACCGAACGCGACCGTGCCGTAAAGGCTCTGGAAGTTCAACTTGGCGAGCGCGTCGCGCACTTTCTCGGGGTCAACTGTGCCCGCGTTTTCGATGGCTTGGGCAAGAGCCTCGACATCGGCGACGCCCGAGGCAGCGTGGTAGTCCGGCTCGTAGCCGTACTTAGCTTTATACGTCTTCGCAAAGCTCTCCGCATCGCCAAACCATTTGTCTTTTAAGCTGGCGCTCGGAAGCCAAGCCGTCATACCAAACGCAAAATTCGCATCGTCTTCCAACGCTTTACGGAAATCTGCGCTCGGTACGCCGACGGTGAACGAATACATTTTCGGCGATACCGAAAGACTCTTTGCCTGTCGAACGAAATTCAAGATTTCGGTTTCATGCCCGGCGACCAGCACGGCGTCGATATGTGCGTTTCTGATTTGCGACAGCAGCGAATTAAAGTTAGTGGCGTTGGTCGTGTAGCGCTCGTCCAGCGTAAGTTTGAGGCCTGCCTCCTTCAATAGCGGCCGCGTGCCCTTGGCCACCGAGACATCGAACGAATCGTCGGCATAAAGGAGCGCAATATTTTCCGGCTTTGGTTTCAGCTGCGTCAGCATCTTAATCGTGCTGCCGAAATAATCACTCGCGGCTGGCAACGTACCAAAAACATATTTGAATCCACGCGAGAATATCTGGTCCGACGCGCCGCCGCCCTGAACCATGGGAATTTTGTATTTTTCCGATATGGCGGAATCGGCCAACACGAAGTTGCTGGCGAACGGGCCCAATAGCAGATTGACTTTGTCCTGTGTCACAAGCTGCGTATACTGGCGGACACTCAAACTGACGTCGGACTGATTGTCGTATATCTTCAATACGAGCTTTCGGCGCTCATTTCCGACTTTGACGCCGCCATGCTCATTGATCTTGTCGACCGCAAACTCGTAGGCGTCCTTGTAGTATCTTCCGGTGTTCGCGACCGGGCCGGTGAGTTGAACGGAAGCGCCGAGGAGAATATCAGCAGCCTGCGAGGGTACCGGAGCAATGGCGGCTGCGCCCAGCAACAGGGATGACAAAAAAGCTGCCCTTATAAACATACTATGCTCCTATAGATTTGATCTCTAGGCCGATGCGAAATGGCTGCTCCGCCAATGCATGGGTACACGCAGACCACCCCCCCGGTTGATCGTCACGCGAAATCTGGTTGTCCAGTTGGCTCCGGTCGAAAAACGAAAGGTCTTACAATCAACAACTTCTCGCCTCCTTTGTTCCGAGCCCTTGCTGAAACGTTCCGGAGCGCTTTCTAAATTCGGTCTTAAGCCGTGGCATGTCTGCAGTTGCTCATACGGCGTCGGTTCGCCGTCGTAAGGAGGATTCCCATGCCGCAATCACCCGTCCCGCGCAGCGCCCCGGCTCTGGCCCATTCCACTCTGAAGGCAATCAACTCCCCTTGTAGGTCATCACTCGCCCCCAGCTGCTTTTCGTTCCCCAGATCCCCGACCGCAAGCATTCGAGTTGGACGATCTGGCTGTGGTCGACGAACAGGTTGACGTCGGCGCCGTAGTTCTTGACGTACCACTCGAACACGGGCGGATCGGCGGCTTCGAACATCGTCTTCTCGGTGCCAAGGGCATTAATGATCTGCGCCACCACGTCGGTCCGCCAGGTCTCGACGTTTTCAGTGATGCCTTCGGATTCGATCATGATGATGTGCGCGCCGGCATCGAGGCACGCCTGCGCCCGCTTGACCACCCAGTGTGCATCACGGGTCCCTTCGGCTGCCAATTCGGCGGCCGGCGTCGCACCGCCCGCACCGAATTGAATCCCGAGTTCCGGCTTTGCCTTGAGCCCGGCTTTGGTCACCGCATCGATCAGTCGCAGCAGGTCATCGGTGGGGAGGCTGATGAACCCGGAAGAAAGCTCGATTACGTCGAAGCCGAGAGCTTTGGCTTCCGCGATATACTTTTTTACTGCCTCCAACCCATATCGGAGCACGTGCTCGATCCAGCCGCCCGTCGAGACATAGGTGCCGTAACGATGAGCGAGATCGGTCATCTCGCTGACCTTGTCCCGCGGCATGAGCGCGAAGGACCCACCGGCGAACTTCAACCCGTCGACGTAAGGGTGCATCGTGTCGAGGATATCCTCAAGATAGCGCCGACCCATTACGGCATAATAGGGACCCCGTATCTCGGTCACGCCCCGGGATCGCGGCTTGGGCGGCCGCTCGTTGATCGGAATGAAAGAAAAAGCTCGCTCGTTCATATCAGATCTCCTGATAGTATGATTCAGGATGCGTGCGATGGCGTCTTGCTCATGGCCGGTCGTTCACGCCAACCGAGGCGAGAAGCCTCGTCAGATCGCGCACCCTCAGCTTGTCAAGCCGCCCCACGGTATCGACGATGGTCCCGTCGATTTCGGCGTTCGCATAGGGCTTGGCGAGACGATGAAACTTCTCTGCCACGCTCGCCCACGACATCGGCCGGGTGTGGAAACCTTCGTAATCCTGCTTCTCGATTTCGAAACTCCGGCCGTCATGTAACGTGATATTTACCCGGCACGCCATCTCTTGCGGAAACCGCGCCGAGAAATCGGCATCGGACCTCACCGCCACGCGGCGGAGAAGGCTCTGTACATCGGGCGCCAGAATGCGCTGTGGCGCATATTGCGCCGGCAGGAGTTCGCCATCGCAAAGAGCGACAGCCACCATGTATTGCAGACTGTGGTCCGCCTGCTCCTTGGTGCGAACGATAGTCTTGTCACCTTCCTCCCCGCCGCCAATAATCTTATGCGCAACATCGAAGATATTGATCTCGACCCTCGCCACAGCATCGCCGCCAAGTCCGTGAAGCTCTCTCAGCTCGAGCGCGCCCTCGATCGCCGATTGCGCGTGGATCTCGGCGTTGTATTTCTTCACAATCGTCCGCGTGACACGCTCCAGATTTTCGTTCTCCCAGTCGATGCGGTAAGGGCCGCTGACGCTTTCCTTGAAGCCTTTATTGCCCTCGAACACCTCCGCCGGGCCGGTGATGCCGCGCATGGCGAGAAAGACCGCATGCGTGCCGACGAAGGCAGTGTTCGGATAAGCGAGGCCCTTCCACTGCGAGAGTTCCCCTGTGCGCGTGACTCTCAGAGCGACGTTACCAACCCCGCTCAAGGCGATGGCGTTCGCAGTACGAATGGCGTCGAGACCAAGCGCTTTGGCAACACCCGCCCCCACCGCATAGGCGCCCTGCGTCGTGTGATCGAACCCTCGGTCGCGAACCGGGGCCTCATCGCTGAAGCGGGCATGGACTTGGTAGGCGACGGCAAGAGCAGTCAGAAAGGCCTTACCGTCCGTATCGGCGTATTCTGCAGCGGCGAGAATTGCCGCTAAGTTATCGCTCGGATGGCATGTCTCGTCTTTGGCGAGATAGCTGTCCATGTAATCCAGGTAGCGGACGAGCGCACCATTATAGAATGCCGCCCGATCGGGCGCGGTCCGTCCTCCGCCGATCAAGCTGCAGAGCGGATTGCTGCCAAAATCATTGAGTTGCTTGCGAATCGCACCGAGAGGTTCGCCGTCGAGAGCGCCGATCGCGCACCCAAGGGAGTCGAGAACACGGATCTTAAGCTGCTGACGAGCGTCCGCAGACAGGTCATCGTACTGCATTCGCGCCACAAACGCCGTAAGTCGATCGAGTTCTGTCGTCATGTCAGCATCACCAAATGAATTAAGCTCCCATACGCGTGCCGACAGCCAGCATTGCAAACAATCCTCTCGTTGCGTCGCGCGGTCCGGCACCGCCGTGAGACAAAGACCGAGATCGCTTCATGCCTTGATATAATGCTGTGCGCAGCGAGGAGAAGACGCGTGCGTGTTTCTCAGCTTACTGGAACAGTACTGATGGCGAGGCGATTACGCATGGCCGACCCTGCGCACTATGCTTGCAGCCCTGCGAGGCCACTATCAGATAAATCCCAGGGGCTCGCTGTTGTTCTTTCTAGGATATGAAAACGATTGTTCGATGGCCGCGGGAAAGACACAGTCTTTGATGTCGCGGCACGCGCCGACGCACCGATAGGCGTCGCTGATCGGCCTTAGCTGGCTTCATTTACTTAATGATGGCGCGGCGAAAATGGCGAGACCAACACGGTAGGAAACTAAACATAATAGCGCGATCATTGTGCGCAAAACATTAGACTGGTGGATTCTCTCCCAATCAAATACAGATGGGGTTTTCGGTACGCACAGGACTAATAGTTGGCGCAGAACCGAGCTCCTGTAAGCGCTTGTCATGGAATTTTTTACACCGCTACCGATAGACGAGGACCGGAACAGTACAATGGATCAGCACCTTAGCGGTCTCACTGCCGAGCAGTATGGCAGACACCCCATGTCGACCGTGGGAAGCCATAGCGATCAAATCACAGCCGTTATTCTTGGCGGTATCGATGATCGCTTGGTAGGGATGCTCATGTTCGACATGCAAGACCTTGCATGTGACGCCCTCCTTTGAGACGATTTGTCGGGCGGCTTCGAGAACCTTTCCGGATAGGGAAGATGTGATCTCTCTATATTGGTCCAATGAGTCCATAACAGCGCTTGGTTCAACCACGAACGCCTGATACGGCGCAGAGACCGTCAAGACCGTTAGGTCTGCCCCGACCGCCTTCGCCAAGGCGGCGCCATGCTGCAAAGCCTTCTTTGATAATTCGGAGCCATCCGTCGGGATCAGAATATGCTTGTACATGCTTTCCACCATTTCTTAGGTTTGGTCGGCATCATTGACAGCTGTGATATGAGAATGCTGACATCCGCGGTGACGCAAGATTATTAGTCATCTGGAACGTAAGTTCGCTACATTACAGCCGCATCGAAGCCAGACCTTCAAGTCGTCCAACGGTCCACTGTTCGTCGACAAGGTGATATTGTCAGCCTCTACCTCACTCCGCCTCAGCGTTGATGAAAAGAGCCAGATCCCAGGCCGTCGATCGCGAGCAGCCAGTGTTCCGATGATGCCCGGCATACCTGAACGCCGCGCGGCCAGCTATGTGCGACACGTCACGACTTCGCTGTTTGCGGCGCTGGATGTCGCCTCGGGGCTTGTCATCGCTAAATGCTTCAAGCGGCACCGGGTGACCGAGTTCTTGAACTTCCTCCAAGGATCGATGCTCGCGTCCTGGAAGGGCCTGATGTCCATATCATCATGGACAATTATGCCCCTCACAAAGTCCCGAAGATCAAGGCATGGCTGCTCGCCGGCCGCACTATCGTGTCCACTTCACGCCCACTTCGGCGTCATGGATCAATCAGGTCGAGCGCTGGTTCGCTGAGCTGACGAAAAAACGGCTGCGGAAAGGTGTCCACACACTCGTCAGAAACTCGAAGCGGATATCCGCTCTTCGGTTAAAAGTTTTTGTCGGAAAACGCAGCAGACATTATCCGACGAACTTTAGATTCATATGTAGCATATGCTCGATCAATCACGAAAGGATCGCATTATGAATAAAATGTACCCGCAATCCAACAGCCAAATAGCGGGCAAGCGCCGCGAGCTCGCGCCCGCCCAGCAGGCGGCGTTTGAGGCCTTCGGCAAGGCCGTATTCTCGGAAGGCGCCTTATCGGCAATGACGAAGCAGATTATTGCCGTGGCAGTTGCTCACGTCACTCAATGCCCGTACTGCATTCGTGGGCACACGAAAGCTGCCTTGCGTGCCGGCGCCACGCAGCAGGAGCTGATGGAAGCGATCTGGGTCGCTGCCGAGATGCGGGCGGGCGGCTCGTACGCCCACGCAGCGCTGATGATCGACGAAGCCAGCGAGCCCGCAAAGACCGGCTGAGCACCCAAATGTCATGCAGCCAATCCCTTCGGCCTGACAAGAGATCACGTGTCGGCTCGTTACGCTCAATACTGAAATGGTGGAGGCGCAGCCATGACAATAACGATGTGTTTCGCGATATCCTATTTGCGCTCATATAGTGGTGGCGCGGAGAACAACAAAAGCGCGCGAAATCGTCATATTGACCATGTCGTCGCAGCGGTCTTCCGGCCTATAGAGAGGCCGCAGGCGGTGAGTAACGATGTCTAAAGCGAATTCTGACAAGTCGCGGCAATCTGGCTGACGCTGCATTCAGGTGTGTGCAGTGGACGATAGTGCAGCTACGACCGCTGTTGATTACCAATGACCAACTTCTTGCAGGCAATGTCGAAGATGCCTGTCGTCTCGCGGGCGATTGCTTGTGTGGCGATGCGCCGCAGCGATACTAGACTAAAGCCGAACGGCGACTGACTCGGTATCGCCAAATATTCTACTTCATACACGGTGGAACCATCCACGGACTCAACAGTTAAGTACCTGCCAAATCTTATCTTCGGGCGGGTGGGCACCAAGAGACGATCCCATGTCAGTCGAAAAGCGTACCGCGATGGCGGTGACCCCTGCGAGACGCAGAATCGAACCTCGTTACGAGACGTGGGACATCGTAGACGAAGCCTCCTGGGAATCCTTCCCCGCCAGCGATCCCCCCGCCTGGATCGTACAGATGCCAAGACGAGCAATATCATCTGAGCAGCCAGGCTAAATGCAACGCGAGGTTACCCCCGCCTTCCGTGCCCTCGTAACAAATGGCATCGCGCTTCCGCGCTGCGGATTATGAGCCGGAAGAAGAGAAATAAAGAGACCAACTATGACCGCAGCGGCAGCCGCAAACGCCCCGGCAGATCACCCGACAGGTTGGCGCCGGTATGTCTATTCGACCAATCACAAAGACATCGGAACGATGTACCTGGCGTTCGCGATCGTGGCGGGCGTCATTGGCGGGGCGTTGTCGATCGCGATGCGCGCGGAGCTCATGTATCCCGGACTGGAAATATTTTCGGACCCGCATCGCTACAACGTCTTTGTGACGGCCCATGGCCTGGTGATGATCTTCTTCACCTTGATGCCGGCCATGGTGGGTGGATTCGGCAATTGGATGGTGCCGCTGATGATCGGTGCACCGGATATGGCCTTCCCACGTATGAACAACATCTCGTTCTGGCTGCTGCCTGCGTCGTTCAGCCTGCTTATCATCTCGACCCTGGTTGGAGGCGAGCCAGGAACGCTCGGGGCAGGCACCGGATGGACGCTCTACGCTCCGCTATCGACCAGTGGTCATCCAGGACCGGCGGTCGATTTCGTGATTTTGTCACTGCATCTCGCAGGTGCTTCCTCGATACTCGGCTCCATCAATTTCATCACGACAATCTTCAATATGCGTACGCCCGGCATGACGCTGCACAAAATGCCGCTGTTTGTCTGGTCGATTCTGGTAACCACGTTCATGTTGTTGCTTGCGCTACCGGTGCTTGCCGGGGCTCTCACCATGTTGCTGACCGACCGCAATTTCGGAACGACATTTTTTGGAAACGCAGGCGGAGGCGATCCAATTCTTTATCAGCATCTGTTCTGGTTCTTTGGCCATCCCGAAGTCTACATTATGATCGTACCCGGCTTTGGTATGATCAGTCAGGTCGTCTCCACGTTCAGCCGGAAGCCGGTGTTCGGCTATCTCGGAATGGCCTATGCCATGGTTGCCATCGCCGCCATCGGCTTTATTGTCTGGGCGCACCACATGTTTACCGTTGGATTGTCACTCGGCGCCCAAGCATATTTTATAGCTGCCAGCATGGTGATAGCCGTGCCGACAGGGGTGAAGATCTTTTCCTGGATCGCAACGATGTGGGAGGGCTCGGTGGAGTTCAAGACCCCCTTGCTATGGGCGATCGGATTCATCTTCGTCTTTACAATTGGCGGCGTTACCGGCGTCGTCCTGGCGAATGCCGGCGTGGACCGGGTGTTGCAAGATACCTACTATGTGGTCGCCCACTTCCACTATGTTCTGTCGCTTGGCGCTGTCTTCGCCATATTCGCCGGCTGGTACTACTGGTTTCCAAAAATAACCGGCTACATGTATTCCGAGACAATCGGAAAGCTGCATTTCTGGGTAACGCTGGTAGGCGTCAATCTCGCGTTCTTTCCACACCATTTCCTGGGATTGGCCGGAATGCCGAGGCGTGTGGCCGATTATCCCGATGCCTTTGCCGGGTGGAACCTTATCTCGTCGATCGGCGCCTACATCTCGGGGTTTGGCCTGTTGATCTTTCTCTTTGGTGTAGCGTTGGCGTTTGCGCGAAAGGAACGAGCTGCAGACAATCCCTGGGGGCCTGGCGCGACCACGTTGGAGTGGACCCTTTCGTCCCCCCCACCGTTCCATCAGTTCGAGCGACTGCCGCGCATCGTCTGATGCGAAAGGGTCAAGGCCGCACACGCCGGTTTTTTCGATGGCGCTATCCCCGGTTACCCGGTCAGTCCGGCTTCGCGCCGCGCCGCAGTAACAAACGAGCAGTAGACCGGTGAGGCCGAGCCACGCAGATGCAGCCAAGCGACCTGCAGTACCTCCCGCTCAGCCCGCTTTACTTCTCGGCGCTGGTTGGCGTTTTCCTGCTCATCCTGCTGCTCATTCAGCTGGGCGCCATCAGCTACGCCTACATGCGACTCGGCGTCAGCTCGCGGACAGCTCTCGCCCTGCTGCTCGGCTCGCTCTTCGGGAGCTACTTCAACATTCCGATCGCGCAGATGCCTGGCGAGCAAGTCCTTTCCGGCCGGGAGATCTATTTCTTCGGCATGCGCTACGTGGTGCCTATGGTCGTGCAGTGGCCCGGCACGCTGGTCGCGGTGAACATCGGCGGCGCCATCATCCCGACCGTGATGTCGTCGTATCTGCTGCTCAAGTACCAGCTATGGGCGAGCGGCTCGGCGGCAATCGCCGTGGTGGCGATCGCATGCTATCTGATGGCGCAACTGGTGCCCGGCATCGGCATCGCGCTGCCGATCTTCGTTCCCGCCCTCGTGACCGGCATCGCGGCGCTGCTCCTGTCGCGCGAGCACGCGGCCCAGCTGGCCTACATTGCCGGCAGCCTCGGGACGCTGATCGGAGCTGATCTGCTCAACCTCGGCCGCATCTCCGGGCTCGGCGCGCCCGTCGTCTCCATCGGTGGCGCAGGAACGTTCGACGGCATCTTCCTGACCGGCATTGTCGCCGTGCTGCTGGCCAGCATCACGGGCCGAGCGCGAAGCACTGCGGCATGATGAGTCTCGCAGAATCTGGTCTGCACCAGCGTCGGCGGTCCGGACTTTCTCCACCACGACTACAGCAATTTAGTGGACCATGCGGCGCGGCTCATCGAGCGGGGCCGCCAAATCAGCCGTAGCGAGTGGCCCACCAGTCACAACAAGGTCCGTCTCGATCCGCCGGTCAATTGCGGCAATGACCTGGCGCGAGAACGGACCGAGGTGCAGATACATTGCCATCAGTCCGACAATGATCCGCAGCGCATCCGGGTTCTCGCGCAGGCAGGTCTTGAGCACCCGGAAGAACGGCTCACGCGCCTCGGGCAACTGGGTAACGATGCGCTGCATCAGTTGCATCGCGTCAAACTTGCTGCGCTTGTCGCCAGCCGGCAGCTCGCGGCGCGACCCCGATCGGTCGAGCAGAGAGGCGAGCTTTTGCAGACGCGCGGCATAGGCTGCCGGCTCATAGATCGTCTGCAGCACGCGCTTGTAATCTCGCAGCACAGCCTGCCGGGGGCGCAACGTATCGAAGTTGAGTCCGTCCGTGCATTGATCCCCCCCATGGGTGGGCCCAACGTCGTGGTTTGCGTGCAGCCGGCCTTCCTTGGTAAGGCGACGCGTCAGCTGGGTATTGGGAAGTGCATAAAGCAGTCCCACCATTGCAACCGGAATGGCCGAATACTCGATGAACTGCGCAAGTGAATCGCCGACGTCGGTCTTCTCACTATCAAAGCCGATAATGAAGCCTCCTGTGACGAACATGCCCGCCCGATAAATTTTGTGAATGCTGTCAACCAGGTTTCGACGCGTATTCTGCTTTTTCTTCATCATCATCAAAGTCTCGGGATCGGGACTTTCGATGCCAACGAACAGCCCAAAGAAACCTGCATCCCGCATCATGCGCATAAGGTCGTCATCATCCGACAAATTCACCGATGCCTCGGTGGAGAACTCGAACGGGTAATCATGCGCCTCCTGCCATGCTTTCAGGCTGGGCAGGAACAGTTTCAACGCTTTCTTGTTGCCGATCAGGTTGTCGTCGACGAAGTCGACATGCCCCCGGTAGCCGAGCGCATAGAGCCGGTCCAATTCGGCGAGTATTTGGGGCGTGGTCTTGGCGCGCGGCACGCGTCCGTACAATTCGATGATGTCGCAGAACTCGCAGGTGAACGGACAGCCGCGCGAATACTGCACGCTGGCATAAAGGTAATGTTCAAACTTGATCAGATCGAAACGCGGTATCGGACTCTTGGTCACATCGATCTGAAATTTGGGGGCTGTGAATGTCCCGCTGCGCTTACCGGCATTCCAGGCCGTGATGAACTCATCAAGAATGCCCTCAGCCTCTCCCAGCACCAGGAAATCGGCCCGCTCATATACGTGCGGACTTGAGGTCGGGTCGGGACCGCCGACGACAACCGGCCGATGATGCCGACGACAGAGTTCGATCACCGCAAGGCTGTCGGCCTGCTGTGGAAGCATGCCGCCCGTCATGACCATGTCCGCCCAAGCGAGGTCCGCTTCGGTCAGTTCCTCGGTATTGCGGTTAACGAGCCGGACCTCCCAGTGCGATGGCAGCAAGGCGGCGACGGTCACGAGGCCGAGTGGCGCGGCCGGGTAGCGGGCACCCATGAGTTCGCACGCTTCCGCGAAATTCCAGAATGTTTCCGCGGCGAATCGCGGATAAATCAAAAGCACGCGGCAAGTGCGCTCGGATCGCATCCCATCCCCACATCGTCCAGGTGTTATAAAACTTAGCAGATCCGCACAGGTTACCCTAACTTTATTGTCATCGGAGTGAATCCACTCATGAATTCGGCCGTGCGTTGTGTCTGCTCTTCCGTTTTCCGGGGCAAAGCGCTACGAACTCCGCGCGCATAGTGAAGTCTTGCGTGACGAGATTGTGGAATGACCAAACAATATCTCGAGGATTTCGCAGCAGGCCAGGTCTACAGGTCCAGTCGGCTGCAGGTGAATAAGGAACAAATCCTGGCTTTCGCGTCGCAATTCGATCCGCAGCCCTACCATCTTGATGAGGAGGCAGCCCGCAAGTCGGTTTTTAAAGGGCTTGCGGCAAGCGGATGGCATACGGCTGCCATGACCATGCGCCTCTTGGTAGAGAGCGAATTCCAGCCGGCTGACGGTATTCTCGGAGTGGGCCTCGAAGAACTGAGCTGGCCGCGTCCGGTTCGCCCAGGCGACGAATTGCGCCTGGAGAGCGAAGTGCTCGAGGTCCGGCCATCCAGATTGCGGGCCGATCGAGGAGTCATTCGCGTGCGCACCACGACGTTCAACCAGAACAATCAGCCGGTGCAGATTTTCACGGGGAACCTGCTCGTCCCGTGCAGGCCGACCTGATCCTTGCTCCCGGTATTTTCCTCGATTTCCTCCAATCGTACGACGCGCACGCGATGAACATTTTGTATCCGTGATGCTGAGCATCACGGAGCAAAGGCGATGGCGCCCGTCGAATTGCCGGAGATCGCGTTGATAGGTCTGCTGATCGTGGTGATGACGATGTCAGTCGTACTCATTTGGCTGGCAAAGTCCGTTTCGATTCCATGACATCGAGCGGACATCGCGCCACAGTCTGATCGCAAGAGCATAGCCGGCGCGACCCCGCGCGACCCCGTGCTACTCACGCGTCGTCTGAACATTCCGAGTATAGTAGCTCGCCCACGCCAGGGTGATGGCAAAAATCGCAAATACAACAGCGATAGCTGCGACAGTGACAGCGACATCCGTCGGCATGATTTTCCCCCTTTACCGGTGCAGGAAACGGTATGGGGATGGACGTGAATTCACCTTGATAAGAATCAAGCACAGGTGCGTTTCAGGTCCGCTATAGAATAATGCTCGGATTGCGGATGCATTGATCGCAGTCGAGCAAATTCACCTGCTTGGCCGAGATTTTCCATTGGCCGTCGAGCTTGCGGAAGCGGTGGCCGGCCCAGCCGCAGAGCGTGCGGATTTCATTGTCCCAGAACTCGCTGATGATGAAATTCGAGCGCACCATGCGCTGATCATCGGTGCGGCCGCGGAAGACCTCGACGTTGGCGATCAATCGCGACGTTCGCGACGATGGCGCCTGCGACCACGCATACCCGGTGCGAAGGCGATAGACGCGGTCTTCCAGCCGGCGACGGTCGTCAAACATGACCGCGATCTCGCGCCGCGGATCGCCGCGTTCCGGCGTTGAAGGCACCCAGTACGCGCACTCGGGCGCAAAGAGCTTCAGCCAATCTTCGAACAGAAGATTGTCCAGGATGCGTGCCTCCTGCTCGAGCAGCCGCCGGAACAGGTCGCGCTCGACTGCGTCTTCGATCGCGCGGTCGTCGGTCTGCCAGTCGGAAAAATCCTCGACCAGCTCGCTGTAGAAGGCGTCCGTCACGTAGTACGAGAAGCGCGACGGATCGTCATTGGCCTGGCTGCGCATCGTTATGGCTCCCGGCGGATCGCAATGTCAGGCTCGGCCTTCATCAGCCGTTTCCATTCGCGGATGTACTCGCGCATGAAAAGCTCGTCGGTGGCTGGCCCTTTAATCGTCCCGTCTTTGAGGGTCTCGATCCGCCCCGGAATGCCAAGACCGCGGTGCATGTAAATCCATTCGTCTTCGATGCACTGAAGGCCACGCTGGATCTGCTCGAAATTGGTGATGTCGTCGACCTCGCCGAAGTTCGGAAAGCCTTCCTGCGTGCGCATGCGGAGCGCGTTGATATCGTTCAAGGCGTCTTCACCGATGCTGCCGTCGACGTCGTCGATCCGCGTTCCGTACCAGATTGCGTCGGTTTCCTCGTGGGAGACCGGCTGGAAAACCTGGATGTGATTGCCCAGCAGCGAAAGATTGGGAAAGACGTTGATGTTCACAGGTTCGGAGCCTGCAAGATCCAAAAGCTGCTCGGCTTTGTCGCCGTATTTCGCGCGCAGCTTTTCGGCAACATGCTCCATGCCCGGGTGCAGGGATTCGATCGCCCATAGACCGCCGGGGCGTTTCTCGAGATTTGGGCGCTTGTCCTTGAAATGATGGCCGTTGCCCATGTACTGGATGTACATTGGCTGCTCGTCGGGCTGTTGCTTGTAGTAGGACATGCCCTTCGCCGTATCCTCGTCCTTGAATCGATTCTCGGTTTCAAGCAGCGATTGGTGCGAATAGATGACGTGATAGCCGTCGCCGGAATTGTCGTAGGCCAGCTTCCAGTTGCCCTTGTATTTGAACCGGTTGGCCTCGCACACGGTCACTTTGCCGCCCGGATTGCGGTCGAGCCATTCATCAATCGGTTTCTTGATTGGCCCAAGATGATTTTCGATCGGCGGCGCGCCTACATTGAGCGTCCCGAAGATAAAGCCGCGATACGATTCAACGCGCGGCACCTGCGCCAGGTTGAATTTCGGGTCGCGAACGAGTTTTTCCGCATATCCGTCCGGCCATGGCACGCCGCGAAGCTTGCCCGTGTTGGCAAAATTCCATCCGTGGTAAGGACACTGAAACGAGCGCGCATTGCCCTTGTTCCAGCGGCAAAGCGTTGTGCCGCGATGCGTGCAGCGGTTAAACAGCGCCCGGATGGCCCCTTCCGAGTCGCGCGTGATGATGAGCGGGCGCAAGCCGAGCTTGCCGGTGATGAAATCGTTCGCGTTGGGAATCTGGCTTTCGTGCGCAAGATAGACCCAGGTGCCGCCAAAGATATGCGTCATCTCAGTGTCGAACACGGCCGGGTCGGTGTAGATCAGCCGGTGCACCCGGTCGTCCTGCACGAGCTCGTCCCAGTCGAATAATGGAGCGTTGCCGGCGCGCGGCGGGATTCGCATCCGTTCCAGTGTTGTCATCGTGGAATCCCTCTCATTTTCTGCGGGCGTTACGTTTGATCAGAAGAAATCGAAGTACTCGTCCTGCTCCCACTGCGTGGTCGCCTCGCTGCTGCGGTCGATGCCGTTCTCACGGGCATAGGTTTCGTAGCGCTGCAGCTCGGTTTGCTTGATCCTGGTGTAGTAGTCGACAAAGGTTCTGCCAAACTGGTCTCTGAACAAG
>DASSRJ010000092.1:0-8953 GCA_035701845.1 Pseudolabrys sp. | reverse complement strand
TCGAAACGATTTCGGCACCCCACCCGCAGAGCCGTGGATTTTCCTCGACGGTAAAGAGCCGGTGCGTCTTGGCAATCGAGCCGAGGATGGTCTGCGTGTCGAGCGGCACAAGCGATCGCACATCGACAACCTCGCAGTCGATGCCATGTTCCGCCTTGAGCTTTTCGGCGGCCTCGAGCGCGCGCGGCACCATCAATGCCAGGGCGCAGATGGTGGCATCCTTGCCGCTGCGCAGAACCTTGGCGGTGCCGAGGCTATCGACAATCTCGCCGTCCGGAACTTCGCCCTTGGTGGGATAGAGCGACTTGTGCTCGAGGAAGATCACCGGATCGGGATCACGGACCGAAGCCGCCAGCAGGCCGATGACGTCGCGCGGACTGGAGGGTGCGACGACCTTCAGGCCAGGGATCATCATGCACCAGTTCTCGACGCTCTGGCTGTGCTGCGCGCCGAAGCGCGATCCGGCGCCGTTGCCGGTGCGCACGACCAGCGGGCACTTCAGCTGGCCGTTCGACATGTACCGGCTCTTCGGAAATTCGTTGGCAATGTAGTCGAAACAGACGGCAAAGAAATCCGAGAACATGATCTCGGCGATCGGCTTCAGGCCTGTCATTGCAGCGCCCATCGCGGCGCCGAGGATCGCCTGTTCGGAAATCGGCGTGTCGCGCACGCGCAACGGGCCGAACTGCTCGTAGAGACCGACAGTTGCCTTGAACACGCCGCCGGCCTTGGCCACGTCCTCGCCGAGGAACACGACGTCGGGATCGCGCTGCATCTCCTGCGCGATCCCGCGAATGACGGCGTCGCGATACGTCAGTTCCGCCATGCCCAGCCTCCATCGGCATAGACATCGGTGGAGATGATATCGAGCGGCGGCGGCGGCGCAGCCTTGCAGGCTTCCGTCGCGTCGTCGACTGTCTTGCGCACCTCGGCGTCGATCTCGCCGATCGTCTTTTCGGAGACGCCGAACTGCAGCAGCCGCTCGCGATAGATCTTGATTGGGTCGCGCAGCTTCCAGCGATCGAGCTCACCATCGGGCCGGTACTTGGCCGGATCGGCGCGCGAGTGCCCACTGTGACGGTAAGTGAGGCACTCGATCAGCGACGGGCCGTCGCCGGCGCGCGCCTTGTCGAAGGCGGCCTGCGCCGTTCGGTAGACCACGTCGGCATCGTTGCCATCGATGACGATGCGCTCGAGTCCATACGCCGAAGCACGGTCGGCCGCCGGTTGCGGCACAGCGGTCACGTCGCTGATCGGCGTGTATTCCATGTAAAGATTGTTCTCGCAGACGAAAATTACCGGCAGCTTCCATACGGCCGCGAAATTGAGCGCCTCGTGAAACGCGCCGATATTGGTGGTGCCGTCGCCGAAAAAGCAGACCGAGACGTCCTTCGCACCTTTGTACTGCGCGCGCCAGGCCGCGCCGCAGGCGATCGGGAGATGCGCGCCGATGATGGCGTAGGAGCCCATCACACCGTGCTCGGCCGACGTCAGATGCATCGACCCTCCCTTGCCGCGCATCAGGCCGTTGTCGCGCTGCATCAGCTCGCCCAACACTTTTTCAACGCTGACGCCGCGCGCCAAAGTGTGAGCGTGCCCGCGATAGGTGCAGAAAGAGAGGTCGCCTTTCTTCATGGCGCCGGCAAAACCCGCGGCCACGGCTTCCTGCCCAAGCGAAAGATGGCTTGTTCCCTTGACCAGGTTCTGCAGGAACAGGTCGTAGGCACGCTGCTCGGCTTCGCGGATCACGACCTGGGTGCGGTACAATTCGAGCCTTTTCTGCTCGCCGATATCGTCGTTCAGTCCGGAGCCGGCCTTGGCCTGCGCGCGGTCCTTTGCTGTGGCCATAAATGATCCTCGAAGGCTCAAAATGCGTGATAGGCGGCCGCAACTTAGCCCCTAGATGGAAGGGGCCGCAACTCTCCTATTCCCGCGGCCCCTCGACGGCCGCTTCGCTTGCGACGCTCCTGCCCATCTTGCGCTCGCGGTTGAGCAGGTAGAGCCCGGAGGCGATCACAATCGTTGCGCCCGCAATGGTCCAGTTGCTGGGCACCTGGCCGAACACCAGGTAACCGAGAATGATCACCCAGATCAGTTGCGTATACACGTAAGGCGACAGCACGGATGCGGGCGCCAGCTTGTGCCCGGCGATCAGGAAATAGTGGCCCGTGCTGCCGAGCACGCCCGTCATCATCAGCAGCGCGGCGATGGTCCAATCCGCCGGCGGACGCCACACGAACGGAATGACCGGCAACATCACAAGCGCGCCGATGAAGTTTGCGTAAAACAGCGACGTCTGATTGGAATCGACCCGCGACACGATGCGCGTGATGACAGCGTAGAGGCTGTAGCAGATCGTCGCGCCAAGCGTGATGAAGGCCGCGGGATGCATCCCGCCAAGCCCCGGACGCGTGATCAGCAGCACGCCGACGAACCCGAAACCGATCGCCGACCATCGCCGCCAGCCGAACCATTCGCCGAGGATCGGCCCGGAGATGATCGCAACGAGGAACGGAAACGTAAAAATGATCGACAGCGCCTCGTCGAGCTGCAGCCAGCGCAGCGCCAGAAAGTTGAGTGCGGTCGAGCCGACCAGCAGCAACGACCGCGTGATCTGGAGCTTCGGGCTGCGCGTTCGCAGCAGGCCGGGATGGGTGAACGGATTGGACACGATCAGCGTCAGCACGAAGGCGCTGGTGTAGCGCGCCCAGGCGACCTGCAAAGAATCCATCTGGGTGTTGAGATATTTTGCCGTCGTGTCGAGGCACGCAAACAGCGCGACCGCCCCACACATCAGAGCGATGCCGATTAATCTTTGACGGCGCTGCTGCGTTGCTGCGTTCAATAGGTTGCCCGGCCACCGGAAATGTCGAAGACCGCGCCGGTCGTAAATGAGCAGTCGCTCGAGGCACAAAAGGCGGCGAGGCTTGCAATTTCCTCGACCGTGACGAAACGGCCGCGCGGAATTTTCGACAACATGAAGTCGATGTGCTCCTGCGTCATCTGGTCGAAGATAGCCGTCTTCGCCGCGGCCGGCGTAATGCAATTGACTGATATGTCGTGCGAGGCGAGTTCCTTGCCGAGGGATTTGGTCAGGGCAATGAGGCCCGCCTTCGATGCGGAATAGGCCGGCGCATTTGGATTACCCTCTTTGCCTGCGATGGACGCAATGTTGACGATGCGGCCGTAGTTCTGGGCGATCATCAAAGGGGCCAGCGCGCGGCAGCAATGAAAGGGCCCGTCTAGATTGACCGAAAGCACGGCTCGCCACGCGTCGAGCGGATAGTCCCAGGTCTTCGTGTTCGGACCGGCGATCCCGGCATTGTTCACCAGGATGTCCACCCGCTTGAATGTCTTGACGGTTTCGTCGCGCGCGCGTTCGACGTCGGAGTAATTGGTCACATCGACTGCGAAAGGCGTGATGCGGCCGCGGCTTTTCAGTTCGGCAGCTGTCTTTTTTGCAAATTCGATATCGCGATCCCAGATCGCGATCGCCGCACCGGAGTCCAGAAACCGTTCCACGATCGCGCGGCCGATACCTTGCGCGCCACCGGTGACAACCGCGTTGCGTCCGCCGAGATCAATCTTGTTGGTCATCGCCGCCTCCTGAACAAAAGCTAGCGAACGTGGCGGTCAATGGCGAGCATTGAAATTGCAGCGGTGCATTGCCCATCGGCGAGCGGCGCGATCTTGTCGAGCGCACCTTATTCGTGTATTTGATGAGATGTGGGGCACGCGACGGTCGCCCCGTCTTCCCAAGGCCTGCGAGCCCAAGCACCGTCTCCTTCGTTCACGGAGGGGACTCATGATCTCGTCGTGCTAGGGTTCCAGAGAGCAGGGTTTTGGGGAACACGCCGCCTCCCCGTGAGATGACCACCATCCAAGCGCTGCGACTTTTGCTTTGGGAGCGACTTCTATGGATGGATGGCATTTGGCTCTTTTTCTTGCAGCGACCTATTTTGGCGGGCTGACCTCGGGCCTCTCCGGATTCGCGATGGGTCTCGTTGTTTCCGGCGTGTGGCTCCACGTCATGTCACCGGAGCAAAGCGCGACGCTGATCGTCCTGAGCGGACTTGTCACACAGGGCTCGGGGATCTGGCGGGTCCGTCACGCCATTAACTGGCGGACGGTTTCGCCCTTCATCATCGGTGGCGCGCTCGGCATTCCTGCAGGGACCGCCCTGTTGAGAAGCGTCGATCCGGACACGATACGTCTCGGCATCGGCGTCCTGCTGTTGATCTACAGCCTGTACAGCCTGATCAGGCCGGCCTTCGAACCGGTCAAAGCAAACTTCCCGGCCGATTTCGGTGTCGGCATTGCCAACGGCCTTATCAGTGGATTGACCGGCCTCGGCGGCGTTGCGGTGACCGTCTGGTGCCAGTTGCGTGGCGGCCAAAAGGACGCGCTGCGCGCGATCTTTCAGCCGGTGCTGTTCGCAACTTTCGTGATGACCACGATTTCATTCGCTGTCGCCGGCGCGGTCACCGTGGATACGCTCAAGCTTTATGCGCTCGCGCTTCCGGTGCTGATTGCAGGCATCTGGTCGGGCTTCGGGCTCTACGGAAAGCTCGATGATGCCGCGTTCCGCAAGGTTATCCTGGTACTCTTGCTTGCGTCGGGCGTGGCGTTGATCGTGCCGATGCATTGAACTAGCATCACTATGTGGGGCCAGCGACGGTCGCCCCGCCCTTGCAAGGCTTGCGAGCCCAAGCACCGTCTCCTTCGTTCACGGAGGGGACTCATGCTGTCTCCAGGCTTCTCGATTTCACCGAAAGATCTCTGGAATGCGATCGCGACGCAGGACGCGCCGCAGATCATCGATGTGCGGCGGCGCGAAACATATAAGGAGTCGCCGTACATGTTGCCCGGCGCAATCTGGCGCGACACCGCCAAACCCGCGGAATGGGCCACGCAACTTGATGTAACGCGGCCGATCGTCGTCGCCTGCAAGGCGGGCCACGAAATGAGCCAGAGTGCGGCCGCGCAGTTGCGCGCAATTAAAATCGACGCGCTCGTGCTCGAAGGCGGTTACGAAGGCTGGTCAAAAGCAGGCCTGGTTTTCGTTGCAAAACCGGAGCTCGATCGCATTGCTTCGCGAAGGCCGAGCATTTGGGTGACCAGGCGACGGCCGAAGATCGACCGAATCGCATGCCCCTGGCTGGTGCGCCGCTTTCTCGACCCGCAGGCCTGCATCCTGTTCGTCGATCCCGACCAGGTGACGAATGTCGCGCGCGAAACCGGCGGCATCCCGTTCGACATCAAGGACGTCGAGCTCGGCCACGTCGGCGAGCGCTGCTCGTTCGACACCATGCTCAGGCTGTTTGGGCTTGAGGCCGAGCCTTCGCTGGCGCGCCTGGCCTTGATTGTGCGCGGCGCCGACACTGCACGGCACGACATCGCACCGGAGGCGGGCGGACTGCACGCGATTTCGCTCGGCCTTTCCGCGCTGGCGGGCGACGACGATCATGGGCTGCTGGAGCGCGGCTTCGTGGTCTACGATGCCTTGTTCGCCTGGCTGCGCTTCGCGGCCGAGGAACGGCACAACTGGCCGGCCAGGGCCGCGTGACGAGCATGACAACCACTTCGATCGCGGCCCGGCCGAGTTTCGGCGAAGCTTTTCTCGTCTGGTTCAAGATCGGCTGCATCAATTTCGGCGGGCCGGCCGGGCAAATCGCGCTGATGCACCGTATTCTCGTCGATGAAAAGAGATGGATCGACGAGGCGCGGTTTTTGCACGCACTGAACTTCTCGATGCTCCTGCCGGGGCCGGAAGCGACCCAGCTCGCGACCTATGTCGGCTGGGTATTGCACGGCGTGCGCGGCGGTCTTGCCGCCGGAATTCTTTTCGTGCTGCCGGGCACCCTCGTGATGCTGGGCTTGAGCCTGCTGTACGCACTTGGGCGCGGCGTGGCGGCAATCGACGGTGCGCTGTTCGGCATCAAGGCCGCGGTGCTGGTGATCGTGATCGAAGCCTTGATCCGCATTGGCCGGCGTTCGCTCAAAACCAATCTGCTCGCGGCCCTGGCAGCCGGCGGATTCGTGGGGATATTTTTCTTTGCTTTGCCTTTTCCGCTGATCGTGATCGCCGCCGCCCTGACCGGCTATTTCATCGCGCGCCGAAATCCCGAGCAGCTCGCCCTGCAAAGAAATGGCGCGCAGATCGAGAGCGCCCCGGCGGGAGCGCTGCGGCTGACTCTCACGGCGATCATTGTCGGGTCGCTGCTTTGGTGCGCACCGATTGTCCTTGCCTCCCTGTTCCTTGGCGCGAAGCATGTACTGGTCGAGATCGGTATCTTCTTTTCCAAGCTTGCGGTGGTGTCGTTCGGGGGCGCCTACGCCCTTCTAGCCTACATGGCGCAGGAAGTGGTCGAGACGCAGGGCTGGATGACGGCGCCGGAAATGGTCGATGGGCTCGGTCTGGCTGAAACGACGCCGGGA
The DNA here is from genome assembly GCA_035701845.1 of Pseudolabrys sp. Taxonomy (GTDB): domain Bacteria; phylum Pseudomonadota; class Alphaproteobacteria; order Rhizobiales; family Xanthobacteraceae; genus Pseudolabrys. The sequence goes on along the minus strand of DASSRJ010000092.1, from coordinate 2,515 downwards.
CCATTGATCCTCGTGACGCAGTTCGTCGGTTTCATCGCTGCGTTCCGCAATGCCGCCCCCTTCTCGCCGATCGTGGGCGGAATCCTTGGGGCAGCGATGACGACGTGGGTCACTTTTGTGCCGTCGATGCTCTGGATTTTCGCCGGAGCGCCCTTCATCGAGCAGATAAGGGGCAACCGTCAGCTGGCCGGCGCGCTCGCCGCAATCACCGCGGCCGTTGTCGGTGTCATTCTCAACCTGTCGGTATGGTTCGCACTGCATGTCCTGTTCGGCAAGGTGGTCGAGATGCATGCAGGCCCGCTGCGCTGGTACGCGTTCAACCCGCTCGCGCTCGACCTCCGCGCGAGCGCGCTGGCCGCGATTGCCGCGGTGCTGGCGTTCGGCCTTCACCGCAGCCTGATCGAAGTGGTCGTCGCGATGGCGGCACTCGGCGTCATCGTTCAGATGGCGCTCGGAACCTAACGCTCGCGGCTGACGGCGCTCTCGTGCCAGCGCCGCAACGCCAGGTGTGAGATCGCCGACAGCGCAAAGAAAATCGCGACCCCCGCAAGCGACAATAGCAGGAGCGCCGCGAACATGCGCGGAATGTTCAGACGATAGCCGGATTCGGCGATCCGGTACGCAAGGCCGGAGCCCGCGCCGGCCGAGCCCGCGGCGATTTCCGCCACCACCGCGCCGATCAGCGACAGGCCGCCGGCGATCCGCAGGCCGGCGAGTATCTGCGGCAGCGCCGCCGGCAATTTCAGATTCCACAGCGTCTGCCAGCGCGAGGCTTTGCACAATTCGAACAGCGCAATGAGATTGTGATCGACCGAACTGAGGCCGAGCGTGGTGTTGGCGAGAACGGGAAAGAACGCGACGATCCATGCGCAGGCAAGCACCGCCAAAGGCTGTGGCAGGTAGATCAGCAGCAGCGGCGCAATGGCGACAATCGGTGTCACCTGAAGAATGACGGCATAGGGATAGAACGAGTATTCAACGACACGCCACTGATTGAAGATGACCGCCAGCGCGATACCGCCGACCGCGGCGAGCAGGAATCCCTCGAACGTGAGCGTGAGCGTGACCAGAAGCGATTGCCACAGCAGCGGCCCGTCTGCGATCAGCGTTGCAAGCACAAGGCCGGGGCCGGGAAGCACAAACGGCGGGATCGCGAAAATCCGCACGACCGCATGCCAGCAGGCGATAACCAGCGCCAGCACGAGGATCGGAAGCACGACGCGAAGGGCCCGCTCGGTCATGACGGCGCTCCCACGATCATTGCGCCCGCGAGCGCCGCGGCCACTTGCCGACATAAGGTCCCGTATTCCGCCGAGGTGCGAAAGTTTTCGTCGCGCGGATACGGTGCCGGAATCGGAATCTCGGTGAAAACACGCCCGGGACGCGGCGTCAGCACGATAATCCGCTGCGAGAGGTAAACCGACTCGAACACCGAATGCGTCACGAAGATCACGGTGCTGCGCACGGCCTGCCACACTGTCAGGAGGTCGTTGTTGAGCTTGAATCGGGTAATCTCGTCGAGCGCGGCGAAGGGCTCGTCCATAAGCAGCAGTTGCGGCTCGGTCACGAGCGCCCGCGCAATCGACACGCGCATTTTCATGCCGCCCGACAACTCACGTGGGTAACTTTGCGCAAACGCGGAAAGCCCCACGCGGCCGAGCGCGTTCGCGACCGCCCCGGAATCCTGCTTGTGGGCGAGCTTGATCGGCAACCGTACATTGGCTGCGACATCAGCCCAGGGCATCAGGGTCGGCTCCTGGAATACAAAGCCAAGCCGCGCTTCGCCTGCCGGCCAGCTCACCGAGCCCGCCGTCGCCGGGCTCAGGCCCGAAATGATGCGAAGAACCGTCGATTTGCCGCAGCCCGACGGGCCGAGCAGTGAGACGAACTCGCCGTCGTGCACGTCGAGATTCAAACCATCAAGCGCGACCGTGCCGCTTTCAAACGTCTTGCCGACGCTGCGCAGCGAGACAATGCCTGATGCGGACGCAGGGTTCGACGAAAAAGAAGTCAATATAAGTGCCCTGTCGATCGGACGCGATAGTCGGACTGATCATGTTCGCAGACCAACGGTACATTCAATCGTATGAAGCACAAAGCCCGCCTCGGCGCTGTGGCTGAGCGCCTTAGGCGCAGCATGTCGTTGTCGGCGTAGCGCGTCTGCGTATAGAATTTCGCCCGTAGAACCGATTGAGGGGCGACACCCTTTATGGAGGTTCGACATGAAAGCCTCATCATTGAGCTTTCCAAGCGCCGTATTGATGGTCATCGCCGGAATGATCTGGGGAATCATCATGGCGATATCCCGCGACCACTCTGCCATGCCCGCTCATGCGCACCTCAATCTGCTCGGCTGGGTTTCACTGTTCTTGTTTGGCTTATTTTATCATCTGCATCCGGCCATTGACCGCAGCAAGGCTGCGATCGTGCAGGTCTGCATGTGGATCGTCGGGACGGTGATCCTGGCAATCGGCGTCGGCCTTACTCACACCGGCCACGACGTCGGTGATCGAAT
>DASSRJ010000091.1:0-19646 GCA_035701845.1 Pseudolabrys sp. | reverse complement strand
GCGACCGCGACCAGGATGGTGCAAACATCCTTGCCACGATTGATGATCTCGCGGTTCTCGTTCGGCGCGATAAAAACGGTGTCGCCTGGTTTCGCCACCTGCTCCTTGCCGCCCGCGATCACGGTCAGTTCGCCCTTGAGGATGTGGTAGATTTTTTCCGGCGGAGAGGCGTCGGGTCCGGCACCACCGCCGGGCTGGAAATGCGAAATGCCGAAAACCAGCGTCTGCGATCCGCCCATTTCCGCGCCATAGATACGCAGGGATTCATAGCCGCGATGGTTCGGGGCTTCGTATGGCTTTGCCTCGGAGAGTTTGCGGACAATCATCAGAATTTCCTCCCGCGCTCGATGCGGTATTTGCCGGTCGGATCGACGATTGCGACAAGACGCACGATGCAGCCGTCGCCGCGGTCCCAGTTCCACGGGAAATAAGCGAAGGTGCAGCGCTTTCCGGTTACTTTGTCGATGTCGCCGCCGACGTTCTCGATGCCGAGAATGCCGTTCTTGAACAGGATGCGGTGAACCGGCTCCCATTCGGGGAAATCATCTTTCCAGTCGCGGCCGCCCGACCACTCGCGATATTCCTCGGCGAGATGAGGATGCAGCGGGCCATTACGCTGCGGGCCGATTGCGGTCGCAAGCGGATGATCGTTCGCCTGCGTGTCGTGGCCGACCACTTTGACCTTCTTTTCCACGAACCACTCGCCGGCGGAGGGCACGAAGCCCGGCGCGCGGCAGAAATAGTCTTCGCTGTCCTCGTAGAACTTGTGCCAGCCGGTGTTGACGATCACCACGTCGCGCGGCCGCACGATCTTGCCGCAGACCTTTTCAAGGTCATCGCCGGTGATCGGCTCCCACTTGTTTTTCGGGATCGAAACGACGATGCCGGAACCGAAAAAATGCGGCAGCGGCACCTCGTCGATGAACGGCGTGCCCTGGACGACGTGCGCCGGGGCGTCGATATGCGTCGTGTTGTGCATCGAGGTCGTGATGCGCTGCGACAGCACGCCCGACTTCGCCATGTAATGAATGCGTTCGATCTTGACGTCTTCGAAGTACGGCCAGTTCGGGGACTGATAGCCGAAGCGGTGGGACAGGTTGTAAAATTCCAGCCCCATGCTGTTTTTCAGGTTCTCTTCCAACATCACGCCGCGAATTCTTTTGGCCACGGCTCCCTCCCTTTAGTGCGCTAATTCGTCCTGCTTCCGGTGCCGGTACTCAGGCGCCGGAAGAATTCATATGAGCCTCCAGGGCTTTTTTGGTGGCGACCAGCCGCCCGGCCACCAGCGTCTGCCGGCTTGCAAAGCGCTGGCTCGGGACCGGCACGGAAATGGCGATCGCATTGCCGAGCGGGTCGTGCATCGCAACGCCGACGGCGCAGATCCCCAGCGTATGTTCTTCGCGGTCATAAGCGATGCCGTTGCGCCGCGCCGATTTGAGGTCTGCAAGCAGAGCATCCAGATGCGTGAGGGTCTTCGGCGTTCGCACTTCATATGAGCGACCGATCAACGCCTCGATGGCCTTGTCGGTGAGCTGCGCGAGATAGGCCTTGCCGTTGGCCGTGCAGTAGAGCGGAAACGTGTCGCCCACGGCTGAGACGGCGCGTAGACGCTGCGAGCCGATCACCTGGTCAATGAAGACGAGGTGATCCTTTTTCACCGTCGAAAGGTCGACGGTTTCGTGCAGTTCTTCCGACAGGCGTTCGAGGAACGGGCGCGCCATCGCAACGAAGTCGCTGCGCACCGATGCCGCGAGCCGCAGGATCGTCGGCCCGAGCCGCACGCGGCCGTTCGGCGTTGCGGCGATCACCAGCTTTTCCGTTTCGAGCGCGGCAACGATGCGTTGCACGGTCGAGCGTGCGAGGTTCACGCGCTGTGCGATCTGACCCAGGCTCAGGCCGCTGTTTTCCTCTTCCAGCGCGCGCAGGATCGTCGCTGCCCGCGCAATCACCTGCACCTGGCTTTTGTCGTTGGTCACCAGACGATTCATGACGCGTCTCACCCGCATAACCGGCGGTCTTATGCCGCCTTGCATCGTGGGACACGATAGCCCAAAATCCGATACAGCTAAAAGAGAAAAGATGAAGATTGGCCTTGGGGAGGCAACGCATGGTCAAGAAGATCGCGCTCGAGGAGCATTTCCTGGACCCGGCCACCGAGCCTTACTGGCGGCCGACAATGGTCGACGTCGCACCGGCCAAGACGGCCCAGCTTTATGCCGCTCTGACCGATTTTGGCGAGCAGCGCCTGAAGATGATGGAGCAGCACGGCATTGCGCGGGCGATCCTGGCAATCGCCGGGCCCGGCGTGCAGGCGGAGCGTGACACGGCTACGGCCGTGCGGGCTGCGCGCGCATCGAACGATTTTCTGGCCAGGGAAATTCAGAAGCGCCTGGACCGTTACTCCGGCTTCGCCCACCTCGCCATGCAGGATGCGAAGGCTGCTGCCGACGAGCTCGAGCGCTGCGTGCGTGATCTCAAGTTTTGCGGCGCCATGGTCAACGGACATACCAACAGCAAATATCTCGACGACCGCTCCTATGATCCATTCTGGGAATGTGCGGCCGCCCTCGATGCGCCGGTCTACGTGCATCCGGCGGACCCGGTCGCGCCGCTTCCGGTGCTTGCGGGCTACAATGTTCTGGTGCGTCCGATGTGGGGCTGGGGCGTGGAGACCGGCTCGCATGCGCTGCGCATCATCTCGGGCGGAGTCTTCCACCGCTACCCGAAAGCCAAGCTGCTGCTCGGCCATCTCGGCGAAACCCTGCCCTTCCTGCTCTGGCGCTTCGACAGCCGCTCGAAGCCTTACGGCTGGAACCTGCCCAAGCCGCCGTCGCAATACATCAGGGAAAATGTCTGGGTCACCACATCGGGCATGTATGACGGTCCGCCGTTGCATTGTTCGATCGGCGCGCTCGGCCGGGACCATGTGATGTTCTCGGCGGACTATCCCTTCGATGCGGAAGGCGCCGGCCCGTTCATGGACACTGTGCAGCTCGACGAGTCGGTGCGGGCGGACGTCGCCTATAACAACGCGGCGAAGTTGTTCGGTTTGTCTTAATGCAGTCATGCGCGGGCTTGTCCCGCGCATCCCGCTTAGTCAGGCAAGGCCATGCCATCCTAAGCGAGATGGCCGGGTCAATCCCGGCCATGACGACTTCGTCGTCACTTCGCCTCGATGACCCGCACGGGCTTACCGTCGAGCCAGGCACGGATGTCCTCGACGATGTCGGGAAAAAATTTGCGGTAATTCTGCTCGCTGACATAGCCGAGATGCGGCGTGATGACGACATTGTCCATCTTGCGGAACGGATGATCGAGCGGCAACGGCTCGATATCGAACACGTCGAGTCCGGCGCCGGCAACGGACTTCGACTGCAACGCGGCAATTAGCGCTTTCTCGTCGACGATAGGGCCGCGCGACGTGTTGATGAGATAGGCCGACTTCTTCATCAGGCCCAGTTCATTCGCGCCCACGAGACCGCGCGAGCGATCGCTCAGCACCAGGTGGATGGTGACGATATCTGCGTTGCGGAAAAGGTCTTCCTTGGAAACGTAACCAGCGCCGGCCGCTTTGGCTTTCTCTTCTGTCAGATTCTGGCTCCAGGCGATGGTCTTCATGCCGAAGGCCTTGCCAACGGTCGCCGAGCGCTGGCCGAGCTTGCCGAGGCCAAGAATGCCGAGCGTGAGACCCTCGAGGTCACGCCCGATGGTCACCTGCCACGGCGCGCCGGCCTTCAGCCGCGCATTCTCAAAACCGATGCGGCGTGTGAGTTCCAGCATCAGGCCAAAGGCGACGCCGGTCGTCGGGCTCCCAACCCCGCCGGTGCCGCAAACCGTGATGCCGCGCTCGGCGCAGGCCTTGACGTCGAATGAATTGTTGCGGGCCCCGGTCGTGATCAGCAGCTTCAGGTCGGGCAGAGCCTCGATAACCTTGCGCGGGAAGGGGGTTCGCTCGCGCATGCCGACCACGACCGCGAAGCCCTGCAGGGCCTTGATCGCCTCGTCCGGGCTGCTGAACGGCTTGTTGAAGACCCTGATCTCAACGTCCTTGGCGATCGGCGACCAGTCGGCAAAACCCATCGCAACGTTCTGGTAATCATCCAGAATTGCAGCCCGAACCATACCCCTGAAACTCCCTGCGTGCGCGCCCCTGCGAGGCGCGCCAATTTAGGGCGGGCAAACCGAAAAGATAGGGGGTTCAGGCCGGCGGCAGGCCGTGCTTGGCGCGCCAGGCGGGCCCGGGACCGCGCATATAGTGCAGTTCCGGCCGGTAGGGGCGGACCGCGTCGCGGGTCAGCTCACGCCAGAAAACCGCAAAGATGCTGCCGACGGCCGCAAACGGGCGGGGGAGCAACGAAACCGCGGAACCTGAGATGGCCAAAATCGCGCGACCCATGATCCAACTCCCACACTGACAAGCGGACAATCCGGTCCCCTTGTCCCTTGGTCGCCGGGTCCGGCGCCGAGGTTCAATGCGGTAGCCATCATGAGACCGAAGCGGTTAAGAACAGGTACCTGAACGCTCTGCCGATGCCCTATCTGCAATCAGCCTTTCCAGAGATTTACTTCGATCGCACAGGCCGGTGAGGGCGCGGCGCGCTTGCTCTTTCGCGGTTCCGCCGTTACATCAGCCCCGCATTTCCCGACAAAGCGTGCGGTTGCGCGTAAGCGCGCCCGGGCTGATTCGGGTGACAGCGAAAAGGTTCCAGGAATTCAATGAACGGCCGTCAATTCATCTACCATATGCAGGGTCTGACCAAGACCTATCCGCCATCTAAGAAGGTCTTGGACAATATCCATCTGTCCTTCTACCCCGATGCGAAGATCGGCGTGCTGGGCGTCAACGGCTCCGGCAAGTCGACGCTGCTGCGCATCATGGCAGGCATTGACAAGGATTTCACCGGCGAAGGCTGGGTCGCTGAAGGCGCGCGCGTTGGCTACCTCGAGCAGGAGCCGCAGCTCGATCCCAAGATGACCGTGCGAGAGAACGTCATGCAGGGGGTCGCCGCCAAAAAGGCGCTGCTCGACCGGTACAACGAGCTCGCATCGAACTACTCGGACGAGACCGCCGACGAGATGGCGAAACTGCAGGACGAGATCGATTCCAAGAACCTGTGGGACCTCGACAGCCAGGTCGACCTGGCCATGGATGCACTGCGTTGCCCGCCCGACGATGCCGATGTGACCAAACTTTCCGGCGGCGAGCGCCGCCGCGTGGCGCTTTGCCGGCTGCTGCTTGACCAGCCCGATCTGCTGCTGCTCGACGAGCCGACCAACCATCTCGATGCCGAGAGTGTGAACTGGCTGGAAGGCCATCTGCGCAATTATCCGGGTGCGATCCTGATCGTCACCCACGACCGCTACTTCCTCGACAATGTCACCGGCTGGATTCTCGAGCTCGACCACGGCCGCGGCATTCCTTACGAGGGCAATTACACCTCGTGGCTCCATCAGAAGCAAAAGCGGCTGGAGCAGGAAAGCCGTGAGGATGAGGCGCGTCAGCGCACCCTGCAGCGCGAGAGCGAATGGATTTCCTCGTCGCCGAAAGCGCGACAGGCCAAATCCAAGGCGCGCTACCAGCGTTATGAAGAACTACTCAAGATCGCCAATGCAAAGCAAAACACGGTGGCGCAGATTAGCATCCCTGTCGCCGAGCGCCTCGGTCAGAACGTTGTCGATTTTGACCACCTGACCAAGGCCTTTGGCGACAATCTCCTGATCGATGATCTGACGTTCAAGTTGCCGCCCGGCGGCATCGTCGGCGTGATCGGTCCGAACGGAGCGGGCAAGACCACGCTGTTTCGCATGATCACCGGGCAGGAAAAGCCTGACAAAGGCACGATCAGGATCGGCGAGTCCGTGCGTCTCGGCTACGTCGACCAGTCGCGCGACAGCCTCGATGGCAAGAAAACCGTCTGGGAGGAAATCTCCGAAGGCAACGACATGATCCTTCTCGGCAAGAAGGAAATGAACTCGCGCGCCTACTGCGCCTCGTTCAACTTCAAGGGTGCCGACCAGCAGAAGAAAGTCGGCACGTTGTCGGGCGGCGAGCGCAACCGTGTGCATCTCGCCAAGATGCTGCGGTCGGGTGCAAACCTGTTGCTACTCGACGAGCCGACCAACGACCTCGACGTCGACACGCTGCGCGCATTGGAGGAGGCACTGGAAGATTTTGCGGGCTGCGCGGTCATCATCAGCCACGATCGCTGGTTCCTCGATCGCATTGCGACCCATATCCTGGCGTTCGAGGACGACAGCCACGTCGAGTGGTTCGAGGGCAACTTCCAGGATTACGAGCAGGACAAGATGCGACGTTTAGGCACAGACTCCGTGATTCCGCATCGATTGAAGTACAAGAAGTTCAGCCGCTGAGCGGCCGCCATCCTTCGGCCATTCCGAATCGCCTAAGTTCCGCCGGCGCCCGTCCCGGGCGCATAACGCATTCATATGAGGTCACCAACTATGTCGATGGCTGCCGACGACGCCATTCCCCCGAGGCAAATTCGGGGTCTGCGTCCGCTTCCCCAGCTCATCTTCAGCTCGCGCTGGCTGCAACTGCCCCTTTATCTCGGTCTCATCGTGGCGCAGGGCGTTTATGTCATCCTGTTCATGAAGGAGCTCTGGCACCTTGTTCACGGCGCCATGAACCTCACCGAGCAGGAGATCATGCTCGTCGTGCTCGCTCTGATCGATGTGGTGATGATCTCCAATCTTCTGATCATGGTGATTGTCGGCGGTTACGAGACATTCGTGTCGCGCCTTGAGCTGCAACGGCACCCGGACCAGCCGGAGTGGCTGTCGCACGTCAATGCCAGCGTGCTGAAAATCAAGCTCGCGATGGCGATCATCGGCATCTCATCGATCCACCTGCTCCGTGTCTTCATCTATGCAGGCTCGCTTGGAAAGCCTGACGCGCCGTACACCGAAACCGGCGTGATGTGGCAGGCGCTGATCCACGCTCTCTTTGTGGTGTCGGCGATCGGGATCGCCGTCGTCGAGCATATCAGCCAGGCTGCCTATGCAAAGGCGCGTCCGCACCAGCATTAAACGGCGCTTCCACTCATTGATCTGAGCCTTTAACCTCGGCGGGATAGGAAGCGCAGCCATGAACAAGCCGATCCGCGCGCCGAAAAAGCCCTTCGTTCTTGACGAGGCGACGATCGACGAGCTGCATGCGGCGATCAAGGCCGGTGAGACTACCTGTCTCGACGTCGTGCAGCACTACCTTGCACGCGTGCGCGCCTTTAACGGCACCTCCAACCTGCTCGTCACGAAAGACGGCGCGCCGGTTCCCGAAGCGCGGGGAACCGTGCGCGGCGGCGCGCCTCTGGAGTTTCCCACGCAGACCGTCAAGGCGTCGGAACTGTTGCCCGATCTCGACAAATACAAAGGCCCGCCGCTCGAGTTTGGCCGCATGGAGGCGACCGCGTCCGATCCTTCCGTGCAGCAGCAATTCGGGCTGACCGTGGGCCAACCGAACGCCGGACAGGTCAATGCGCTGGCCACGCTCAACATCCGCGGTGAACGTTCGGTGACCTGCCGCGGCAATTTCGACCTGCATCCCTCGAAGGGGCCGTTGCCGGAGGGCGCACCGCCGGTGTGCGAATATTTCCGGCATTTGCCTGACGCGCTCGAGCGGGCAGCGGAGCTCGATGCCGCTTACGGCCGCAATCCCGATCTCGAAAAGATGCCGATGTATGGCGTCGTTTTCTCGTTCAAGGATCCGTTCGACACCAGGGACATGCGCTCGACCGGCGGCGGCGACGCTCATTACGATATCGATTTTCCCGCCCGCGATCACGTTCTCGTCGAACAGCTGCGTAACAAGGGCGCGATCATCTTCGCCAAGGCGGTCAATACCGAATATAACGGACGGCCGGACGATCCGGGCGGGCCGCACAAGCCCGACAAGGTCCTGACATCGACCCTTGGCTATCAGCGCAGCACCTGGGCGGGCAATCCGTCCAATCCCTATGACACGGTGCGCGCGGCCTCGCTCGGCTCAAGCTCGGGATCGGGCGTTTCCGTTTCCACCAACATGGTGATGTGCAGCCTGGGCGAGGAAACGCGGGCGTCCTGCCGCGGCCCGGCCAACCACAATGCAGTCGCGCTCATCCTGCCCCACAAGGCATTGCTCGGGTTCGACGGAGGCGCAATCGGCGCCGATATCCATGTCGACCGGTCGGGTATCCTCGCGCGCACGATCGGCGATGCTGCAAAGGTGCTCGATGCCCTCAAGGATCCGGCGCAGGGCTATTACGATCCGCGCGATCCTTTCACGACGGTGCCGCGCTCATCCGTGCTCGACAGCTATGCGCGTCACACTAGGCCTGCCGACTCGCTGAAGGGCATGCGGATCGGCGTCATCCGCGAGTCGATGACCGTGCGGCCGGGCAACATGACGGAAGTGCCGATCACGACTGCGGCGGCGCAGGAAATAAAGTCCATTCTCGGAGGCAAGCTTGGCGCGACATTGGTCGAGTCCTCCGACCCGCTCTGGAAGCGCGACCCCGATATCGAGCAGATGACGGTGGACTACCGTGTCGCGCTTGCGCGGCTGGTGCCGGTGTTCATGCCGGATATCCTGTTCCGGCTTACGAGCGACGGACAGCCTCTATTCAAGGAATTCGCTGCTGCGATCAGGCCGACCGAATTCGAGCCGGGAAAGGTCTTCGGGTCCGGCAAGATGAAGCCGATCGACTACATGCTTGACATGGCGGAAGGCCGTATCCCGCCGCCCTCCAATCTCGACCTCGCCACGGTCCAGCATCAGGCGCCGCAGACCGCGTTTCGCTTCCACATCAATCAATACCTGTCGCGTCGCGCCGCCGACTGGAAGGCAAAGGGCTTCATGGAAACCCTCACCGATTTCACAGCGCTTAACAAGCGGTCGAAATTCTGGGGCGACGACCAGCGTGCGAGCTGGCTGAACTGGGATGAAGTCACCGATCTGCGCAACCCGCTCGGCGAGCGGCAAAACATCACCGAGCGCATCATGCTGCGCGAGCTTCTGCGACGCACCGACATGATGGTGATGCTGGAAAACCGGCTCGATGTGCTGGTCCGCCTGCACACGCCCTGGCCGCCCGGCAAAATCGGCGGTGCCGGGCAGGGTTTCCGCAACAATCTGACGATGGAGTCCTTGAGCGGACCAAATGCGGGGCTTACCGAGGTGCTCATCCCGGCAGGCTTCGTGACCACGGTCTACGATCCGGTCTATCAGCTCAGCGCCGACGGGAAGTCCTATCTTCATGTGCCATCGAACAAGCCGACAACGATTCCCGAGCCCGGCCTGCCGTTTTCGCTGGTGTTCCGCGCTGAGCCCGGCAAAGAAGACGTGCTGCTTTGCGTCGCAGCCTCATATGAAGCCGCTTCGCGACGGCGCGTCCCACCACCCGCATTCGGGCCGCTGCCGGTGGAGCAGCGTGCCCGTTCGGACTAGTTTGTCGGCATGACCGGACGCACCGCTATCGTCTTTGTGTGGCTGCTGCTCTCGGTTGTGTCAGCCCGCGCCGACGCTGCATTCGACCGCTGGCTCCAGTCGGTGTGGCCGGACGCTCAGGCGCTCGGCGTTTCACGCGCCACCTTCGACACCGCGATACGTGGTCTTGAGCCCGATTATTCGCTCCCCGATCTCGCCATTCCGGGCAAACCCGAGAAGCAGGCGCAGCAGCCGGAATTCGTCCAGACGCCCGCGCAATATTTGCGCGAAGCTGCATTCCAGTCATTCACTTCGCGCGGCAGGGAACTGGCCGCGCAATACCGCGACACACTGGCGCGGATCGAGAGAGAAATCGGCGTACCCGGCAATGTCTTGCTGGCGATCTGGGCGCGCGAAAGCGGTTACGCGCGCGAATTTCGCGGCCAGGATGCCATCCGCGTGCTTGCGACCCAGGCCTATGTCGGCAAACGTAAGGATTTCTTCCGCAATGAATTTCTGCATGCCCTGAAGATGCTGCAGGACGGCGTGCCGCGCGCCGACATGCGCTCGTCATGGGGTGGCGCCATGGGGCTCACCCAATTCCTGCCCTCCGAGTTCTATAAATACGCCGTCGACTTCGACGGCAGCGGCCGCATCGATATCTGGCGGTCGGTACCGGATGCGCTTGCCTCGGCGGCGAAACAGCTCGTCGGCAAAGGCTGGCGCCCCGGCGAACCTTGGGCCATCGAGGTGCACGCGCCGGCCAACGCCGACTGCAGCATCGGCGTGCCCGAGGTCATCAAGCCGGTCCACGAATGGGTCAGGCTTGGCTTCGTTCCTGCATACGGCCGCAAGCTGAGCCCGGCGGAACTGTCTCTCGACGCGTCACTGCTGCAGCCGGAAGGCAGCTACGGGCCATCCTTCCTCGCGCCGAAAAATTATTTCGTGCTCAAGGATTACAACTTCTCTGATCTCTACGTGCTTTTCGTCGGTCATCTCAGCGACCGTATTGCGGGCGGCAAGCCGTTCGAGACGGCATGGAGCAAGAACGCACAGCTGAAGACCGCGCAGGTGGAAACCATGCAACGGCGGCTCACCGCGCTCGGCCTCTACAAGGACAAGATCGACGGAAAAGCGGGGATGCTGACGCGCGCCGCGCTCGGCGCCTACCAGAAGAAGAACGGATTGAAGGTCGACTGTTGGCCGACTGCCGCGGTGCTCGACCACATGCGGCGTTAGACCGACACGTCAGTCGCAGACCTCGATGCGGCGTGATCGCCAGCCGTAGCCTTCCACCCAGATGCGGCGACGTTCGACGTGGCAGACGTCGCCCTCGACGACTTCCGACGGTGCGACATAAGCGGGGGGTGGCGGTGCGTAGACCGGTGCCGGTGCGACGTAAGTCGGGCCGCTGTTGGCGATTGCCGAACCGATGATGGCGCCGGCGGCGAGACCACCGACAACGCCAGCTGCAACGCCGCATCCGCCGCAGTGTGCCTGGGCCGAAGACGGCAACGCCGCGGCCAACGTGGCGGCCGCGGCGAGCGCAATGATCGCATGCTTCATGGGTGTCCTCTCGGGCCGATTGCTCGTTTGGCCCGGATCATCCACCCAAATTCGTTACGCGATCTTTAAGGGCAGATAAACCGCGGCTTGCTCCAGCCGATGAAGTTGCCATAGCGGTCATGAAGCGGCCGGCGGGCCCAGTAACCGCCCGGGCAGGCTGCCGGATAGGGGGCGCCGTAGCCTTCATAGACCGTGTAGCCGGGGGCCGGCGCATAATAGCGCGGCTGGCTGTTGGCGATCGCGCCGCCAATGATGGCGCCGCCGATGACGCCGGCTGCCACGCCCGCACCGACTGCACAACCGTAGCAGCGGGCATCGGCGGTGGTCGGGGCGCTCAGGGTGCCGATCGCCATGGTGGCGACAGTCGCAAGTGCGAGCATCGTCTTCTTCATGGGTATTCCCTCCTGGTCAGGTCGGACAGAGGTGCCGACCACATGAGATGATGAATAAACTAAACGCGTCCCCGCGCAGAGGATAGTGGCCGTTCCATAATGTCAGAAATTTGTTGAACGCCAGGTCACCCCCTCTTTGGAAAAAGGCCCGGAGACGTTACCGAATCCGGGCCGTTTCTTTACCTTATTGCGCGACTTCGTGGGCTTTGGCTAGAGCCTAGTTACAGACCCGCACACGCCTGACGCGCCAACCCCAGCCGTCCCAGATTCGCTGGCGGGTCCAGTAGCAGCCGCCGTAATAGGGACGCGGAGCGTAAGCGTAGTAGCCGGGACCATAGCCGTAATAATATGGGCTGCTTGCGGCAGCCGAGCCGATGATCGCGCCCGCGGCAAGGCCGCCGATCACGCCGGCGGCAACGGCACCGCCACCGCGCCAGTGGGCTTCGGCCGGTTGGGGAGCGGCGATAGCCGCGAGTCCAAGGGTCGCGGCGGCAGCCAGGGCAGTCAGTGTTTTCGTCTTCGTCATGGCGCACATCCTCCGGTTCGCTTCGTACCGATTCAACGGTCTCGGTCCTTGTTTCCTGCGTTCCTTCGCAGAACATCAACAAATAGCGTGAGTGGGAGGTTCCGGTTTTGCGCGTGAATGGCCCGTGAATGGCCCGTTTGGAATTGCGGTGACGCCCGCTTTGCGCGGATTAAATTTTCGCAAGGTTTGCGGCGAGTTCCGGGCGGGACGCCTTATTTTGACCGCGGTCGTTTCAGGTGGGGAGTCCGAGAACGCGTTGCAGGATTGTCGCGCGCGAACGGCCAGCTGAGACCCTGGCGGATTTCCGCATCCGTGACGCGGCAGAATGGCGCGCCTTGGGAGTGCCATGGTGCGATTTCGATTTGTCTCCCGGGCCGCGGGCCTTGCGGCGGGAACGCAGGATGTTCCGGCCGACATGGCTGAGGAACAACCGCTCGAGGGGATAGCTCAGCTTCCGGACGGCGGCGGAGAGCGGCAGCCATTCAACCGCCATGATGTCTTCCATCACGTCGCGGCTTGGATTGGCTTCGGCCTGCATGCGCCAGAACTGCACGACCTTCGGGCGCCCGCGCGCCCGGTACGTGATGGCGCCGACGAATTCGCGCACGCGAACGCGGTGCCCGGTTTCCTCGACGACTTCCCGGCGCGCGCCGGCGAGCGGGTTCTCGTCACGCTTGAGCTTGCCGCGCGGCAGCACCCAGAGTTCGTCCTTCGCACGCTGTACGATCGCGATGAGCGGGCGCGAGCCATTGCGAACCACGATGCCGCCTGCCGCCTGGATGATCTTGCCTGCCATAGCCGCTCGACGTGTAGCAAATAATGCGGTCGCATACGCATCGAAATACGCACGCACACACGGCCCTGTGGGCAACTATCGCGTGGCGTTTGGATGAGCTGTCGCCAATCAGTCGTGCGGGATCATCGCAAGACCGTCTTGCATCAATTGAATTTCAGTTCGGCTTCCTTGGCGATCTTGAGGTTGAGCGCAATCTCGCGGCGGATCATTGCATCCATCTCGCTCGGCGTCAGCGGCGCCGGCTCGACGCCCTGCACCTTCAGCTTTTGTTGCACGTCGGGAAGCGTCAGCACTTTCGTGGTCTCGGCATAAAGCCGGTCGACAATCGGCCGCGGAGTCTTTGCGGGGACCAGCATACCGTTCCAGTAGTTGAAGTCGGAATCCTTGTAACCGGCCTCCAGCGTGGTCGGTACATCCGGCAGCGTGGCTGAGCGCTTGGCGGAACTGACCGCGAGCGGGAGCAGCTGCTTGTTCTGGATGAAGGGCAAGCCGGACGAAATGCCGATAAAGATATAATCGACGCGCCCCGTCATCACTTCGGTGAGTGCTTCCGGGCCGCCGCGGAACGGTACGTGCGTGACTTTGAGGCCCGCGCTGACGTTGAAGCGTTCCGCCGCCCAGTGGGTGGCGCTGCCGACGCCGGCCGACGCAAAGCTGAGACTGCCGCTCTTTGCCTTCGCCACCAGCTCCTGCACGGTTCTGATGCCTTTTGACGGTGCAACCAGCAGCACGTTCGGCACGTTGCCGAAGCTTGCCACCGCGGAGAAATCATTGGCCGCGTCATAAGGCAAATTTGGATAGGCGGCCGGCGCGCCGGAATGCGCGGCGGCGTTGATCAGGATGGTATAGCCGTCGGGGTCCGCCTTAGCGACCGCTGCCGAACCGAGGCTGCCGCCGGCGCCGCCGCGATTTTCCACCACGATCGTCTGGCCCAGCTGCTTCGACAGCGGGTCGAGCACGATGCGGCCGAGAATGTCAATGGTGCTGCCGGCTGAGAACGGAACGATGGCACGGATTTGCCGTGCCGTCGGCCAGGCCGGCTGTGCGAAAGCCGGCCGGACAAGCATCGGTGCGGCCAGTGCACCAGCGGAGAGTTTGAGAAATTTGCGTCGGTCATGCTGCTTCATGCGCTTCCCCCTATTTATGTGCGCGACCAGCTTTATTTTGGCGAGGCCTTGTCCACCGGCTTGGTCACCGTGATGTCGTGGAGCTTTGGCTTGGTCTGCGATTTCTTCCGTACGGTGATCGTACCCTCTTTGATGTGCTCTCCCTTGACTGCGTGACGCGCTGAGGACCCGCTGTCTTTCGCGAGTGCCGGCTGCGATGCAACTGCAAACGTTGCGGCCAATACAATGGCCAGGCCGGTACTGAATTTCCGCATGACGAAACTCTCCGGTTGATGTCGCCCCTGAAGAAACTCTATCACCGTTTTTTCGCTGCGCGAGCCTTCGCGCTACCAGGCTGTTGCGCCGGCCGGTTCACCATGCCTAGGCTCGCGCGGCCAGAACGGAGAAGACCAATGCCGGACTATAAGTGGGATCATATTCACCTGCGCACGCCAGACCCGGAGGCCACCGCGCAATGGTTCGAGCGCATGTTCGGCGCTGAAATCATCCGTTCGACGCAGCAGGGAAAACCGCGCGTGGACATCAGGCTCGGCGGCGTCATGATCTTCACGGCCCAGGTCAGTGCCGGTGACGGCGTCAATCCGGCGCCGGTCACGCCCTACCAGGGTCTCGACCATTTCGGCCTTGCGGTTTCGGGCATTGATGCAATCGCAGCCGACCTCAGGAAAAAGGGCGTCGAGTTCACCAAAGAGCCGCATTCGCCGCGGCCCGGCATCAAGGTCTGCTTCCTGCGCGGGCCGCAAGGCATTTCCATCGAGTTGCTCGACCGCGATCCGAAATATTCCTGATGCGGCGCGTCGAGTGCGCCATGCAAGACATCCCGGCCGGGTCAGTGGAACAAAGCGCCACGGGAAAAATGGTGGAATGGGTTGCCCTTGGCCCGCCGCCACGCCTAAATGGCGCGGGGGCGCCGCGGCAGAGGGGAACATTGCGAATGCGTGCGTTTGGACTGGCGGTGGTTGCCGCGACGATCTTCGGGGCAACCGCAGTGGCCGCTGACGGGCGGTTCGAACGCAGCCTCAAGATGCTGGCGCCGGAGGAACGGCTCGAACAGCTCTGCGACTATACCGCGATGACACGCATTCGCACCCAGGCGAAGCAATATCGTCCGGACCGCGCGGTGGCCAATGCGACGGCCGAGCCGAAAGCGTCCGGCGATACGCTCGAAGTCACCGGCGGCGCGTTCCGCAGCCGCAAGAAATGGTACGCGCTGTCCTACCGCTGCACGTCGACGCCCGACCGCATGAGCGTCGTGGCATTCCATTTCACGATCGGTGCCGAAATCCCCGAGGCGAAATGGTCGAGCTACGGCCTGTGGGACTAACCGCGCTAGTGGTGCTGCACAACCACCTTTGTTCCAACCGGCACGCGATCGTAGAGATCGACCACATCGTCATTGACCAGCCGGAAGCAGCCTGACGAAACGGCCTGGCCGATGGTTTGTGGTGCGTTGGTGCCATGGATGCGGTAGACGGTCGCGCCGAGATTCATCGCACGCGCGCCGAGCGGATTGCCCGGACCGCCGGCCATCCAGCGCGGCAGGTATGGCTGCCGTTGGATCATTTCCGGCGGCGGTACCCAGTCCGGCCATTCGCGCTTGAGCGTGATCTTCTGGATGCCGCCCCACTGGAATCCGTCGCGGCCGACCCCGATGCCGTAACGCAAGGCGGTGCCATTTCCCATGATCAGATAGAGGTAGCGGTCGGCGGTGTTGACGATGATCGTCCCGGCCGGCTGTTCGGTGCGGTAGAGCACCGATTTGCGGCGAAACTCCGGAGACAGCTCGGCCGCGCGCCCGGTGTCATCGACGCCCGGATCAACGTCCTGCATGGTGGGCGCCGACGATGGCAAAAGCGTCTGCGAATGGGCCGGCATGACCGGAGCCAGCAATATCGCAAGCGCGAGAACACGCCACTGAAGCATTTCAATTCCCCCGAATATTGCGCGCGCGGCGCGTCAGTCTCTGTCCTTGATCTGTGTCTGTGGGCGATCGGAGCCGCGCGCGGTCTCTGTGTGCCAGCGGCCTTTTTCGTCTTCGTATTCAATGGTTTCCGTATGGCCCGGAACCGTCTGCTCCGTAGCGGCCCGCCGCGCCGCCGCGAGAGCAGCGGCATGCGATGGGTAGGGCTCCGAGAACACGCCGTCAACCTTGTAGGCCCAGCCGCCGTCGTGCTCGACGATTTCGTAGGTGACCTCCACCATGTGTGACCCCTGACTGCAACGAGCCGGCAGCGTAGCGCCATTGAGGTCGATTGCGCCAGTCACAACGCCGCATGGGTTGCAATAGTTACCGCCATACCAGCCATGCGAGCGGCCTGCCGGCCGTCAAAAATCGAATTCGAGGCCCTTCGCGGGCATCCCGCTCCGGCGGCGCGACCGTGAGGCCGGCCGCGCGCGCGGCATTGAGAATTTCCGCAAAGCCTTTCGCGGTTTTCTTCGATGCACCTTTCGGCGGCATGGCGCGGTCTTTCCGCCGGCAACGCGAACACAGGCCTGCCGGTCCAGACGTTGGTCGCGCGCGGCAACGAAAAGGTTCAGAGCGTTCGGGAAGGGCGATGACGCGGGTACGTGCGCACCGCTGTCGGCGCTATTGGCGGCGGTAGCGCTTGAGGCGGTCGATATAGGCTTCGACGTCTGGCGGCAGCTTTCGCAATCCGCGCTGCGCGGCCGACGACAGCACCGGCCGCCATTGCGAGCCTTTCAGGAATGCGGGCTCCTGGCCCGGCGGGATGGTCCGGTCAAAAATTACGACGAGCATGGTCGCGAGCAGCGCGATGCGGAGCGCCCCAAGCGCCGCGCCGGCAACACGATCGGGAACGCTGATATTGGGGCCGACCATTTCATTGAGAGCCAATCTCAGCAATGCGCTGAGCGCGGCCCCAGCAGCCACGAAGATCGCCACAATCACCACCCATGTCTGCACCGCCGGCATTTTCAGGGAGGTCGTGAGCAGCGGCGTGACGCGCGGCGCCGCCACCACGGCGACGCCCATCCCGGCGATGTAGCCGAAGATCGTCGCCAGGCTGCGCAGCAGCCCGGTCATGAAACCCAGGACGACGGCGACGAACAGGCAGGCGTAGATTGCGAGGTCGAACCAGTTGGTCGAGAAAAAAGAGGTCATTGCGATTTGTCCGGGCAGGACTAGGCTGCGGACGTCTGAAGACCTGAAAGAATCGGCTCAGGGAGACGGTACATGGCGTTCACGGTCACGAGCAACAGCTTCAAGGACGGCGACTACCTTCCGCAAGATTTCA
This sequence comes from Pseudolabrys sp., assembly GCA_035701845.1. Lineage (GTDB taxonomy): Bacteria > Pseudomonadota > Alphaproteobacteria > Rhizobiales > Xanthobacteraceae > Pseudolabrys. The sequence continues at coordinate 2,564 of DASSRJ010000091.1, read as the reverse complement.
TCCTGTCGGCCGACTTCGGCTTCGGCTGTGCCGGGGGCAACAAGTCGCCGCATCTGAAATGGTCGGGGGCGCCTGCCGGCACGAAAAGCTTCGCCATCACCTGCTATGATCCCGACGCGCCGACCGGTTCGGGCTTCTGGCACTGGCTGATCGTCAACGTTCCGCCGAACGTGACCGAGCTCGAGGCCGGCGCCGGCAGTGCCGGCGGAAAAATACCGGCCGGTGCGCTGCAGACGCGCACGGACTTCGGCGCGCCCGGTTACGGCGGGCCGTGTCCGCCCGAAGGCGACCATCCGCACCGCTACCTGTTCACGGTGTTTGCGGTGAAGGCCGACAAGATTGACGTGACGGCCGACACCTCCGCCGCCGTCGTCGGATTCAACCTGCATTTCAACACGCTCGCCAAGGCCGGGATCATGGGCCTGTTCAAGCGGTGAGGGAGATCAGCCGGTGCGGGGATCAAAATGCCGTTCGCCCGGCCAATTCGGGTCACTTGTAGGGGGCAAACGCTTGCTATAACTGCGCATGGCCAAGAACCCGCCCGACATGCGCAGTGCCGCCGAGAAGGCCTTCAAGGCCGTGACGACGAAGCCCGCGGATCTGCCGCCGAAGACGCCGGCGATACCCGGCGCCAGGGAAATGGTCTCGCTGCGCATCGATCGCGACGTGCTCGACTTTTTCCAGCAAGAGGGCCCCGGCTGGCAGGACCGCATCAACGCGGCGCTGCGCAAGGCCGCGGGAAAGTGAATTGCCGCGATGAGACGCCTTGCCATTCTGTCGCTGGCAATGCTGGCGACTATGGCTTTTGCCGCTGACAAGAAAACATATCGCTACAATTGCAAGGGTGGAGCATTCGCTGTCACCGCCGCAGTCGATGCGTCCGGACGCTGGAGCAAGGCCGAACCTGTTGTCCTCCAGATCAACAACGAGCCACCGCAGACACTCATCGCCGATCCGGATGCGCCCGACGCAGACAGCTTCAGGAATAAGGATTACGAATTTTACGCGCTGAAGACCTTCATCACGCTGACTCGCAAGAGTCACGGTGTCGTCGTGAAAACCTATAGTGCGTGCCGGGCGGAATAGCCCGGGTGAGCGCAGGTTATCATCCGATCATCGGATAGGCAGGCGCACAAACGCGGATATCTTGTAGCCCGGATGAGCCAACAGGTCCGGCCCGAAGTGGCTGGCCCGATGACAGGGTCCGCGAAATCCAGGGAGCCGGACAATGTCGATGGAAATTCATGTTTTATCGAATCTCGCACTGCCATCGGTCGAAGCATGGCAGGACGCTATCGAGGCGGACGGATTCAACCTTAAGCTGGACGAAAGCACTGACATCGCAACACATAAAGGCTTCTTACCGGCGCTATTGCACAACCAACAATCGGGTTTTGAGTGTTTTCATGACGACGTGAATGACCTCATGACGACCTACGAGGACGTCGATTTTGCGCAAGACTGGAAACGTGTGTTGAGTTTTCGATGGGGCAGCCTCGCTCACGAGGGTATCGCCGCGTTCATGGCTGCAGCGGCATATGCAAAGGCAACCGGCGGCGTTGTCTACGAACCGCAAGAAGGGATTATGATGACTCCACCTCAATGCCGGGAGGCGGCACTGAGGTGGGAAAAAGCAGAGTTCAAAACATAATCGGAAATAGCAACGGCGTCGCCGGGCTTCGGCCCTTCCCTCGTTGTAAGCCCGCATGGAGCGATTTCGCTGACGCTCATCCGGGCTACGCCGGGTTACACGCCCCTCAAACCGTCCGGTAGCCGCCATCCGCCAGGATGATCGAGCCGGTGACGAAGGCCGAAAGGTCGGAGGCCAGGAAGATCGCCGGGCCGACGATGTCGTCGGGCGTGCCCGGCCGGCCGAGCGGGGTGTGCTCGACGAAGATCTTCACGCGCTCGGGATTTTCGGCCCGCATCTTGGCGTTGAACGGCGTCTCGATGAAGCCGGGGCCGATGGCGTTGACGCGCACGCCGTCCTTGCCGAGCTCGGCGGCAAGCGCGCGGGTGAAGCCGAGCACGCCATGCTTCGAGGCGGTATAGGCGGCCGATGACGGCGTGCGCACATGCATGAGCGACTGGATAGAGCCGATATTGATGATGCGCCCCTTGCTGGCGCGCAGCGGCGCCATGAAGGCCTGCGTTACATTGAAGACGCCGTTGAGATTGGTCTCGAGAACGTCCCGCCAGTCCGTGGCGACTGTGTCCATGTCGGCCGTGAAAGGATTGCGGCGGGTGATGCCGGCATTGTTCACGAGAATGGACACCTGGCCGAGTTGCTTCGCAATCTCCGCCGCGACCGCGCGGCAGGCGTCACGGTCGGTGACGTCGAGCGTGAAGGCCTGCGCCTTGCCGCCGGCATCGCGGATTGCCTTCGCGGTCCCGGCCGCCGGCTCGCCGTTAATGTCGAGCGCGGCAACGGTCGCGCCCTCGCGCGCGTAGCCGAGGGCGATGGCGCGGCCGATGCCGGAGCCTGCGCCGGTCACGACCGCGATGTGGTTCTGGAGAAGTCCGGGCATGGTTGTGCTCCGTCTGAGCCAGGTGATCATAGACTA
>DASSRJ010000090.1:0-7472 GCA_035701845.1 Pseudolabrys sp. | reverse complement strand
TCGGTGCCGGGGATGTAATAGAACCCGACCCCATACAGGCTGCAAATCTTCACGTACTGGACCGGTTTGGCCTTGACGGGAAGATCAGCTGCCTGCGCCCCAGCCACGGCAACGAGACCCGCTGCAGAGCCAAGGAGAAGGCTTTTCACCATCTTCATCTTGAACCTCCAAACATTGTTTCTTGAGAGGGTTCCGTATCCGCCCAGTGCGACAGCACCTGTTGGAACTTCCCCTTGCTCCCCGCTAGCCGAGGACTTTTCGCACAACCTGTGCAAACCGTACCCGGGCAGCGCAACAGGGGGATGCCCCCCTCCGTCGCTTTGTCACATTAACCGAAGACCCCCTCCAGGCAATGAAGAAGCGCCCTTCCCACAGGGTCCAAAGGCGCTTTTCGAGCAAGTGTTGCGCAAAGAACACGCAGACTGCAGCCGCTCAAAAATACGCTCCAGCGGCATGCGTCAGAGGCAGATATAGTATTTCTTTTTCAATGACTTACGAGAAAATCGGAAGTACAACTTTTGGATTATATTTTGACGTAAACCGACGCTCGGTAGTGCCACGGGCGACCAACATCGGACCCCATCCTCGCGAGGAGGCTGGCCGGTTCCCCGCGATGGTTAACCACGGCAAACTTCGATTCGAAGCTGATTCGACCAAAGTCGTGCGAAGGCGTGCATGGACCTGGTGCATGAATTGCCCTTCTTCGCTAAGGCTTCGAAGGGCATCCTGCTTCGCGCACATGGTCGGGAACATCCTGCGAAGCGCGTAGCGCGAAGCAGGATGGCGGAGACGGAGGGATTCGAACCCTCGATACGCCTTTGGAGCGTATAACGGTTTAGCAAACCGCCGCCTTCAGCCACTCGGCCACGTCTCCGTATGCGAGAAGGCAGTATAGAATCCACCCAGCGTGGTCAAACAGCAGATTTGAAATTCAACGCGGCTGCTGAAGTTTCACAAAACGGACCGCGAAGGATTCTCAGCCGATGAACCGAAAGCAACGCCGCGCGACGATCAAGCACGGCTCGTCGGCTTCCGCGACCTCTTCCGGTTCCGGCGAACAGATCAGACAATTTTTGCTCGAAGCCGTTGCGCATGAGCGCGCGCGGAAATTTGACGATGCGGTGCGTGCCTACAAGCGCGTGTTGGCGATCGACGCCAGTCATGCCGAGGCCTGCAACAATCTCGGCCGGGTTCTTCAGGCGCAAGGCAAGACGAAAGATGCCTCCGCCTGTTACGCCCGCTCGCTCGCGCTCATGCCACAGCTCCTGGAACAATACGCGGAGATCTGTGCGACGCTCTTTTCACTCCGCCCCGAGCTGCCGGAAGCGCTCCGCCGCCAGGCCGCTGCATGGCCGCACCGCCTGACTTTGAACGATCTGTTCGGTGACAGGCTCGATGCGGTTTCGGCCGATCCTTTGTTTCTCTGCCTGCTTCAGTCCACTCCCGTCCGCGATATCGTTTTCGAGCGGCTGCTGACAGCAATCCGGCATTCCCTCCTGAAGGTGGCCGCAGCCGGCTCGCGTGATTCCCGTCCCCGGACCTCGCTCACATGCGCTCTCGCGAAGCAGTGTTTCATCAATGAGTACGTTTTCGCGGTCACGCCGCAGGAAAGCGGGGAGCTCTCGCTCGTCAGCGACGTGATCGCTGACGCGCTTGCTTCAGGCGCCGCAATCGATCCGATGCAACTTGCCGCATTGGCGATGTACATGCCGCTGCATGCCGTTCCATCGGCCGCGGCACTGCTCGAGCGCGAGTGGACGCCTGCAATCGACGACCTGCTGAACCAGCAGATACGCGATCACATGCGTGAGCAGGAGCTGCGCGATTCAGTTTTGCGATTGACCCCGATTGAAGATGAAGTCTCGCAACGCGTACGGCAGCAATATGAGGAGAACCCATACCCGCGCTGGGTGCACGCGGCCGGGCAAGTCGTGCCGGCTTCGATTGACCGGTATCTGCGAGAGCAATTTCCGACCGGCGCTTTCACGCCGCTCGACAAGACCGAGCATCTCGATGTGCTCGCCGCCGGCTGTGGCACGGGCCAGATCGCCATTGCGTCCGCGCAGAAATATCTGGGCGCGCGCGTGCTCGCCCTCGATCTCAGTCTGGCGAGCCTGTGCTATGCCAAACGCGGCACGCCGGAGGATGTGGCACTGCGTATCGAATATGCGCAGGCCGACATACTCAAGCTCGCGACGCTCGAACGAAGTTTCGACGTGATCGATTGCTCCGGCGTGCTCCACCACATGGCAGATCCGTTTGAAGGCTGGCGGACTCTGCTGAACCTGTTGCGGCCGCGCGGTTTGATGCACATTGGGCTGTACAGCGAAGCCGGCCGCCGCGATGTATGGGCGGCGCGAAAACACATTGCCGAGCGCGGGTTTGGCGCCACCCCGGACGAAATACGACGCTGTCGGCAGGAATTGCTCGAAACGCCGCTCGCCACTGTCACGCGATTTACGGACTTCTTCACCACCAGCGAGTGCCGTGATCTGCTGTTTCATGTGCAGGAGGCACGTCTGAACATTCCGATGCTCAAGGCCTTCATCACAAGCCACAAACTCAAATTTCTCGGTTTTGAGTTTTCACTCCCCGTACTTCAGCAATACCGAAGTCAATTCACCTCGTCAGGGTGGGCGTGGACCGACCTCGATCGATGGCACGCATTTGAAGTCGAAAAACCGGATACGTTCTCGGGCATGTATCAATTCTGGGTTCAAAAGCCTTAACGGCCTCGAACAAACCGGACGAACTAAAACCCGCGGATCGGGGTTACCCTGGCACGGACGAGCAAGGAGCCTGGTCATGCGGTCGGTATGTTTCAGCGTCGTAGCGATTGCCTTCATCGCGGTGATTTGTTCGCAGCCGGCGCATTCATACGACATGCCTTACGATCCCTATCCATGGTGCGCCTTTTATTCAGGTGATGGCGGCGGGGGTACGAACTGCGGCTTTCTCACACTCGAACAATGCCGCGCGACGGTAAGCGGCATCGGCGGCTCCTGCGGGCCAAACCAATTCTACAATCCCCACCGGCCACCACCGCGCCCACGCAAGCGTTAGCCGCCGCTTCACGCGCATTTGAGGTCGGGATCATCGCGCACCGTACCTCCGGCGGCGCTAATATGACGTCCTTAGGGCTGCCCTGATGTCATCGCAGGAGAAATCCCATGCGTCTTCCTTCGATTCTGCTGGCAGTATTTATCCTTCCAGCCGCCCTGGTACCGGCGTGGGCGCAGGGCCAGCCATTTCCCTATGACCCTTATCCATGGTGCGCAGTTTACGGCGGCCGCGCCGGCGGGGCTTCGAACTGCGGGTTCCTAACGTGGCAGCAATGCATGGCGACCGTCAGCGGCATTGGCGGATTTTGTGAACCCAACCAATTCTACAATCCGCGTGGCGGATCCCGGCAGTCGCGCAGGAAGCAGCCCCGCCAGCTGCATTGACTGGTCGACGTGGCCGTGCGCAATTGCGCGGCCGTGCAGTCAAGGCCGTCCAATATCGCGCAAATTCTGCAAGATGCGCTGAGCCTCCACCAGCAGGGACGTCTGCGCGAGGCCGAGAAACTATACACGCGCGCGCTCAAGACCGCGCCAGACAACTTCGATGCCTTGCATCTTCTCGGCTTGATCAATGCCCAGAACGGCCAGATGGGCGAAGCCTATCGGTTGATGTCCGCCGCTCTCAAGATCAATCCGAACGTGCCGGACGTTCTGATCAATTTCGCCAATGTCCTGCATGGACTCAAACGAGACGACGAGGCGCTCGCGTCCATCGACAAGGCCCTCGCGCTTCGGCCCGGCGACCCGGACGCCCTGCTCCATCGCGGCAACGCTCTGAACGCGCTCAATCGTCCGAACGATGCTTTGCCCTGCTTCGATGCAGTGCTGGCGCGCAGTCCGGGACACCGGGATGCGCTTCTTAATCGCGGCGTCGCACGCGCGACTCTCGGTGATCACGAAAAGGCTCTCGCTGACTTCGATACTATTCTGGCGCGTATGCCGGGAGACCCCGAGGCCTTGTACAATCGTGGAACGGTGCTGATCGAACTAGGGCGCTACGACGAAGCCATCCTCGCCTTTGATCATGCGCTGGCGGCTTCGCCCCACCACCTCCGAGGCTGGACCAATCGCGGTCGCGCACTGCAGGCGCTTAATCGTCACGAAGAGGCGGTCGCCAGCTTCGACAAGGCGCTTACCGTCGACAAGAATTACGGCGACGCCCACTTCAACGCTGCGCTGTCGCTTCTGACCCTCGAAAACTTTCGCCGCGGATTTACCGAATATGAGTGGCGCTGGAAGCGCACCGGGATGACCGATGCACGGCGCGGCTACCGCGGTCGCCTCTGGCTCGGTGAATTTCCGCTCGACCGGCGCACAATCCTGCTTCCGGCCGAACAGGGTCTGGGCGACACAATTCAGTTCGTGCGTTACGCGCCGCTCCTGGCGCAAACGGGTGCAAATGTCGTTCTGGAGGTGCAGCCGGAACTTATGGCGCTGCTGTCAACCGTCAATGGCATTGCATCGTGTCATGCGCGGGGCGAAACCTTGCCGGCCTTCGATCTTTATTGTCCGCTCGGCAGCCTGCCGCTTGCACTCAAGACCGAACCGTCGTCGATCCCGGCCGCCATTCCCTATCTTCAGGCCAGCGAGGAACGCGTCGCGAAATGGCGGCCGATGCTCGAAGCGCTGCCCGGAAAACGCGTGGCCCTGGCCTGGGCTGGCCATGCACGCCACGTCAACGATCGCAACCGGTCGATCGATCTCAAGCTGCTCGAACCGCTCCTGGCATGCGAGGGCGTTTCATTCGTCAGCATCCAGCGCGACCAGCGCGGCGACGACGCGGCACGGCTGTGGAGTCTCGGCATTGCCGATTTCGGATCACGCCTCGCCGACATGGCCGATACTGCCGCAGTGCTGGCGCTTGCCGACCTCGTCATTTCGGTCGACACGTCCGTGGTTCACCTTGCCGGCGCCATGGGGCGTGAGGCCTGGGTCATGCTCCCTTTCACACCCGATTGGCGATGGACGCTCTCGAATGAGCGCAGCCCCTGGTACCCGACGGTGCGGCTCTTCCGTCAGCGTGCTCCGCGCGATTGGTCAAACGTGATCGCTGCCGTGCGCGACGCGTTACGAACCTGAACACGATCGATTGAGCGTGCAATCAGGCCGCGACACGGATCGCTGCAGCCGGCGCCGGTGCCTGCGGATGGGCTTTGAGCCAGTCGCGCGCGGCGCGCTGGGCGCAGCCGATTTCTGAATCGCTCATCTGCTCGGCAATTTCGCGGCGCAGCAGTGCGGCATCCTTGTGGCCGCACATCGCAGCGATATTGAACCATTTGTGGGCCTGCACCAGATCGATTGGCACACCCGCCCCCGAGGAAAAAACCATGCCCATGCTGAAACAGTCTTCAGCGTTGGCCGGCTCGATGCCCCCCGCGGCAATCTCCATGCTCGTCATTTTGGCTCCCCATTTCGATCCGCTGCGCCCCGTGCAGCCGGTCGATTGCGCTAATCCCTGTCGTCCGGATCTCATCGTCCGAACAGCGCGATCTTCGGGAGAAAATTTGAATGACAGTTTAAGTGATGCGATGAATCGAAAATGAACGCCGCACGGCTATGACGTTCAGATCATGCTGTTACCGCTGCAAACACGGTCGCTTGTGCGATCGGTTGACCGTTCGCTAACCCAACTCGTTCAGCCGCAACTAACCACCACAGAATCCGATACCCTGGGCGGTCCGAACGCAAATACGCGCCGACGCCACGGCACAGCCGTTCCCCATCATTGAGGCCATCACGCCACGCGTGCGCGCTGATTGAAGAGCACCGATTGGACGTTCGGATCCTTCATATCGATGCCCTTGCGCAATTCCATGCCAAGCTCCATGCCGCGCTTGACGGCCGGGCGCGCTTTCACCGTCTCCAGCCATCGTTTCAAGTTCGGGAATTGCTCGATGTCCTGCCCTTGCCGCTGCCAGAGATTGGCCCAGCCCACGCATGCCATATCGGCAATCGAATATTTTCCGGCGAGGAACGGCCGATCTTTCAAACGCATGTTCATCACGCCGTACAGCCGGTTGACCTCGTCGTCATATCGTTTCACTGCGTAATCGAGCGTCTCACGCGCATAGTGCTTGAAGTGGTTGAGCTGGCCGGCCATCGGGCCAAGTCCGCCCATTTGCCAGAACAGCCACTGATCGACTTCAACACGCGTGCGCTCGTCCGAAGGATAGAATTTGCCGGTCTTGCGGCCGAGATATTGCAGGATGGCGCCGGACTCGAAGATTGAAATGGGGCGCCCGCCGGGTCCCTGCGGATCGACAATCGCAGGCATGCGATTGTTCGGAGCGATCTTCAGAAAATCCGGATTGAATTGCTCGCCCTTCGAGATATTCACAGGCTTCAAGGCATAGGGCAGACCGCACTCCTCAAGCATGATTGAAATTTTGAAACCGTTCGGAGTGGGCCAGTAATAAAGCTCGATCGGCTTTGCCTGTCTCGCGACCTTCTTCGCGCTTGCCCTCGCCTTCTTGCCCTTGCCCCGCTTTGCAACCACCCGCTTCCTGCCGCGCGCCATGTCGTGCTCCACATCCAATTTTCCCTGCAACTGACCTTCCAGACCTAGTTCCGGTCAGTGAACTCCGCAACCGCCGCAGCCTGCAATTCTCCTTCGATCGCACGATAGTGGCCCACAACCTATGCGCGTTATTGTGCGAGCCAGGTTGTGGATTTGGGACCGACTGACGGTCCTGTCCGCGCCTGGAAGCCATCAAGGGGAAGTAACGTCATGTACAAAGTCATGTTTGCCACCCTGCTCGCTGCCGGATTGCTCGCAGCGCCGCTGCTGCACAGCTCTTCTGCCGCGTTCGCGCAGCAGCCGGGTGTATCCGAGAAGACTGCCAAAACGAAAAAGGAGCCAAGCGCCGGCCAGATCGCCGCGCGCGAGCGGCAGAAGAAATGCGCCGCGGAATGGAAACAAACGAAAACCGCAGGCAAGAGTGAAAAGGGAGCGACCTGGCCGAAATTCTGGAGCGACTGCAACAAGCGACTCAAGGCCGCCGCAAAATAGCGCGACGGGATTTTTCAGCACACTGTCACGGCAACAATGAAAAACTTGAGGGCGTCGGCGAGACTTCAAGTCTCGCCGACGCCCTCATTTGTCATCCGGAACCGGGGCGCCGCGGGGCAACCGCCTTGCGCTCGTTACTCCATGACGCACACCGGCCCGTATGACGCAATCTCCGACACGTAAGGCCGAAGATCGGGAAGCGGCGTCAGACTAAAGCTTCCGCTTCCGGCGCTTTGTCTTCTTCGCTGCTTTCGCCGCTGCCTTCTTCCTACGTTTCGCCATTGCTGCCCTCCTAGCCATGAATCATGGCGGGTGTCGCATCAGCACGCATCGCGAATCGACACGCGCTGCATTCGGTTTACTACAGCACGGCGAAAAAAACAGCGTTACCGCTTAACGAA
>DASSRJ010000089.1:0-5897 GCA_035701845.1 Pseudolabrys sp. | reverse complement strand
ACGGGTCATCAGGGATGGAGAAAAACTCGGTAAGAAGGCGCTGGATGCGGCAGGGTTGAGTGGTCGGCTGGAGCCGGCATGGCGGCAATAGTGAAAAATTCTGGTATGCCGCGCTATGGACGTGTCGGTTGAGAATGTAACTCAGGCCTGGCCGGGACGTGGCGAGGAGACGGTTGTTGCGCTCGAGAATTTTTCGCACCGGTTTGCATCACGCCGCTTCTCATGCCTGCTCGGTCCGAGCGGCTGCGGAAAAAGCACCCTGGTCCAGATCATCGGCGGGCTCGAGGCAGCCACTGAAGGCAATGTGCGCATTGTCGACCCGGCACGTCCGGGGGTCGCGCGCCCGCTCGGCGCCGACTCGGTGATGGTCTGGCAGACGCTCAATCTCTTTCCCTGGCGTAACGTCATCGACAATGTCGCCTTTGGCCTGGAGATGCAGGGCACGTCGAAAGCGCAACGCTACGAGCGCGCGCGATCGTTGATTACTTCGGTAGGGCTTGCCGGATTTGAGCACCATCTTCCCGGCCAATTGTCGGGCGGCATGCGCCAGCGTGTGGCGCTCGCGCGCGCGCTGATCATGGAACGTCCCATCATGCTCATGGACGAGCCCTTTGGCGCCCTCGACGCGCAGACAAAGATCGTAATGCAGGAGGAACTCCTCCGCGTCTTCGACCAGACACAGAAGACGATCATCTTCGTCACGCACGCGATCGAGGAAGCGATTTTGCTTGCCGACGAGATCATCGTGATGACGGCCCGGCCGGGTCGCATAAAGGAAGTGCTCCAAGTCGATCTGCCACGTCCGCGCTCGCTCGAAATGGTCAACTCGATGGCCTTCGGCGCGCTGTTCGATCGCGCGTTCCATCTCATCCGGGAAGAAGTCATGAAATCGATGGCGCAGCAGGCCATGGCGCTGGAAGGCTCGCGATGAAAAAGCGAAAGAGCGCGATGATCCGCATGGCCGAAACCGCGACTCCGGCGGCGGTCATTCTTGCCGTTCTGCTGGCCTGGGAGCTGTTCGTGCGATGGCGCGGGATTGCGCCGATCTATCTGCCGCCGCCGAGCACGATCCTTGTCTATCTGTTTCGCATGATCGGAAACGGATCGATCGAGTACAATCTCGGGGTCACGTTGCTTCGGATCTTCGCCGGCTTCGCGATCGCTGCGTTCGCCGGCGTTACGCTTGGTGTGCTGATGGGCATGTCGCGGTTGATCGCCCGCATCGTGGATCCATGGATTGCCGCGCTGTATCCGTTACCAAAAATCGCGCTTATACCTTTGCTCGTGATCTGGCTCGGCACCGGCGAGGTCTACAAGATCGTGATCAGCGCGGTGACCGCTTTCTTTCCGATCGTGATCAGCACCTACGCCGGCATCCGGCAGACGGATCGTGGATTGATCAAGGCGGCGGAGGACCTCGGGGCTAGTCGGCGCCAGATACAACTGAAGGTGGTCATCCCGGCCGCGATTCCGAGCATTTTCGCGGGGCTTCACCTCGGTATGGGAGTTACTGTTATTCTTATCGTGGCGGCCGAAATGATCGGCAGCTCAAGCCAGAGCGGGATGGGCTTTCTGCTCATCCAGTCCGGGCAGGTGATGGAAACAGAAAAGGTCTTTGCGAGCCTTGTCGTGCTCGCGATCGTCGGGGCGCTGATCATAAAGCTGCAGCAATGGATCGACCGGAAGGTAGCGCCGTGGACGGCCTACAGAGACGAACACTGAGATCACGCAGGGAGGCAAACATGTGGAGGACTTCTTTACGAACGGCAGCCGTTGCCGGGTTGACCGGCTGGCTGGCCGCCGCAGCTGTACAACCCGCGGCCGCTGCGGACCTGATCCGGGTCGGCGAAGGCCCCTTCATTACCGGCGGTGGATTCTACGTCGCCAATGAGCGCGGATATTTCAAGAAAATGGGCCTGGATATCCAGGTCAAGAAGTTCAACGACGGCGCGCTCGCGGTGCCGGCCATTCTCGCCGGCGAGCTGGACATCACCCTGATGACGGCTAATGCGAGCTTCTTCAACAGCGTTGCCAAAGGTGCACCGCTGGTCATTGTTCTCGACCGCGGCCACAACAAGCCCGGCTACGGTTATCTCGCCGTTAACGTGACGCAGGAATTGTACGACCAGGGAGTCCGCTCGCTTGCCGATTTCGCCAAGCTGAAGGGCAAGAAGATGGGAGTCGGTGCGGTCGGCAGCATCAACCAGTACGACACGGCGCGCGCACTTCAGAAGGCCGGCCTCGATCCCAGAAAAGACGTGAACTGGATTGTCGGCGTGTCGCAGCCCGACCTGATGAAGATGCTCGGTCAAAAGCAGGTAGACCTGACCGATCTTGCCTATCAGTTCGGATATTTTGCGCAGAACAACAAATGGGGACCGATCGTTGCGAACGGCGATCAGATCGAACCCAACAGCTCGATCGGCGTATACGCCGCCAATAAGAACTTCGTGAAGGAAAAGCGCGACGTTCTCGTGCGGTTTGCGATGGCCTATCTGCAAGGCGTCAAAGAGTTCGACGCGGCGGCCACCGCGCCCGACTCCAATCAGGAAATCCTGGAGATTCTCGCGAGAAACACCTTTCTCAACAAACCAGAGCTGATCAAGGCCATAGCGCCGTACTGGTCCTACACCAGCGAGGACGGCATTCCGCCGATCGACTCCATTATGGGCATGCAGGACTATTGGGCGGACTACTTCACCTACGTCGAAAAGAAAGCGACGCGCGAGCAGCTGTTCGATCTTTCTGTGGCGCAGGAAGCCAAGAAACGGCTCGACGCAGAAAAGCCCTTCAACTGACGAGGCTGTCAGCTGAAGTCTTTGACCGGCTTCCGCTTCGATTTCGACCATCGGGGTGCGACAGACGTAGCACCTCGACCGCCAACGCCCGGATAGTCGTGGCGGACGCCGACGCGCGTTCGATCTGCAAATTTATTTACCCTTGAATGCGGGCGGTCTTTTGGCGTGGAAGGCTTCGACCGCTCCATCAATTCGTCAGTTCTGGAATGACTGGGGTCGGTGACTGCGCGTGGTCGGAAGTGGTAGGCAGCCGAAATTTTGCAAAGTTTCCTGTTCGCGGGAGGCCCGAGCCGGTCATTCTTTTTTGGCTCATCCACAGCCGGGGCACTTTTCGATACGATATCCAAGGGAGTAAGCTTCCGCTGCCTTGGAAACTTCGAACGGAATCCATCCAGTGGCGCGGCAAGGGGCGTCCGCTGGCCTAGGCTTGGAGGATTTTCAATGACACGTATGTTGTTGCTAGCAAGTGTCGGCATGCTGCTTGGTTACGGTTCTGCGCTCGCTGACAATAAAGGGGAGCGCTGCACGAAGTCATCGGTCTCATGCTACGACACTAAGGAGAACAAGGCTCGTACCTGCGTAACGACAACCTGCACCTATGCGGATGGCCACACAACGACGTCGGTGACGGTTGAGATGCAGGGCCCGGGTGGAAAAAAGATCGTTCGTCCGGTTCAGGCAGGACAAATGGTGACTGTAGGAAACAAGTCGATGCTGGCAGTCAGTCCTGCGCCACAAACGCCACCAAAAAATTTGACCAATTCAACAAAGGGCACGGTCAAATTGCAAAAGCAGTAACAACTTCGCTTGTCGCACAACACAAACTCAGGCCGCGTTTTCTGGAAGCAGCAGCGCGGCCTGAATGCGCAGATGCAGGATCATGCCTCGCGCACTTATTTGCCCTTGAATGCGGGCGGTCTTTTGGCGTGGAAGGCTTCGACTCCCTCACGGAAATCGTCTGACTGGCGCAACCGGCTGTAGCAATGCCCTTCCAGCTCGATCGCGATCGCAAGCGTCGAATCTTCGGTGTCGTTGAGCAGCTTTTTTGCCGTGCGCTGGGCAATTGGCGAGAACATCCTCAGTTCGTTGACAAGTACATCCGTCGCAGCCTCAAGCTTGTCGTCGGGCACGCATTCGGTCGCAATGCCCCAATCAAGCGCCTGCTTTCCGGGGATGCGCCGCGAGCGCATCACGATGTCTTTGGTGCGCGTGATGCCGACGATCTTCTGCAAACGCGCCGAACCGCCGGAGCCCGGGATCTGCCCGAGCTTCTGCTCGGGCAGGGCGTAGTAACAGGTCTCTGAGACGATACGGAAATCGCAGGCGAGTGAAATCTCGAAGCCCACGCCGAAGCAATAGCCGCGGTTTGCGGCAATGACCGGTTTCGAGCAACGCGCCGGTGCGGCGACGTTCCAGGCCAGCCTGGCGACGTGCTCCGGCGTCGCTTCCATGAATCCCCTGATATTGCCCCCGCTGGAGAAGTGTTCACCCATCGCGCGCAGCACAATCACGCGCACGCGGTCATCTTCATCGAGCGCCTCGAACACCAGCCGCAGCTGATCGCGCTGCGGCATCTCGATCACGTTGAGCGGCGGGCGGTCGAGAACGATGTCGGCGCGCTCCTTATCGGCATTCAATTCCACGCGGAAGCCGTTGAGCTTCGCGAGGCGCGCATCTGAAAAGGTCATCGCGGTCATGCTGCGGTTCCATCCTGGTGCGGGCTGTTCTCGGCCACGTATTCACCCGCCACCAGCTTGCGGCGCAACAGCTTGCCGACGGGGGACTTCGGAATGTCGTTGACGAAGATGTAACGGCGCGGCCGCTTGAAATTGGCCAAGCCCGATTTGCGGCAGAATTGATCAAGCTCGGCATCGTTCACCGGCGTGCTGCGCTTGATGAAGGCGGCGATAATCTTGCCCCAGCGCTCGTCGGAAAGCCCGACAACCGCCACTTCCGACACAGCCGGATGCAGCGACAGGCAGCTCTCGATCTCGACCGGCGAGACATTCTCGCCGCCCGTGATGATCATGTCGTCGACACGCCCGGTGACGAACAAATCGCCGTCGGCGTCGAAATATCCGGTGTCGCCGGTCAGGTACCAGCCGTCGCGCAACGCCTTGGCGTCGGATTCCGGCCGCCGCCAGTAGCCCTCGAAGGATTCATCTCCGGCAAGATAGGCAATGATCTCGCCTTCTTCGCCGGTGGCGGCGATCTGGTCCGGCGATGCGCCGAGTTTCATCACGCGGACGCGCTGGTTGATCCCGGCCTTGCCGGCGGAGCCTGGCTTGGCCGGCGCGTTCTGGTCGATGGTGAAGGTGTAGATTTCCGATGAGCCGTAGTGATTGACGAAAAGCTCCGGCTTGAACGCCGCCTGCAATTCCTTGAGCAAGCCGTCGGTCATCGGTGCGCCGGCAAAGCCCAGCTTGCGGACGGAGCGCACATCGGTCTTCGCGAACGCTTCGTGATGCACGAGGTCATGGTAGAGCGTCGGCACGAGGTAAAGATTGGTGATCTTCTCTCTGGCGATCAGCTCGAGCGCACGGGCGACGTCGAAGCGCGGCAGGCAGATGAATGCGCCGCCGATCAGCGACATTGCGAGCAACGAGCGAACACCCATGGTGTGATAGAGCGGCATGACTCCGAGTGTGCGCTCGCCATTGCCGTACATGTTCTGCGCAACGTGCGCGAGCGCGGCGGCGCGCTCGACGCTCTGGCGGCGGGGCACGCCTTTCGGCCGCGCAGTCGTGCCCGATGTATAGAGCATTACCGACCAGGCATCCGGCCCGGCGCGCGGCATGGCATCAGCTGCACGGTGGCCGTATAACGTGCTCCACGCGGTCTCACCGGGTTGGCCCTTGTCCAGCGCAATGCGCAGACGCGATTGCGCGGCCTTCGATTGCGCGACCGCCTCGGCGGTTGCGTCCTCATAGACAACGGCCCTGGCTTCCGCGTTCTCGATCAGGAAATCGAGTTCATCGGCGGTCGCGCGCCAGTTCACCGGCGTGATGATGACGCCCGCGAACTGACAGGCCCAATGAATGGTTGCGGCTTCCCAACGGTTTTGTGCGCCGGTGAGCAGATGATCGCCGGGCTTGAGGC
>DASSRJ010000088.1:0-5426 GCA_035701845.1 Pseudolabrys sp. | reverse complement strand
GCGATCCGAGGTGATGGTCACGACCAAGGTGCAGCCAACGCTGCTGGCACCGCACGATCTCGAGCGCTCGGTCAAGGAAAGCCTGGCCCGGCTGCGTCTCGACGTGATCGACCTGCTGCTGATCCATTGGCCAAACCCGCGGGTGCCGCTGGCGGAAACGCTCGGTGCGATGGCGAAGATGAAGCGTGAGGGCTACACGCGGCAGATCGGTGTATCGAATTTCACCGTGGCGCTGCTCGAAGAAGCCAACAGAATTTCGAGCGAGCTGGTGTGCGACCAGGTCGAATGCCACCCGTTCCTGAACCAGGACAAGGTCGTTGCCGCATGCCGCAGGCACAAGATGGCTGTTGTCGCCTACAGCCCCATCGCGCGCGGCGGTGCCAATGGCGACAAGGTGCTGGAAAAAATCGGCAAAACGCATGGAAAGTCGGCGGCGCAGGTCTGTCTTCGCTGGCTGGTCCAGCAGGGAATTGTCGTCATTCCGCGCACCAGCAAGGTCGAGCGGCTGCAGGAGAATATCGCGCTGTTTGATTTCGAATTGAGTGATGCCGAGATGCGGGAAATCGCTGGCCTTGCGCGCCGCGGCGGCCGCATCGTCGATTGGACCTGGTCGCCGAACTGGGACTGAGATTTTGGCAGCAGAACTTGCATCCGTCATGGCCGGCTTTATGCCGGCCATCCACGTCTGGTCGAGTTGCCGCGCATAAAGACGTGGATGCCCGGCACAAGGCCGGGCATGACGAATGAGAGGCGTTGCCTTGCTGCCCTGGGTCCCTGCTTTCGCGGGGACGAGCGGTTGATTCAATCTGAATGGACAATGCCCTAAAAAAACCCGAGCGATTCACAGCCGGTGCCGGCCTGGAAGCTCTGCTTCCAGCGCTTGCCGGGAATATCAATCACATGCACCGACCCGTCGCCCTGGCAGGCGACGAATAGTTCGTTGCCGCGGTAGACCATGTCCATCGGCTGGCTGCCGATTTTGATCGCAGTCTGCTCGCGGAAAGACGGGTCGATCAGGCTGACAGTGTCGCTGTTGAGGCTGGTGACGCCGAGCACGCGCCAGCCGGGACCGTAGCGGGCAATCTGTGCAGGCTTCGGCACGTCTTTCAGAGGGACGGTCTGCCGCACGCTTTGCGTTTTTGTGTCGATCAGAAACAACACCGGCTCCTGATCCGATACGACGGTCACAGTCGCGCCGTCGGCTGAGATGGTGATTCCCGCGAGCGGATGCGGTGTCTTGATCTTGCCGACCAGCTTGCGCCTGGGGAGGTCGATGACCGAGACCTCGCTGTCTTCCTCATTCTCGGTATAGAGCCGCTGGCCGTCGGGCGCGATGATGAGGCGGTGTGCGTTCGTCGATCCCGAGTCGATCGCGCCCACGACCTTGTCCGTCGCCCGATCGATGATCGCGACCACTGCGGTGTTCTCGCAGGTGATATAGATCAGCCCGTCCGGGCCGAGCTTCAGCGTGTGGGGTGCAATATACGGACGCAGGTCGATATTGGCGGCAAGGCTGCGCGTCCTGAGATCGATGACGCACAATGTGTGGCCGGGGTTCGGGTTTCGGCCGTGGATGCCGTCGCCATAGATCGGCACATAGGCACGCCCGGTTTCGGGCACGACCAGCAGTTCGTGCACCGTGCGCTGGAAGCCATCGAGGACTTTTTGTGTTTCGTAAGTCTCAGGATCAATGAAGAGGATCCTGGCGCCCATCTTGTCGACGCCGATCATCCCGTGCGCAGCTCCGTTCCCCGCCATGGCGTCGGCACCTCTTCGATCCGGCAGCCACTCATTAGCATGCGCAGCGGCAAATGGTGTAGGGAAGGGCCATGAATTCCGAAACGGCCCAAACGGCTATTGTCCTGTTCTCCGGCGGGCAGGATTCAGCCGTCTGTCTGGCCTGGGCGCTGGAACGGTTTTCGCGCGTTGAAACGCTCGGGTTCGACTACGGCCAGCGCCATGCCGTCGAGCTCAGTGTTCGCGCGCGGCTGCGGGAAAAAATGGCCGCGCTGAATGACAGATGGCGCAAACGGCTCGGCGACGACCACGTCATCAAGCTCGACGCTCTCGCGGCGGTTTCGGACACCGCGCTCACGCGCCAGACGGCAATCGAAATCGCCGACAGCGGCCTGCCGACGACATTTGTGCCGGGCCGAAATCTGATCTTCTTCTGCTTTGCCGGTGCGCTGGCCTACCGCCGTGGCGCACGCCATCTCGTTGCCGGAATGTGCGAGACCGATTATTCCGGTTACCCGGACTGCCGCGACGACACGATAAAAGCCATGCAGGTCGCGCTTACGCTTGGCCTCGACAAGCGCGTGGCCATCCATACCCCGCTGATGTGGATCGACAAGGCGGAGACCTTTGCCCTGGCGGTCGAAATTGGCGGCGAGGCTTTTCTTGATCTCCTGATCGAAGACAGCCATAGCTGTTACTTGGGTGATCGCAGCAAGCGGCATGACTGGGGCTATGGCTGCGGTACATGCCCGGCCTGCCAGTTGCGGGCGCAGGGATTTGCAAAGTTCATGAGCCGAAGAAAGTCATGATCGATAATGAGAGACGGAAAACCGTCGAAGGCATCATTTTTCTCGTCCTTTTCTGCCTGACAATTCCCGCCGCGAACTGGATGATCGGCAACGTAGGGACCGTTTGCGCGCCCAACGGGCCGTGCCTCGTCCCGGTTGCGCCCGGCGTGATGGCGCCCTCCGGCGTCCTCATGGTCGGCGCTGCTCTTGTCCTGCGCGACCTGGTGCAGCGGCGGCTGGGGGTCGAATTCGGCGTCGGCGCGATCATTGCGGGCGCCGCGCTGTCGGCCGGTCTGGCGCCGCGTTCGCTGGTGATTGCTTCCGCGACCGCGTTTCTATTGTCCGAGCTCGCCGATTTTGCGGTCTATACGCCGCTCGCGCGGCGGCGCCTGGTGGCCGCCGTGATTGCGTCCAGCGTTGCCGGACTCATCGTCGACTCGATTGTATTCCTGTGGCTGGCGTTCGGATCGCTCGATTTCCTGTTCGGCCAGATCATCGGCAAGCTCTGGATGGTGCTGCTGGCAATTCCGTTCGTCGCCTGGATGAGGCGGCGTGACGAACGGCTTGGCCTGAACCCTGCGTGAGGACCGACATGCCGTCTGCTCTCGAAATTCTGCGCAATGTCACGACCGGCACCATCACCACGATGCTGCTGAAAAAGGGCATTCGCCGCTCCTGGATGGCGGGCGCAATGCCGTTCGGTTTTTCCGGCAAGCGTGTTGTCGGTCCGGCTTTCACGCTCCGCTTCGTGCCGGTCCGTGAAGATCTCGCAACACCCGAGAGCTGGTCGAAGCCGATTTCGACGCGCGGCGCGATCGAGGCGATGCCCGGGAATTGCGTGGTGGTGGCCGATGCGATGGGCGTGACAGGTGCGGGCATATTCGGCGACATCCTGTGCATGCGCATGGTGAAACGCGGCGTGACCGCTTTGATCACCGACGGCGTGATGCGGGACAAGCATGGCGTGCTGGCCACCGGTCTGCCGGTCTGGTGCGCGGGCGTCGCGGCGCCGGCTTCCGTCAACCAGCTCACATTTGTCGGCTGGAACGAGCCGATCGGCTGCGGCGGCTGCGCGATATTTCCCGACGACGTGATCGTCGCCGATGACGACGGCGCCGTGGTCATCCCCAGGGATCTTGTCGACTTCGTCGCCAATGAAGGGGCCGAGCACGAGCTGCTCGAAAGCTGGCTGGTGCAGGAGGTGGAGAAGGGGGCAAAGCTGCCCGGCCTGTATCCGCCCAATGACGAGAACAGGAAACGCTACGAGGACTGGAAGAAGAAACGCTGATGTCCGGCTAGATCAGCGTAGAATCCGTTCGAGTTGATGCAATGTCTTATCCGCTCATTCCCGCGCATAGCCGTCCGAAGGACGGCGTGCTTCCGCACGCCTATGCGGGAATCCAGGGCCAATGCTCTGGGACTTCAATTTACCTCCTGGGTCCCCGCTTTCCGCCTACGCGCTCCGCGCTTCCGCCTACGCGCTGACGCGCTTCCGCCTACGCGCTCCGCGCTTCGGCGGACTCAAACCCGCCGAAGCTCACGTAGTGAGCGTAGGCCGGGTCGCGGGGACGAGCGGTCGATGCAATCTGAACGGACAATAGCTCTGTCTAACGTTTGCGTGCTTTCCGGCAGAACACGTCGTAGATGGCGCCGATAATGGTGCGCGCTTCCTCGCTCGCGAGCTTGTAGTAAATCGCCTTGCCGTCGCGGCGGGTCGACACCAGGCCGTCGGCCCGCAGTCGCGCGAGTTGCTGCGATACGGTCGGTTGGCGCAGGCTGAGCAGATCCTCGAGCTCACTGACCGATTTTTCTCCTTCCGCCAATATGCAGAGAATCATCAGCCGGCTTTCGTGCGCGAGTGCCTTGAGAAAATTACTGGCGTGCGTCGCGTTCTCGACCATGCGGTCAAGTTCGCTGGAACGGTTGCGGCCTTCGAGATGATGCAATTCCATACGTACACCAACAAATTCTGTTCGGGCGCGGCCTGAATACAGACGATCAACAACCAACGTGCAACTTATTTCGCGCGGTCAGCCGCGTTCCCGACCCGTTCCGTCGACGTCCAATTTCCTGAGCAGCACTCCGAGCAGACCCCAGAAATGGTCTTCGCCGGGGTAGCCGCGAATACGACCGACCTCGCGGCCTTTGTCGACCAGCACGAACAGCGGCGCAAGACGTTCCACTGCAATGAAACTCAAATCCGCAGGCAATGGATAATCGATATTTACGCGGCGCAAAGGCGCGCGCTGGCCTTCGGTTGTTTTTGGGTAAACAGGCGCGATTTCGCGGTCAAATGTCTCGCACCAGACGCAGCCGGCCTGCTCAAACATGACAAGTTCCGCAGTAAATGCGCCTGTCGTGCAAAAACCGGCGACGGCCGCAGGCAAAACGATGCTGCGAGAAAAAAATTCCAGAATTCGTGACGCGCAAACCAACTTTATTCTCTCGTGCAAATGAACGACGCAATGAACGGCGACCAGCGCCCGCCAATATACCACGAACAGAGTAGTGAGCGTCAGCCGAAGCGGAAATCGAGCAAATTGTCGAATGAACGCAGTTCGATCAGGACGCGGTGAAGAAGGTCGGTGTCGCGGGTCGCAATTGCTTTTGGAATAAACTCTAGGCTGGCTTTGGCGCCGTCGATCAGGCGACGGAACTCCGGTGTCTGGCGAACCGGCTCGCCGGCGATGCTGTCGCAACGACTCAGGATGGCGCCATAGGCCGATGCCTTGCTCGTGATGCCGGAGGCCATATCGGGCGTGCTCCAGTCGAGTGCCCGGTCGTTGTAGACCATGAGCGCATCCATCGCGGCATTCGCATCGCGCACGCAATCGGCCAATACGACAACTCCGCTCGCCTTGCGCAGGTCATAGAAGTCCTTCCGGATCGCATTGAGCCCGT
>DASSRJ010000087.1:0-30903 GCA_035701845.1 Pseudolabrys sp. | reverse complement strand
GTTACATTCTCAACCGACACGTCCATAGCGCGGCATACCAGAATTTTTCACTATTGCCGCCATGCCGGCTCCAGCCGACCACTCAACCCTGCCGCATCCAGCGCCTTCTTACCGAGTTTTTCTCCATCCCTGATGACCCGTTCGCCGTCTTTGAAGCGCGGGAACGCGCCATCGCGGTAGGCGATCTGGCCATCGACCATCACCAGGCGCGCATCGCTGCCTTTGCCGGCGCAGATAAAGGTTGAAATCGGCCGGTGAAGCACGCCCACATAGGGCTTGGTCATGTCGAAAACCGCGATATCCGCGCGCTTTCCGGACTCAAGCGAGCCGATCTCGTGGTCGAGCCCGAGCGCCTTGGCGGCATTGATCGTGGCCATTTCGATCGAGCGCTCGACAGACATACGCGTTGGATCGAGATGGCGGACGTGCTGCATGAGCATACAAGCCTTGATCTGCTCGACCATGTCGACGCTGTAGTCGACCATCGGCCCGTCAGTGCCCAACGCGACGTTGATCCCCGTGCGCCACGCATTGGCGAAGGGGCCGATGCCGCCGCCGCGGATGGATTCGCTGGTGGGGGTATAGACAAAGCTGCAGCCGACACGCGCCATGTGCTCGATATCGAGCTCCGTCACATGGATGCCGTGAATGAGGACCCAATGCGGGTCCAGCAGACCGAGCTGCATCAGATAGCGGACATCGGTACGCCCGGTTTCGCGAAGGTAGCGAAGAAAGCCCTTCTCGATCGAGAACGTGCCCCCGGCGATGTGAGTCGAGATTTTCGTTTTGAGCTTCCGTGCGAGCTCGTAGCCGCGGCCGATAAGCTCCTCGGTCGTCATCCCGGCGGCCACCCAGTGCGCGTTTGATTCAATGACCATTGCCATCCGGACGAGGCCATCGGTCTTGCCGTCCCAACGTTTGAATTCTTCCTCAAACGCGGCAAGAGATTCATCAAGCGCGAGTGGATGCTGTGGATTGCCTTTGGTGCGGCAGCGAAGCTCTTTGGCGAAAACCTGACGAATCCCGAGCTCCGCCTGCGACTCGATGGTTGCGCGCACGGTTTCCGGCGTCGTGGTTGTCACCGAGTGGTTGAGCGAGCACGTCGTGCCGGTCGACAGCATTTCCATCGCGGCGATGTAGCTCGAGCATCGCATCTCTTCTTCCGACAAATGTCGGGTGAGCGGCAGCAAAAAGCCATTCACCCAATCTTCGAGAAGATAACCGTCCGCCAGGCCCTTGAAGAGCGTGTACCAATGATGCTGGTGGCCGTTGATGAGCCCAGGCAAGACGATGCAGCCGGATGCGTCGATGACTTCGTCGAAGCTTTTTGCGTCCGGCACTTTTGACGACGGACCGACGCCGGTAATTTTGGCGCCATCGATCGCAACAAAGCCGCCCGGATGAACCGCGCGGCTTCCATCTACTGTTACAACAAATCCGTTCTTTATCAGCGTACGCGGCATTTACCCGTCTCCGTACACAGCCTTCATCCAAAGATTTTCTCTGTCAACTCCACGCGAGTTGAATGTCATAGCGGCAAACGAGGTCTGATGATTTTGCTCGTGCAACATGAGACTGGACCTGCTTCGGCACGCCACCGGCTACGCGGCCTTAGACCAATTCGTTCCAGAACTGACGAATTGATGGAGCGGCCACCAGTTGGTCGTAGGGGACCGGCTGCGAAATCAACCCATTTGCGCCGGCGAACTTGTTCAGGCCGTCGACCGCTTCCTGCAAAATATTTGCATCGTAGAAAGGCGCATCGCGCGCCACCAGGCCGCCTATCAGCGAAGCCTCTTCCGCCGGAAAAAGCCGGGTCCCCACCCTTGCGGCGAGAGACGGATCGGCCTTGAGCGCCCTTTGGGTCTTTGCAATTGCCCGCACCGCGGCGGCGGCGGCCTGCGGCTGTTCGCTGATGAACTTGTCGGTCGTTGTCAGCGCCGCGAAATTATACAAACGCGCTCCCGGCGGGCCGTCGCCTCGCCGCAGATCGAGATGGGTTTTTGCAACACCGAGCTTCTCGCCGATGGCGGCGCGCATGCCGTTACCCCAATAGGCATCGGCGCCCCGCTCGATCGCGTCGACGCCATCATGTCCGCGCCATAGCTCGTTTTTGCCGGTGGTCGGACTCGGAATGATCTGAACTTTATCCCGTTCGAGATTGATTCCCGCTTCGGCCAGCATGTGCCTGAGAGCCATGTTGGGAAATGCCGTGGACGACGAAATCCGCAGTCCCTTGAGGGCATTCATATCGCCGCGTTTGACGGCGAGATCGGCGCGAACGGCCAAGAACCAGTACGAGTATCGAGCCAGCGCGCATAAGAGCCTGGCGCCGTTCCAGGCCGGGAACACCCGGGTCGCGGCATAGGCCGGACCGCCGAAAAAATGCAGCGTTCCGTCGCGGAGGCGCTCAGGCCCGCTTCTCGCCCCGTATACCAGCTCAAGCTCGATATCGATCCCCTCTTCCTTGAAGAAGCCGAGCTCGACCGCGGCGGTGGCCACGAAATAGGACGGTGAATCCACGTCGGCAACCATTAACCGCAACATTTGAAACACGCCTCAAAAACACGAAGTGGAAGGAGAGCCATCACAGTCATCGAGGCTTCAGTTGGCCACCGCGACGATCTTCTCGTAAGACACGTCGCCCGACAGGATCCCGACATCCCTCGCGAACCGATTCATGCCGGCAACGAAGTCCCGTGAAATCGTTGTGTCGTAATAGGGAAGATCACGCCTGATCAGCTCGGCGATCAACTCCGCTTCTGCCGGCGGAAAAAGCCTGCGTCCGATCCTGGTCGCAAGCGTAACGTCCTTTTTCAATGCGGCGTGCGTCGCGGCAATTGCCCGAACGGCCGCGGGGGCAGCTATCGGCGAGCGTTCGATCAGGCGATCGCTCGCCGCTATCGACGCCATGGTGTAGTTGAAACAGGCTTTTGGTCCATCGCCGCGGCGCACATCGAGCACGACCGTTCCGACGCCGCGACGCACGGCCACTTCCGCACCCATGCCGTTGGCCCAGAAGCCGTCGATCTTGCGATCTTCGAGCGCGCGTGCCGCCGTGAGGCCGAAGTTGACGCCCTGACCGGTCGCACCCGGAACCGGCGCGATCGTCACGCGGTCCCGATCGAAATCAAAGCCGGCCTCAATGAGAAGCTGGCGGAGCCCCATGTCGACCCAGGGCGCTGCTCCGATATTGCGGCCCCTGACCACGTCGAGGTCCCCTCGCCTGGCCTCAAGGTCCTTATGCATGACAAGGAACCAGTACATGCCCTGGGCCTGCGCGCAGAGCAGCTTGACGCCCTCCCACTGCGGAAAGGCGGCGAGCGCCGAATGAGCGGATCCGGCAACGAAGTCGACCGCGCCCGAGCGCAATGCGGCGTAGGCCTTGTCGACCGGGAAAATCAGCTCAAGCTCGACCTCGAGCCCCTCTTTCCTGAAGAATCCAAGTTCGATCGCGGCGATGGCCGGGAAGTATGAATTCGAAATCATGTCCGGCACGGCAAGCTTCATCGCGCTGACCCATCACTCGCCCGATTTCGGCGAAGCATCAAAAACATATGGAAGCGGGAACCGACCCCGCTTTATCCCAACTGGTCTTGCCTGACTGCTACCTGGCGATCTGCAGCGCCTTCGTTCTGATATCGGCATCGACAAATGCGTCGAGATCGACCGGCTTGGTGAGGTTGCCTGTCGTCACCAGCAGATCGCGCAGCCAGGCGAGCTTGGCCATTGGTATCGGCATATCGGGATCGACCGCCGAAAATCGTTTTACTTCATCGTAGGTAAAAGCCGGCAGCGGATTATCCGGCTTGGCAAGCGTGATCTCACGCGTCAACGCGATTGTCTGGTCGCGGTTCGCAAGCGCATGACGAAACCCGGCCATCTCGGCGGCAAGGAAGTGCGCGGCGTCATCCTTGCGCGCAGCCAGCGTCTTTCCGGTCGAATAGATGCAGAAACGAACGTAGTTCGGAACAGCTTCAATGGCGTGAACGAGCATCTTGACGCCGGCCTTCTCGGCCGCCGGCGCAAACCCGCTCGATGCCGCGGCCGCATCGACGATGCCGGCCGTCACTGCCTTGAAACGATCGGCATCGCTGCCCATGACGGTAAACTTCACTTCAGACGCCGGCACATTGTTCTGCGCCAGAACCGCGCGCGCGACGAGGTCAGGCAGCGCACCGGGCGCCGAGATGGCGAACGTCTTGCCTTTGAGGTCGGCGGGACTCTTGATGCTCGCATTGGAATAGATCGCGTAGGTCAGACCCGGCCAATAGCAACCGATGAGCTTGATATCGGCACCGCGCGAGGCGGCAATCAGCGGAGAGCCCGGATTGCCTTCGTAGCTGTCCAGCTCCCCCGCAAGCAACGCCTTCAGCGCCAAAGTATCGCCCTTGAATTGCTTCATCTCGATCTTCAGGCCCTGCTTTTCTGCAAATCCGCCTTTGCTCCCCATGAAGACAATGCCGGCGTCGCTCTTCGCTTCCACGATGCCGTGCCGCCAGAGCTTCAGATCCTCTGCGTTCGCAGGGGCGATGACGAGCCCCGCCACCGCCGCCAGGGCCATAATCCGCAGGGATCTTTTGATTGTTGTCCGCATGACTTCCTCCTCGTCATTCGTTGCGATCATTGGCGCGCAGCTTGCGCCTGCAAGTGTTTTTCCATCCAGCCGGCGATCGCGGCGGTGGCTGCATCCTTCCCGTTAAATCCGGTCACCTGAAGTCCGAGCGGCAGACCTTGCTCGTGCAGCAGCGGCAGCGAAATTGCCGGCACGCCGAGCAATGAGAATGGCACCGCAAACACCGGATCGCCAGTGGAGCCAAGGCCGACCGGTGCAGCCGCCGGAGCTGCCAATGTCACGCAGGCATCGCACTGAGCGCCCAGGCTGTCATAAAGAGCGCGGACACGGATCCGTTCGTCGAGGTCGGCGCGATAATCGTCGAGGCTCATTGTCTCCGCCTGCGCGAGGCGATCGAGCATCGCGCGGCTCAGCTTGCCCGCATCGCGGTTGCGATAGACGTTGAGTGGCCAGCGCGATTCCCAGGTATTGATCCGGACCGACAGCGGGCGGGCATTGGCGATCGCCTCCTCCACGGCACCGACCATGCCGTCCGATCGTCGCGTGACGATGTCGATGCCGTCACGCGACAGGAGTGCCATCGATTCCTGGAGGGCCTGCTTCGCCTCCGGGCTGGCCACTTGCCAACCGGCCGTTTCAAGAAAGACGAGCCGCTTTGGTTTGGCTGCCGGCGGCAACCCAGGCGGCCCGGCCAGACCCGGATAGCCCGGATCGCCGCCGGCGCGAGCGGCAATTTCGGAGGCGACCTGCCAGGCATCATCAAGCGTTGCAGCCAGAACACCCATACAGCTCTGGCTCAATTCATCGTGGCTGCCGCCCCGGTTTATGCCA
Organism: Pseudolabrys sp.; assembly: GCA_035701845.1. Classification (GTDB taxonomy): domain Bacteria; phylum Pseudomonadota; class Alphaproteobacteria; order Rhizobiales; family Xanthobacteraceae; genus Pseudolabrys. The sequence continues at coordinate 25,496 of DASSRJ010000087.1, read as the reverse complement.
CCGACAGTCGGCTTGAAGCCCACGCAACCGCAGTAGCTGGCCGGGCGGACGATCGACCCCATCACCTGCGTGCCGAGCGCGGCGCTGACAAGACCGGCCGCAACTGCAGCGGCCGAGCCGCTGCTGGACCCTCCCGGAGTACGGGAGAGATCCCAGGGATTGCGGGTGCCGCGCGGCTCGGTAGCGGCGAACTCGGTCGTCACCGTCTTTCCGAGAATGACCGCTCCCGCTTCACGCAAAGCCGCGACCGCCGCAGCGTCGCGCCCCGCGCACCAACCGTCGAACAACGGTGAGCCCATCCCGGTGGGCATGTCGGCCGTCTCAATGATGTCCTTGACGCCGATTGGCATACCGTCGATCGCCGACAATGGCTTGTCGTCACGCCACCGTCTGGACGACGCATCGGCGGCAGCGCGTGCCCCATCAAGATTGGTATGGACAAACGCGCCGATTTTCGGCTCCCAGACCGCAAGCGCATCAAGACAGCGTTCGAGATAGGCGCGCGGTGTGTCGTGTCCGCGGGTGAATTGCGCAGCGGCGGCAAGAAACGGCTTTGCCTGCGGCACCGGCGCGATATCGGGGGACAACATCGTCAGGCCTCAGTCAACGTCATGGCGGCAACGCGCCGCTGACTCGCAATCATCGAGGTTCGCAGCAGGAACTGGCGCGCGCGTACCGGATCCGCCGCCATTTCGCGAAGCTCACCGAGATTGCGCCGGCGGGTTTCCGGATCCCGCGCCTCCAGGCGTTTCTTGTTGGCGATGGACTGCTCCTGCACGAATTCGGTCGCCACCGTGCGACGCTGCAAGCTGTAAAGATCAAGGAGAGCATCGGGCGCCCTGTCCAGCAAGACCGCCGCCAGCTTTTCTGCGAGGTTGGCAGCGTCCTGAATGCCCCCGTTCAATCCCATGCCGCCGATCGGATTATTGACGTGGGCGGAATCGCCGGCAAGCAGCACGCGGCCTTTGCGAAAGGTCTCCGCTACGCGCTGATGGGTGACATAGAGGTTGCGGTGAACAATCTCATAAGGTTGCGACGCCGGAAAAAATTTCTGCATCCGCGCCTGGACCGCCGCATCGCTCATTAACTGCTCCTCGGACTGATCGGGACTGGCCGGATAAACCGTACGCCACAATCCGGGGGGTCCGTCAGCCGACACTTTGAAGCAATTGCACCATTCGTCGGGGTCGGCGAAATAGCTGCGGAAGCACAATCCATGAGCCGCTTCAAAATCGAACGGAGTTGTGAGGACAATGAATCGTTCCGGCCAGGTAAATCCCTCAAACGCAATATCGCTCTGCTTGCGTACAACACTGCGTCCGCCGTCGGCGCCAATCAGATAGGCGCCCGAATGAGCCTTGACTCCGTCGGGACCGCGCACATCAACGCTGACCAGGCCGTCAGCCTGCGCGACCGCCACCACCTCGTGCGCAAACAGCACTTCAACGTTGGACAGCTTTCGCAGACGCTCGAGAATAAGCCTGGCGGTTTTGAACTGCTCACACTGAACGACGAATGGATGACTTGTGTCTTCCTTGAGAACAATGTGATCGAACTCGGCGACCTTCTCGCGGTCCGGCCGATCCCAGAACTGGAAGATGGGCGCCACCAGCCCGACGCGCGCCATCTCGTCCGCAAGACCATCATCGGCCAGCAAATCGAGTGTGGCGGGATGGGTCGTGGCAGCGCGCGGGTCTGCCTGCAGGGTTTCGTTGACGTCGAACAGCCGAACCGGCAGACCGCGGCGCCCGAGCAACCACGCGCATAACAAGCCGACCGGGCCGCCTCCGGCAATCAATACCCGCCGTTGGTCAAAAACCATACTCGGAAAACTGCTGTTTAGTTATTTCCGCGGCGTCGACTATCGCGACTCCAATTCGCTACAACAGTTCTGACATTGAAGGTAGCAAAAAAGAAGCAGCCGGCCGGTGGCGCGCCCGAAGAGATTCGAACTCCTGCCCCCCAGATTCGTAGGATCATGGATAATTTTATTCTATAGAATACGCTGATTTACAAATCTCTTTTCCGCGAACAGAGAATCGATGAAACTGCCCTCTTAGGCGGCGAGCAAATCTGCAAGGCCATGTTGGTCAATCTTGCCAGCCGTATTTGCCCAAGGCTCGCCCGGGATCACCTGGATGACGTCGCGGAACACGGCTGCAAACGCTTGCCTGGCAGTGTCGTCGGTAAAGCGCGCGGCTTCGTCCGCCGTCACCAGAGGTTTGACGTCGGCGAGGAAGTTGGGCCGCTCCAATTTTTCAAACATGCGTTGTTCCGCCTGCGCCCGTGAAATTGTTTGATTGGACAGATCCAGGTACTTGCCGAACAACTCGACAATTCGCTTGGCATTGAGCCTCTCGAAGATGTCGAGCGAATGAGAAAGATCGATGAGGTCGCGCCCCTTGTTGCGCTGAAGCAGCGCCCGCAGCTTGGTCGAGAGCAATTCCTCGTTAGAGAACGTTGGAATCTCGGTCGCATCCGAGAACCATGGGTTCTCCACCTTGAAGGGAACGGTGATGGGTCGGTCATAGGCCTCACGCTCGCGCGTGTTGATCTCCACCTTCAAGCGGATGATGCCCGACCCATCTTCGGCGTTGGTTCTGAAGCGAAACTTGGGAGCAACCTCGCTCTGATCGAAGCGCGGATTACCCAGCCACGGCGTCAGGATGTCTCGAACGCGGTCGAGGATCAGGCCGATTCCGCCGGCCGTCGTGCGCACGAGATCGATGTCCTCCGAATAGCGCAGAGGCTTCGGGAAATGCAGCTTGTTGAGCGCCGTTCCGCCGCGGAACCGAAGTTCCTTGCGCAGGAATGGATCATTGAAGAGCTCGACGAGTGCTCGCGCGATGATGAGATCCTGCTCGATTTGGCGCCGTTCAGCCCAGGGCGCATGCTTTGACCACGCGATGATGTTTTGAGCCGGGATCATTCGTCGATCTCCGGATGGCGCTGCACGACGACGCGCCACCGCTCGTTGCGCTCAATCGGCTTGCTTTCGGATTTCGTGGCTTTGCGCGGCTCTGGTTCAAGCGAAACCCAAGGCACGACGCCTTTTTCGAAGAGGCGGTCGTGAAGCGGATTGGCGCGCTCGGCATGTCCGAGCCGATCGAGCAGATAGCCGAGCCTCTGGCGGCACGCGCGCTCGAAATGCGCCGACATGGCTGCAAGTTTTTGACCGTCGATGCGCTCCGCAAGATCCGTCATAACCGTAGCCACGGCATCAATGCCGCCGGCCGCATGCCTGTACCGAAGCAGATCGAGCGCCGTCAGGTCGGGTCCGGACATCTTCATGCTGCCCGTGTCCGTCTTGTGATCGACTATGCCGGCGCGGACGCTCTCCAGGTCTTTGCGGAAATAGAACGTAATCCAAGATCGCCCTGCCCGGATCTTTCGAAGCTGCCGGTCCGTCACGACTTGGAATTCCATAACGGCATGATGCGAGGCGCCATGCAGTTCGGCCGCCTTGAGCAAACCGACATAGTACGGACGCTCCTCGTGCCGCATCAGCGCATCGATGTACCAGGCGGGCGGCGGGGCTTCCCAACTCAGGAATTGCGGCGGGACGGCCACGTAAAAGCCGTGCCGCGGATTGAACAGCATGTGGCGTTTCTGGAGCCGCGCGGCCGCTTTGAGGAACGCTGCCTCCGTAATGCCGAGGGTCGCGATGGCTTCAGCGCGCGTGAACGTAACGCGGCCCTCCGATTGGAGGGACGTCGCGAAGTTCGAGAGGCTGGAACGGGCTTGCAGTATCATATCCAAAAATAGCCCACAAATGTCTAGTTTTCAATATAATGCTTGCAGAAGCTCAGAGACATATACAAATTCAGCCAAAAATCGTCTATTTTTCAATATGGTCCTCAGAAGCTTGATGGAGACTGAGATACCTAACGTTCTCCTATTGTTCACGGCTCGTCCAGGCGCTACGCTGACGCGGTAAATTGAAAATCTCAGTTCCGGTGTCCCCTCGCGGGTGCCCTGCCCATCCCGCCGCCGATGCTCGAAGAACTCAACAACGAGCCGCTTCGATTTCCTTACCGGCTACTCCCGTGCCGGTCATGGCGAATCTGTTGGAGCTGTTGTGCCAGAACAGTTGCAGGTAGCGGGGACACTTCTTGTCTTGCACAAATCTGTGAAAGTTCCATCGAAGCCTCCTTCACGATGGCCTCGCTGCCCCGGCCTTCACCCGTTCACTCGACGGGTTCGATCTCGCTCGGACGCCAAGTCTTGTCGAAGAACGACGGGAGCGGGCTGTAAAGGCGGAGGATCGTGAACCAGCCCTTCTTGGGATCAGTCTGAACCCAGTTGCCGCGAGCGACGCCTTTCGGCTGGGTGGGACCAAAATAGACCGTGGTTGCGCCGTCGCTGGCCGCCTCCGCCGCGGGCGACGGGTAGCTCTGGCTGCCGGCGCGCGGGTACTTCTGCGGCGTTTGCAGCATTGAGCGCGTCTGGTTGTCGTAGAGCGTGAAGGACCAGAACGCCGCCGCCGGGACATCCTTGGGCAAGATCACCCTGTAGGTCTTCGCGCCGTCGAAGGGCTTTCCATCGGAAGCAAGGAAGCTCATCAGATACTGCGAGCCGACACCGGGAATGCGCATGATCATGCCCGGAGAGTCGAGCGTATAGCCGTAGTAGAAGGCTGTGCGCGAATCGAGGGTGCGGGCGCCGGTTGGCGGCAGCGGCTTGAACATGCCGCCCTCGAATGGCGGCGGGGGCGTCTCGAAGAAGGCTCCGCCTTCCCACAGCATGCTGCCCCAATGCGAGCCTTCATAGTAGGCCCATTCCGGATGCTTGACAGCAAAGCGCCAATTGAGCGACCGGCCCGTTGCCTGTCCGACTGCGGCCGCATCGGAGAGGATCTTCCGCATTCGCTCGTCCGGCTCGAACCGCTTGCCGTGTACGATCCCGATAGCGGCGAGCTGGCCGGACAGCTCCACGTCGTAACTGGTGGCAGGCTCGTTCTGGACGTTCTCGTTGATCATCTCGAAGAAGCCGTAGTCGCTGGGCGGGATAGTGTTGAATGAGCGTCCGGTGGCCTCGATGAACGTCGTTTGGGGAATCTTCGGCTCGCCGGCGATGCGCACGCTTCCGTCGAGAGCCTGGGCGATGCTGGAGCCGAAAGCGCCAGGCCGATAGGAGTAGATCTTCATGGTGCGCTTGATGTTCTCGACTGCGGGCTTCGGATCGTTGCCGACCAGATTCGCACGCGAGGCATAGAGCGCGAAATTCGTCTTAGAATGGGCAATGAAGTAGCCGCCTTCGGGCAGCGGTCCTTTGTAATCTGGCCCCACGATCAGGTACTTTCCACCGAGTCCGCGATCCGGCCCCGGTGCGCCGATGTCGATGATCCAGGAGAACCACATGTCGTTGATCGTGCCTATGCCGCCTGACGGCTGCTCGATCACCACCGGGCCTTTGCTCAGGTCGAGCCCGGACATGTAGTACACCGTGTCCGCATTGGCGGTCAGGAACAGCGAATTCGAATCCATCAGATCCGAGAAGATGACTACATCGCCGGGCTTGGCGCCGATCTCCTGGAAGCCCTTGACAAGGGCGAGCGCCGACGCCCCTCGAAAGCTGTTGTTGTAGACGTTGAGGGCATTGGTGAAGTCCAGCATGTCCCGGACCTTCCGCGCCGCTTCCTCCGTCGGCACCCCGTCGTGGAATTCGAGTTTTCCTGCGCGGGTGTCGATCGCGTCCGGCGTCGACAATGATCTGATGGTTTCGGTGGAGACGTCGGAAAAGGCAGGGCCTGCTGCAAGAATCAAGGCAAGGCTGCTGATCAGGATCGGTTTAATCATTGTTCGAGTCCATTCGAAGGCTCATTTCCAAAGGCGCTGGCGACGTACGGATACCCCGGCTCGCAACGTTTTCCAAATCTCCTCGGGTGTCCCGCGCCTTTCGAAAGGCGACCGGCCTTGGACCTCGCGAATTCCGCACTCGCGACCCAGACTGACGCAGCGATTCACGCACAGCCAAAGCTGGGCGACTGCAGGCAGGCCAACTATCTGCTGATATGTTTGGCGCGCCCGAAGAGATTCGAACTCCTGACCCCCAGATTCGTAGTCTGGTGCTCTATCCAGCTGAGCTACGGGCGCTTGATTCCGCTGCCGGAAACCGGCCCGCGGGACCGGGCATAGCTATCGTCTTGACCGCGTATTGGCAAGAGTTGCGGCGCAAGCTCTCACGTCGATTGTGCGGCCTGGAGCAGGGCCTCGTTTTCGATGCGGATTCGATATGCGAGCAGCGTCGCGTTTGCGGCTGAAAAGATCAACGCGAAGACCGGTAATCCAAGGGCAAGCGGAACCACGGCGATCTCCAGCGTCACGATCAGGTAGTTTGGATGTCGAAGCCAGCGATACAGCCCGCGCGCGACCGGCACCGCACCCGGCAGCACGATGACGCGCGTGGTCCAGCGGCGACCGAGACTGGCGATGACCCACAGCCGTCCGATCTGCAGCACGACAAATATCGACAGCCAAAACGGATCGATGGCGCGGTCATGCCCGAGTATGAGCAGACCGGCAATCCAGGTCGCGTGCAGAATCACGATGAGAGGATAATGAGCCGCTCCGAATTCGATGCCTCCCATTTCGCGCAATCGCCGGGTATTGAGTTGCGCAAAACAAAGCTCGGCGAGCCGTTGGGCAATCAGGAATGCCACGAGCCACGCGCCCTCACCCATAGAACGCCTCGAGCGCCAGGAAATTCGCGGTGAAGCCCGGACCCAGCGCCGAAAGCACAACCGGTCCACACAGGCCACGCCGCAAGGCGCGTTCGAGCACGAAAAGGACCGTTGGCGCCGACATATTGCCGTGATTGCGCAGGATCTCCCGCTCGTCACGCAGTGTCCCTTTCTGCAACTCGAGGGCCGTTTCGATGGCATCAAGCACTTTTGCACCGCCCGGATGACAGATGAGCTGCGGCGCCTGCAGACGCGCCGACTTGATGAAGCGCCGCACGGGCGCCGCCATTCGCTGCTCGACAAATCGCGGCAGCGACCGCGAGAGCATAACCCGAAATCCCACGGGATCGATCACCCAGCCCATAATATCGAGCGTGCGCGGCCAGGTATGCTCGGCAACCGCTCCGACACGCGCACGCCCTTGCCTGGATTGAGCCCGCAGAACCACCGCCGCTGCTCCATCGCCGAACAGAGCCGATGAAATCACGTCGGCTTTTGTCATGCGATCGGGGCGCGAAATCAGCGTGCACAGCTCGATGACGACCACCAGCACGATCTCGCCGGGCTCGGCACGGGCCAGGCGCACGCCGAGGGCAAGACCGGAGACGCCGCCGGCGCAACCTCGCCCAAACACCGGCACGCGCATCACCGATGGCCGCAAACCCAGCTCGGGACCAACGCGCGCTTCCAGTCCCGGCGTAGCAATGCCGGTCGAGGACACCGTCACAACGACGTCGACGTCGCGCGCCGCGATCCCGGCACGGTCAAGCGCAGCCTTTGCGGTCTGAACGAAGAGCGTGCTGGCACCTTCAATGTAAGCGTCGGTGCGCTCGGCCCAATCGTGTGGCTTGCTCAACCACTCCAACGGCCGTACCGAATATCGCCGCTCGATTCCCGCGTTGACGAAAACCTCCGCGAGTTTCGGGAAGCGCGTGAACGTGCGCGCATAGACTTCACGTGCAGCATCCGCGACCGCATGCTGATCAAGCTGATGCGGCGGAACGGCAGTGGCGATCGAAAGCACATTAACGGGCGGCGTCATCCCGGGTGTCCTTCAGTCACGCGAGCCCTTGAGGAAGAACACCGCAGGCGGGATCTGCTTCCGTCAGGCGCGTGCGCGCTCACCACGTCTGGTGTCCAGATCGACCGCCCGGTCAGGGATCATAATGCTGAAGGTGGCGCCAATCGTGCCCGGTACAAGGCGCATCTCTCCGCCATGCGCACGCACGAGCTCCGCGGCAATGGCAAGGCCGAGGCCTGTCCCGCCGGCCCGCGCCGAGCCCTGGAATGCCTGGAACAAGTGGGCTCGCGCCTTTTCCGGAACACCCGGGCCGGTATCGGAGACTTCAATCACGACCACGCTACCTTCGCGCCGCCCGGTAATGCGAATCTGATCGCGCGCCGGATCACGCGCTCCGCGCGTTTCCAGCGCCTGCACCGCATTACGCGCGATATTGACGAGAACGCGAAACAATTGATCGTGATCGGCTTCCATTGTCAGGCCACGTTCGACGGCAACGATCCAACGGATCGGCACATCAAGACCGAGACCAAGGGCTTCGTGCACTTCTTCGATCAAGGGCTCGACCTCGATCGTCCGGCGCTCCGGAGCCGACTCCTGCGCGCCGCCGTAAGAAAGAGTGCTTTGACAGAAAGCGATTGCCCGCTCGAGCGCACGCATCAGCTTGGGCGCGAAGCGTTGCACTTTCGGATCAGGCGAAGTGGAGAGCTGATCGGAAAAGAGCTGCGCCGATGCAAGGAGGTTGCGCAGATCATGATTGATCTTCGACACCGCAAGACCGAGCGCCGCCAGCCGGCTTTGCTGGTGCAGCATCGAAGCCAGCTCACGCTGCATGGCGCCGAGCTCTTCCTCGGCCGTGCCGATTTCATCACGGCGGCCGCTTTCGATGATTACCCGGGACGGATTTTCGGGGTCGGCGCGGAACGCAACCATGTTGCGCGTGATGCGCCACATCGGACGCACGAAAAGATAGTGCAGTGCGAGGAACACGAGCATCGCCGTGATACAGGAAATCGCCAGCGACAGGAGCAGGATGTTTACGGAGAACGTCCACATCGCCTTGCACATCGGCGCTTCGTCGAGAATGATTTCGAGGAAGTCGCCGCCCATCGGGGCGGCGCCAACCACCCGGATATTGTCTCCGGGCTTGCACATGAGGAGAGTTTCGAACGCGTCGACAATCGACTTCCACCACGTCACGTGCCGCATGTCGATGTCCTGGGCGATGCTGGTCGGCATGTTGGATGCAGCCAGCAGACGCCGCTGATTGCCCATCTTCATCGCCACTGCACGCGCACCGATGCTGCGGAGAATCTGGTTCGCCAGACTTTCGGGCACCATGCCGCTCGGCGCCGCGTCGAGGACAAGCGCCGCCGTATGGGCGGCGGCCAACCTGTCGTTCAGCCAGTTGAGCCGGAAATTCGCGACCGACGGCACGTAAATCAGAATTTCCGCCACCATTACAAACACGATCGTCAGCAAAAGCAGCTTGCCGGACAGTCCGACGCGCGGCTTTCGCGTTCCGGGCTCCGCTTCGATCATGCTCTCTAATTTGTCCGTCGATTCCAAACTCGCCTCAGCCGAAGATTCTCATCAAACCGATGATGCGCCGCGTCCAGACTCCGGTCAAACCTGGGATGAAATAGTCAATCGCCGCGCGTTTTCCAATCTCTGACAGCGTCGGAGACGGCAAAACCAGATCCGTTACGTCGCGAAGGCCGAGGTTCCGCATCATCGCCAGAACCCACATACCGATCAGCTCGCCCGCCTGCGCCCCGACAATCGTAACACCCACTATTTTACCTTTCCCCGTGGTGATGACTTTAATATGGCCGCGCGGATCACCCTCCGCCTGCGCGCGATCATTGTCGTGATAAGGCCATCGCGCTACGCGAATCTTGATGCCTTGCCGGCGCGCCCCCGCCTCTGTCAGCCCGATCTGGGCCAGCTCCGGGTCGGTAAAAGTGACGCGAGGAATGCAATCATTGTTAACGCGGACCCGCTGGCGAAATAGCGCGTTCCGGATCACGAGGCCCGCGTGATAGTTGGCGGCGTGCGTAAACCGGGGCGCGCCGGCAATGCAGTCGCCGATCGCGTAGACACGACGATTGCTGGTCTTGAGCTTTCTGTTCACGACGACGCCCGTCCGTTCGTGACGAATTCCCGCTGCCTCGAGACCAAGCTCTGCGATTGACGGGTTGCGCCCGGCCGCAACGAGCAGATGACTCCCGGTAATCGTCTGCTCGGCACCGCCTCTTTCGATTGTTGCCGTTACTGTTCGCGCGGCATGTGCAATCCCGACAACGTTCACACCGCTCCGGATGACAATGCCTTCGCGCTCGAGCTGGGTGAGCACGACAGCGGCGCATTCGGGATCGTCTCTCTCGAGCGGTTGCGCCGCGTCGAGAACAGTTACGGAGCTTCCGAGGCGGCGGAAGCCCTGCGCCAGCTCAAGGCCGGTTGGCGCGGCGCCGACGATGATGAGATGCTCCGGTCTCTCTGCGAGGCCGAAAATGCTTTCATTCGTCAGGTAGGGCCCGCCGTCGAGACCGGCAATTGCCGGCAGCGCCGGTTTCGATCCGGTCGCAATCACGAATCGGCGGGCACGGATCTCGATATCGCCGGCAACGACTGTGTTGCGATTCTTGAATTTGGCCTGCGCATGGATGACTCGAACGCCGAGCCCGGTCAAACGTTCGGCTGAATCGTTCGGTGCCACGGCAGCGATGACTGCGTGAACATGTCGATGGACGTCCGAAAAATTCACACGGGTATCCCGCACATCGAGACCGAACATTTTTGCATTCCGCGCCACTTCGGCGCGCCTTGCCGCCGCCAGCAAGGCTTTCGACGGCACGCTGCCGGAGTTGAGACAATCCCCGCCCATCTTGCGACTCTCAACGAGCACCGTCGGCACGCCGAATGCCGCCGCAGCCGCGGCCACAGACAAGCCGCCAGGACCACCGCCGATCACGCAAATGTCGGGTCTGATCGTTTCTGACATGACTTCGTAACTCTCCGGCGCATCATGTGACGGCGTGCGCGTGCGCACGCCAGCGTTTCACCACGAGGGGACCTAGCGTGAGCAGACCGAGACCCACAAGCGCTGCGATCAATTGCGGTGTGAGCGACCCGTAAATGTACATGATGACGAAGGCGGCGACCGGCGCCACGCGGTGTTGGCTGACAAAATCGTCAATAATCGCGCGATGGCGGATGGGCGACTCGAGCGAGATCCCTTTGTCGCCTGCAACCCAAAAGGCGGTGAAAGCGAAAAGCACGACGACCGCCAGCGGCAAAAGCCGCCAGGCGACACCCCACCAACGCCGGTCCGAGGGTGAGCTTGCAGCCATTTACGCTATATACACGAGCCGCCCGGCAGAAACGGGGCGCGTCTCACCGCCTTGTGAGGCCATTTGAGCCGGCCGAAGGCGCCGCCGCCATAACATTGACGGACCACAGGCCCTCCCTTATAAGCCGCGCAAAATCGCACGTCGGCCCAAATCAAGCGGGTCTGACGGCGTATCGAGGGCCAGTCCCTCCTTCCCCAAGGCGCAGCCAGCGGAGAACGAACGTGAAGCGGACCTATCAACCGAGCAAGCTCGTACGTAAGCGCCGCCACGGCTTCCGCGCACGTATGGCGACCAAGGGTGGACGCAAAGTTCTGTCGGCGCGCCGCGGGCGCGGTCGCAAACGGCTGTCCGCCTGACGACGGCAAGAGGCCGCGCATTGCTTCCATGGAACGATTGAGGCAACGGGCGGACTTCCTGGCTGCAGCGTCGGGGATCAAGGCGCCGTCTGCGGCATTCGTGCTGCAGGCGCGCAATCGTCGCGACCACGGGCCGGCGCGTTTCGGCTTCACGGTGTCGAAAAGGGTCGGGAATGCTGTCGAGCGCAACAGGGTCCGCCGCCGCCTCCGTGAAATTGTGCGGCTCTCGGCCGCAACCCGGGTGCGCACCGGGCATGATTACGTGCTGATCGGCCGACGGGCGGCGCTCAATCTGCCGTTCGACCGTATGACACAGGACTTCGAAGGCGCATTGCGGCGAATTCACGCGGGGCACAGCGGCAAACGGAATTGCAATGACCGATAACAAGAACACCATTCTTGCCATTGTGCTGTCGGCACTTGTGCTGCTTGGCTGGCAGTACTTCTTTGCCGCTCCGCAGGAAAAAGCGCGGCAGGAACAGCTGCAGCAGCAGGCGCAGCAACAGAAACAGAATGCAGCGGTGCCGGGTCAGCACAAACCGGCGCAGCCACAAGCGCAGTCGCAAGTGCCGGGACAGGCAAGCCCGCCTTCATCTGCGGCACCCATCGATCGCAAGGCAGCGCTGGCGAATTCGCCGCGCATACCGATTGCCACCGATACCTTGCAGGGCTCGGTTGCTTTGAAAGGCGGCCGCATCGACGACCTGGCGCTGGTCAAATTCCGCGAGACAACCGACCCGAAATCGCCGCCGATCATTTTGCTGTCCCCTTCGGGCACCGGCGATCCGTTCTATGCGGAATTCGGCTGGACCGGCGCCGCCGGGGCGAACGTCAAGCTGCCGACTTCCGAAACCGTCTGGAAGCAGGTGGGCTCGGGGGCACTCGGCGTCGGCCACCCGGTGACTTTGACCTACGATAACGGCGAGGGACTCGAATTCCGCCGCACCATTTCGGTCGACGACAAGTATCTGTTCACGATCAAGGATGACGTCAGCAACAAGGGCGAAAGCCCCGTCACTCTCTTTCCATATGCCTTGATCTCGCGTCACGGAATACCGCCGACCGCCGGATACTACGTCCTCCACGAAGGCCTCATCGGCGTGCTCGGAGAGTCGGGCCTGCAGGAATTCACCTACAAGAACATCGAGGAAAAAAAATCCGTCAGTTTCGACGTCGTCAACGGCTGGCTCGGCATCACCGACAAATATTGGGCCGCCACGTTGTTGCCGGATACAAGCGCGCACCTGAAGGCACGTTTCTCGAGCAGCATGCTCGGCACGACCAGGACATTTCAGACCGACTATTTACTTGACGCCCAAACAATCGCGCCCGGCGCGACCGGTTCTGCCAACGGCCGGCTGTTTGCCGGCGCCAAGGAAGTCTCGATTGTCGGCATCAACTTTCCGTTGGTCGGCATCGGCGGCTACAACAAAGAGCTTGGACTCAACCACTTCGATCTGCTGATCGATTGGGGTTGGTTCTATTTCATAACAAAGCCGATGTTTCTCGCGATGGATTTCTTCTTCCATTTTTTCGGAAATTTCGGCCTCGCGATCCTGATGGTCACGGTGTTGGTCAAGATCATCTTCTTCCCGCTCGCCAACAAGTCATACGCGTCGATGGCGAAGATGAAGGCGGTACAGCCGCAAATGATGGCCTTGCGCGAACGCTACGCCAACGACAAGGCCAAGCAGCAGCAGGAATTGATGGAGCTGTACAAGCGGGAGAAGATCAATCCGCTGGCCGGCTGTTTGCCGATCGTGATCCAGATCCCTGTGTTTTTCTCGCTCTACAAGGTCTTGTTCGTTACGATCGAAATGCGACATGCACCTTTCTTTGGCTGGATCCACGATCTCTCGGCGCAGGACCCGACCAACATCTTCAACCTGTTCGGTCTCATTCCAGTTGACCCGACGGTGTTACCGCTGATCGGCCATTTCCTGCATCTGGGTATATGGCCGATCATCATGGGCATCACGATGTGGGTTCAGATGAAGCTCAACCCGGCGCCGCCCGATCCGACGCAGGCGATGATCTTCAACTGGATGCCGCTGATATTCACGTTCATGCTGGCAAACTTCCCCGCCGGCCTCGTGATCTACTGGGCCTGGAACAATCTGCTCTCGGTCGTGCAGCAGAGTGTGATCATGCGCAAGCACGGGGCGAAGATCGAACTGTTCGACAATATCAAGGCGATGTTCGTCAAGAAGACGCCGCAGCAGTAGCGCAGCTGCGGCATACGCAGAATTCCTTTCGTCATTCCGTGGCTGGCCGGAACCCGGAATCCAGATCGATGCGCCAGCTGTGCTCTGGATTCCGGGTTCGCGGACTCACGCCCGCGCCCGGGAATGACCAAAAAACATCATGGCTTCGACTGAATTCACCCGCGCGGAAGTCGAGACAGGCCGCAAGCTCTTTGCCGCCGATTGGCATTTCGTTGCCGCCGCCGCCTCACCCGTCTCGCTTCCGCCCATGAAGGGCGTCGAAATCGCCTTCGCGGGCCGTTCGAACGTCGGCAAGTCCAGCCTGATTAATGCGCTGACAGGCCGCAAGAACCTGGCGCGCATCTCGCGCACGCCCGGGCGCACGCAGGAACTCATATTCTTCTCGGGCGGCGGCAATCTCAACATCGTGGACATGCCGGGCTACGGCTACGCCGCCGCGGCCAAATCCAGGATCGCGGCCTGGACGGCATTGATCGACGCCTTTCTGCGCGGGCGAAGCAATCTCGCCCGCGTCTATGTCCTGGTGGATGCGCGGCATGGACTCAAAGCGACCGATGACCCGGCACTCGACGCGCTCAGCGAGGCAGCCGTCAGCCACCAGGTCGTTTTAACCAAATGCGATGAGTTGAAACCGGACGACCTGGCACGCCGCATTGCCGACGTCGAAGGTGCCCTCACCCGGCAGCGGGCCGCTTTTCCGACGGTTCTGGCGACCTCCTCGCAGGACGGAGCGGGCGTCCCCGAGTTGCGCGCGGCCATCGCCCGGCTGCTCGCGGAAAGAAAGAGCTAGTGCATTGTCGAAGGACGGCTGCATCGGCTAGAACCGCCGGCAACCGCACAAGGCCGGAGCGATGAGCAAAGCCCCAAAGATCGACCCGCAGACGCAGGCCCGCATCCTGTCCGAAGCGCTGCCGCACATGCAGCGCTACGACGAGGAGATCGTCGTGGTGAAATATGGCGGACACGCCATGGGCCAGGAGCAGACGGCGCGCGACTTTGCGAAGGACATCGTCCTGCTCGAGCAGACGGCGATCAATCCGGTCGTCGTGCACGGCGGCGGCCCGCAGATCGAGGCCATGCTCAAGAAGCTCGGCATCAAGTCCGAGTTCGCTGCCGGCTTGCGCGTCACCGACGTAAAAACGGTCGAGATTGTCGAAATGGTGCTGGCCGGCTCGATCAACAAGCAGATCGTCGGCTACATCAACGCCGCCGGCGGAAAGGCCATCGGGCTATGCGGCAAGGACGGCAACATGGTGCAGGCGCGCAAGGTCAGCCGCACGGTGGTCGACCCCGACTCCAACATTGAAAAGGTCATCGATCTCGGGTTCGTGGGTGAGCCCGAAAAAGTCGACACCACCATGCTTAATCAGGTGATCGGGCGCGAAATGATCCCCGTACTGGCGCCCGTAGCAACTTCGGCGAATGGCGGAACGTTCAACGTCAACGCCGATACATTTGCCGGAGCAATTGCAGGCGCGTTGAAGGCAAAGCGTCTGCTGCTGCTTACGGACGTTCCCGGCGTTCTCGACCAGTCGAAGAACCTGATTGCGGACCTGTCCGTCTCGGACGCACGCAGACTGATCGCCGACGGCACGATTTCCGGCGGCATGATTCCGAAGGTCGAGACCTGCATCTATGCCCTCGACCAGGGCGTCGAAGGCGTCGTCATCATGGACGGCAAGGTTCCGCACGCCGTTCTGCTCGAGCTGTTGACCGATCACGGCGTCGGCACCCTGGTGCACCGGTAACCGCTGTCATTCCGGGGCGCCGCCAAAGCGGCGAACCCGGAATCCAGAACCGAACTCAGTGCCCGCGTCTGGATTCCGGACCTTCGCCCGCCGAAGGTTTTAGAGGCTTGCGCTCGCCGCCTGAGGCTTCGGCCCGCAGGCGGGTCCGGCGCCGTAAGCGCGTTTACGCGCGTCTTCGACGCGCTATGGCGCCGTCCCGGAATGACGAATTTGTGCGTCTTCCGCTAGCATGGCGGGCATGATTCGCGGGTTCATTCTCACGATCGCCGCGTCAATCGCGCTGACCACATCGGCCCGCGCCGAACTTACGCTGTGCAACCGCACCAGCTACCGCATGGACGTGGCGATCGGGCTCGAAAAGCGCGCCAATGTCGAGACGCGTGGCTGGTTCCGGCTCGACCCCGGCCAGTGCCGGCAAGCCCTCGACGGCACGCTCGACGCTGACATGGTGTACGTGCACGCGCGCACCCCGCCGGTCTACGGCAGCGCGCCGCTGCCGCTGAACGGCCAGGCTGACTTCTGTATAAAAAACGACGATTTCGACATTTCCAATGCACGCAGCTGCCCGACAAGCCAGCAGGCACAGTTCAGCGCGACCAAGCCGTCGGATTCACCGAAAGGTCCCGTGGTCAATCTTGCGGAAGAAGGCGACTACGACGACGTTCAGGCCCGGCTTGCCGGCATACAGCGGCTGTTGGTAATTGCCGGCTACGACGCCTACCCGATCGACGGCGTGCAGGGCGCGAAGACGCAGGCTGCGATCGCAAAGTTCTTAAGCGAGAGAAAACTTGGCGCCGATGCTGTTGCAACGCCCGCATTCTTCGACGCATTGATCGACGCCGCACACAAGCCGGAGGGCATCGGCTTTTCATGGTGCAACGATACAAAATACGCGGTGATGGCTTCGCTGGGTTTTGCCGAGATGGGCGCCATCGTCACGCGCGGCTGGTATCGTGTGGAATCGGGCCAGTGCGTGCGCCCTGATCTGCGTGGCGACCCGCACCGTGTCTACAGTTATGCGGAAGCGGTTGACGGCAGCGGTCGTACCGTCAAACGAGGGGATACGGCCCTTTCCTGGGGCGGAACGCTCGCACTTTGCACGCGTGACGGCCGTTTCGAGCTTGCCGACCATAAGGACTGCGCTGCACGGGGCTTGAATTCGGCCGGCTTTGCGGTCATCGATCTTGGCAACCAGCCAACAACGATCGTGCGTTTCAAGGACCAGTAACGTCGTGCCGTCCACGTCCCGCCTTCCGCCGCGTGGTTTCGGCCACGTCGAAACCTGGGTGTTCGATCTCGACAACACGCTCTATCCGCACCACCTCAATCTCTGGCAGCAGGTCGATGAGCGCATTCGCGCCTATGTCTCCGATTTTCTGAAGGTTTCGACGGACGAAGCATTCCGGCTGCAGAAGGACTACTACCGGCGCTACGGTACCACCATGCGCGGGATGATGGCCGAGCATGGTATGAAACCCGACGACTATCTTGAGTTCGTGCATCAGATCGATCATTCACCGCTTGAGCCGAATCCGGCGCTCGGTGCGGCACTGGAAAGATTGCCGGGACGCAAGCTCATTCTCACCAACGGCACGCGCAAGCACGCCGACGCGGTGATGCAGAAGCTCGACATTCACCAGCATTTCGAAGACGTCTTCGACATCGCCGCGGCCAATCTCGATCCCAAGCCGCTGCCGCAGGTCTACGAACGATTCCTCGCACGCCATGGCGTCGATCCCGCGAAGGCTGCGATGTTCGAGGATCTCGCGCGCAACCTGGAGACGCCGCACGCGCTCGGCATGACAACCATCCTGGTCGTGCCGGAAGGTCAGCGCGATATTTTTCGCGAGTCTTGGGAATTGGAGGGACGCGACGCGCCTTATGTCGATCACCTGACCGACGATCTCAGCGGATTCCTCAAAGACATCGTGCGGCGCTGATCACGCGCCCGGCATGACCTGCTGCATCAGGACAGCGAGGCCGATGCCGGCAATGCCCGCGCCGATCAGGCGCACTGCCGGCAAATCCGGTGATCCGCGTGCAAGCGAACGGGTCACACGCGCCGCCGCAAGCGCAATTGCGCTTTGGATCACGGCGAGCCCGATGAGATAGGCATAAAGCGGCGTCCGCTCGGCACCGTAGATCGATTCACCCAGGGCGTAACCGTGAATCACGCCCACGATCGCAAACAGCACCATCGCGGCTCCCGCCGACATGTCGCGGTGAAGCACCATCAGCACACCAAGCACGAGGACGGTCAATGCGACGACCATCTCCGCGCCCGGCACCGACGTGCCGTGGAGATGGAGGGCGACCCCGCCCATCATTGCCAGCACGAACGCAACCGCCAACGCCGATGCGGAGCGATGCGCAGCCGCCAGGCAACCGACGGCAACGACCGCGGCCAGATGGTCGAGACCGATCACCGGATGGCCCAATCCCGACAGAATGCCTTCTCCGAAGGTGGCCGGCGTGCGCCCACCCATCAGGTGATGCGCGAAAGCCGGCGCCGAACCGAATGCCGATGCGACAAGCCCCAAAGACAGACGTACCAATTGCCGATTCATTGCTTTTTCTCCCGGCACGACCATAACCCGCCGCGTGCGGCTTGACATCCCCTACCGCGCCCCCGACAAACCGCAGCCAAACAAGCCGGAGCATCCATGTCCAACGACAAGCTTGCCGGGACCATTGATGAAGCCTTCGAGGCGCGCGACAAGGTCGGCCCCAAAACCAGGGGCGCCGTGCGCAAGGCGGTGAATGCTGCGCTTGAGCTGCTCGACGCCGGCAAGGCGCGTGTCGCCGAGCGAAAGGCCGACGGCCAATGGCAGGTCAACCAGTGGCTGAAGAAGGCGGTGCTGCTGTCATTCCGGCTCAACGACATGAGCGTCATTCAGGGCGGCCCCGGCAAAGCCGTGTGGTGGGACAAAGTCGATTCCAAATTCAAAGGCTGGAGCGCCGCGCGCTTCCGCAAGGCCGGCTTCCGAACGGTTCCCGGCTGCGTGGTCCGGCGCTCGGCGTTCATCGCGCCCGGCGTCGTGCTGATGCCGTCCTTCGTCAATCTCGGCGCCTATGTCGATTCCGGCACGATGATCGACACCTGGGCGACGGTCGGAAGCTGCGCGCAGGTCGGCAAGAACTGTCACATCTCCGGCGGCGCCGGCATCGGTGGCGTGCTGGAGCCGCTGCAGGCCGGGCCGGTCATCATCGAGGACAACTGCTTCGTCGGCGCCCGTTCCGAAGTGGCCGAGGGTGTCATCGTGCGCACCGGCGCAGTCCTGTCGATGGGCGTCTATCTCGGCGCCTCGACCCGCATCGTCGATCGCGAAACGGGACAGATCACGCAGGGCGAAGTACCGCCTTATTCCGTGGTCGTGCCCGGCACATTGCCGGGAAAAAGCGGCGGCCCGGGACTCTATTGCGCGGTAATTGTGAAGCGCGTGGACGAGCGTACGCGTTCGAAGACGAGCATCAACGAGCTGCTGAGAGACTGAAACCAACCGTGTCCGCCGATCCCATCGCTATCGCCCGCGATCTGCTGCGCTGCCCCTCGGTTACGCCGGCGGAAGGCGGTGCGCTGACATTTCTCGAAGGCATATTGAAGAAAAACGGCTTCACGGTGCATCGCATGACGTTTCGCGAGCCCGGCACTGACGACGTGGAAAATCTCTACGCGCGCATTGGAACCGCTGCGCCGAATCTGGTGATCGCAGGGCACACCGACGTGGTGCCGGCGGGCGATGAGAAGACGTGGAAGCACCCGCCGTTTTCCGGCGAGGTCGCGGGCGGCGAACTCTACGGCCGCGGCGCCGTCGACATGAAGGGCGGGATCGCCTGTGCGGTCGCCGCGGTGCTCGATCATCTCGGCCAGCGCGGCGGAAGGCCCAGAGGCTCGATCTCGTTCCTGATCACCGGCGACGAGGAGGGAATCGCGGTCAATGGCACGCCGAAATTGCTGAAGTGGGCGGCAGAACGCGGCGAGAAGTTCGATCACTGCATCCTGGCCGAGCCAAGCAATCAGGACGAACTTGGCGACACAATCAAGATTGGCCGGCGGGGCTCCCTCAACGGCCACCTCATCGTGAGCGGCACGCAAGGGCACGTGGCCTATCCGCAGCGCGCCAACAATCCGATCCGCGGCCTGGTGACGCTGGTTTCTGCGTTGCAGGGCGAACCGCTCGATCAAGGCAGCACGCAATTCGCGCCGTCGCACCTCGAATTCACCTCCGTCGACGTCGGCAACAAGACGGTCAATCTCATTCCAGGCGAGGCGCGCGCACGTTTCAATATTCGCTTCAATGACAAACATACGCTCGACTCGCTGAAGAAGCTGATCGAGCAGCGCGCCACGAAGGCAGCCGGCGGAAAGATCAAATTCGTATT
The DNA here is from genome assembly GCA_035701845.1 of Pseudolabrys sp. Taxonomy (GTDB): domain Bacteria; phylum Pseudomonadota; class Alphaproteobacteria; order Rhizobiales; family Xanthobacteraceae; genus Pseudolabrys. Next base: position 5,728 of record DASSRJ010000087.1, on the reverse strand, counting down.
TCAGTGGGAGCCGTCGAACGCCGAGGTGTTCGTGACCAAGCCGGGGCCATTCACCGACCTGGTTGCCGCCGCAGTTACCGAAATCACCGGCCGCAAGCCGGCGCTGTCGACGACCGGCGGCACGTCAGACGCGCGATTCATCACGCAGCATTGTCCCGTGGTCGAGTTCGGCCTGGTCGGCCAGACGATGCATCAGGTCGACGAGCGCGTGCCGGTTGCGGACCTGCAGAAGCTGACCGAGATCTATCGCAAGATCATCGACAGGTATTTCGCTTGATAACTGTCATGGCCGGGCTTGTCCCGGCCATCTCGCTTAGGAAACCACAGCCGTGCCTTCCTAAGCGGGCTCACCGGGACAAGCCCGGTGACGACAAATTCATTCAATACTCCACCCTCATCAGGTACAGCCCGTCCGGCGGCGCGACGGGACCACAGGCTGCGCGATCGCGTGCGTCGAGCGCCTTCGCGAGGTCGTCGGCACTCCATTTGCCCTCGCCGACCAGGACAAGCGAGCCGACCATCGAACGCACCTGGTTGTGCAGGAATGAGCGTGCGACCGAGGTCACATTCACGTCCTCGCCGCTGCGCCCGACCTTGAGGCTATCCAGCGTTTTCACGGGTGACTTGGCCTGGCATTCGGTCGAACGGAACGTCGTGAAATCGTGCTTTCCGACCAGGCGCTGTGCTGCCGCATGCATTGCGGCCGCATCGAGCGGTCGCGGCACGCGCCAGGCACGACCGGCTTCGAGCGTGAGATCGGCGCGCCGATTGACGATACGGTAGAGATAATGCCGCCGGATCGCCGAGGTCCGCGCGCTGAAATCATCCGCGGCACGTTCGGCCGCAAGAATCGCAATCGGGTGTGGCCGCAGATGCGCATTGAGTGCGTCGCGTATGGTGTCGGTGTCCCAGTCCTTCGAAAGATCGACGTGGGCAACCTGCGCGCGCGCATGGACGCCTGCGTCGGTGCGACCGGCACCTTGCACCAGCGTTTTGTCGCCCGAAAGCGCTTCAACCGCGGACGTGAGCAGGCCCTGAACCGTGAGCTGGTCGGCCTGGATTTGCCAGCCGGCGAATGGGCGGCCGTCATATTCGACGGTCAACCTGTAGCGCGGCATGTCAGGCGGCCCGGGCGCCGGATTTTACCGGCGTGCCGCGCAGAAACTCATCCGCAGCCATCGGCTGCTTGCCGGCGCGCTGCACGTCGGTGAGGCGCACCGCGCCCGTACCGCAGGCGATGGTAAGCCTGTCATCGAGCGCCGTACCGGCGGCACCGGACCCGTCGCCTTTTGTCGACCGCAGCGCCTTGATCCGTACGCCATCGATCTCGAACCAGGCGCCGGGAAACGGCGACAGCCCGCGTATGTGATCGTGCACCTGCTTCCAGGGCTTCGACCAGTCGATGCGAGTCTCGCCCTTCGAAATCTTCTCGGCATAGGTGACGCCCATGTCCGGCTGCGGCGTAAGCGAGAGCGAGCCGCGTTCGGCGGCGGCGAGCGCGCGCAGCATCAGATCGGCGCCCAGGCGCGACATGGCGTCGTGCAGGTCGCCCGCCGTAGTGTCGGCACCAATCGGCATTCGCTCCGCCATGGCCATCGCGCCGGTATCGAGCCCCTCGTCCATCTTCATGATGGTAACGCCGGATTCAGTGTCGCCGGCCATGATGGCACGGTTGATAGGCGCGGCACCGCGCCAGCGCGGCAACAGCGACGCGTGGATGTTGAAGCAGCCAAGCCGCGGTGTTTCGAGCACGGATTTCGGCAGAATAAGGCCATAGGCGACCACGACGGCGGCGTCTGCGTTGTGCGCACGGAACGCAGCCTGGGCTTCCTCGTCCTTCAGGCTCCTCGGCGTGTGAACGCCAAGCGCCAGCCGCCGTGCCTCCTGCTCCACCGGCGTGCGCTGCACGTCCATGCCGCGGCCGGCCGGCCTGGGCGCGCGCGTGTAGACCGCGGCAATCTCGTGCCCGCGCGCGGCGAGTTCGACCAAAGTCGGCACCGCAAAATCAGGCGTGCCCATGAAGATCAGACGCATTGAGGCACTCTGCGCGCAGGCGCGCCCGCTGTCAGCCGATGTGATGCGAAGGCTCCTGGTCCTCCGAAAGCGGTTTTGCGCCTTCGGTTTTCTTCGCCGCCTTCTTGAATTTCTTCATCACCATGTCGCGCTTGAGCTTGGAAATATGGTCGATGAACAGCACGCCATTGATGTGGTCGATCTCGTGCTGCAGGCAGGTGGCAAGCAGCCCATCCGCGTCGATCTCCTGCGGCTTGAGGTCGAGATCGAGGTATTTCACCCTGACCGACTTCGGGCGCTCGACTTCCTCGTAATATTCAGGAATCGACAGGCATCCTTCCTCATAAGTTGCCTTCTCGTCCGAGGTCCAGGTCACTTCCGGATTGATGAAGACCTGTGGCTGCTTTGGCTCATCTTTCTTCGCAAGATCCATGGTGACGACGCGTCGTGCCTCGCCGATTTGAATTGCGGCAAGCCCGATGCCGGGCGCCGCATACATCGTCTCGAACATATCGTCGACCAATGCGCGCAATGTCTTGTCGACAGCCTGCACGGGCTCGGATTTGAGCCGCAGCCGCTTGTCGGGAATGATGAGAATGTCGCGAACCGCCATGGCGGCGATGTAAGCGCACGGACTGATGCGGTCAATGCGCTCTTGTCCTTGAGCCACCGGCACAACCGCTTTACCGTTCGCCGTTCGTTCGCCCGCGACCGCGAATCACGGTAGAAGCGCCGAATGGACGATTTGAACGCTCTGGCCAACGCGGTATTGGCGAATGCGCCGGCTCTTGCGCTGGTGATCGGCACGACTGTCGCAATCGGGGTCATCGTTGTCATTGTGATCTTGCTGTGGCCGCGCAAGCCGCCCCACGATCCTGCCGCCGAGCAGCGGATGGCCGATCTGAATGCTCGCGTCCAGATCATGGGCGAACTGCTCGCGAAGGCGCAATCGCAACTCCAGCAGACAGTGCACGAGCGGCTCGACGCGGTGACGGCGCGGCTTGGCGAGTCGATGCAGAACTCGACCCAGCACACGGCCGAGCACCTGCAACAGTTGAATGCGCGGCTCGCGGTGATCGACAGCGCGCAAAGAAACATCACCGATCTGGCCTCGCAGGTGACGAGCCTGCAGAATGTCCTCACCAACAAGCAATCTCGCGGCGCCTTTGGACAGGCCCGGATGGAGATGATCATTCAGGACGGACTGCCGCGGGATTGCTATGAATTCCAGGCGACGCTCTCCAACAAGGCACGTCCTGATTGCGTCGTGTACCTTCCCGACGGTCCATCTCTCGTCATTGACGCCAAGTTCCCGCTCGAGGCGGTGACCGCCTTTCGCGAGGCAAAAGGCGACGACGAGCGCAAGCTCGGGGTTGCTCGCGTGCGCGCGGACATTGCCAAACACGTCGGCGACATTGCGGACAAATATCTGATCCCGGGCGAGACCCAGGATATGGCTCTGATGTTTGTTCCGTCGGAATCGATTTATGCGGAACTCTATGACGGTTTCGATGATATTTTTCAGAAGGCCTATCGGGCCAAGGTGATCATTGTTTCACCGTCTCTCTTGATGCTGGCGATCCAGGTGATACAGCAGATCCGCAAGGACGCAAAAATGCGCGAGGCTGCCGACAGGATCCTTGCCGAGGTCGGCCATTTGATCGCCGATGTGCAGCGGTTGCGCGACCGCGTCGAAAATCTCGACAAGCATTTCGGACAGGCCAACGCCGACATCAAGCAGATCGTCATTTCTGCGGACAAAATCGTCAACCGCGGCGACAGAATTCAAAGCGTCGAATTCGACGACGAGGCGCCGGGCGCCGAAGTTATTCAGGCGCCGATCCGGCACAAGCTGGAAGCCGGCGAATAAACCCATGGCCACCTCGCCTGATGCGCGCACGCGGCCGTCCTGGTTCGACGGCGTGGCCGTCTACTTCAAGCCGCGCGTTTTGATCGTGCTGCTGCTGGGCTTTTCCGCCGGGTTGCCGTTTTCGCTGGCCGGGCAGACCCTGCAGGCTTGGATGACGGAAACCGGCGTCGACATCCGGACGATCGGCCTGTTCGCAGCGGTGGGAACGCCCTATTGGGCAAAGCCGCTATGGGCGCCTGCGGTCGACGCGCTCGATGTGCCCCTGCTCTCACGTTTGCTTGGCCGGCGCCGGGGCTGGCTCATGCTCACGCAGATTCTGCTGATCATCTCGATCATATTGCTGGCCATCAGTGACCCTGCCTCCTCGCCGTGGACGGTCGCCGGTGCAGCCTTGCTGGTCACCACCGCATCGGCAACGCAGGATATCGTTATTGATGCGTTCCGCGTCGAAAGCCTGCCCGAGAACGAGCAGGCTGCCGGCATGGCATCGTACGTCGCCGCCTACCGCGTCGCGGTGCTTGTTTCGAGCGCGGGCGCGCTGTTCCTGGTGAGCGGCCTGATGCAGTTCGGGCTCGACAAGCAGGCTGCTTACCGCGCGGCATTCATCGCCATGTCGGCGCTCGTTCTGGTCGGCATAATCGCGACGCTGCTGGCTGGGGAACCGGAAAAATCGAAAGCGGCTGCGGCCGACCACTCCGCGCACGCGCGCGAAAGCTCATGGAAACGCGTGAGCGATACGGCGGTTGCAAGCTTTTCCGAGTTCCTCTCACGCGATATGGCCATTGTGATCCTGACCTTCGTTATGCTTTTCAAATTCGCCGACACGCTCGCGAGCGCTTTGACGACGCCGTTCGTGCTCGAGACCGGCTTCACGCGCGTCGAACTCGCCACCATCATCAAGGGCGTCGGATTTGCGGCAGCGATCGCGGGCGGATTTGCCGGCGGCTTCATCGCACGCGCTTTGCCGATGGCAACCAGCCTCTGGATTGGCGGCATCCTGCAGGCGGTGGCGATCTTCGCCTTCGCATGGCAGGCGGTGGTCGGCCGGGACGTGGCGTGGCTGACCTTCGCGATCACTGCCGAAAACTTCACCAGCGGAATCGGAACCGTGATTTTTGTCGCCTATCTCTCCGCGCTCTGCGGCAACCCGCTCCACACAGCCACGCAGTACGCCTTGTTGACCGCGCTGTTTGCATTGGCGCGCACGGTGCTTGCACTGGGTTCCGGCTACATCGCGGCGGCAAGCGGCTGGATGTGGTACTTCGTCATCTGCGTTGCCGCAAGTATTCCAGGTTTCATCCTGCTCGCCTGGCTGCAGCGCGGCGGGCATTTTGCAACGTTGTCCGCGAAGCGGTCATAAAGAAGACGCCTTCGCACGTCGTCGCCACAATCATGAAACTTTCGGCGCACGGAACGATGGTCCGATGCAGGCGTTTGGCCCCACGTACGTAGAAGGAGGCTGCCATGCGTCTGAACTTGAAACTTTCGGCGCTGGGCTGCGCGCTGGCCGGCGTGATCGCTTCGTCACTGCCTGCCGCAGCAGACTGGCACAAGCCGTACATCTATCGTGAATCGAACGGCAGTTGGACGAACGTTCGTTACGATGACGGCATCTGCAACTACTACTTCTCGCACAATTCCTACGACAACGACACGCACTTGAATAAGTACGGCGATTGCTCGCATGTCGCAATCGGGCCCGACGGCATGGCGCGGCCGGTCTACCTCATGCCGGCACCCTACGGCGCGCCCGCGGCCTATGGCGCCGTCGAGACGTACGGAAGCGGCCTAAAATAACGTCCGCTGCTTGATCGCGGCGGCGAGCGTGCCCTCGTCAAGATAATC
>DASSRJ010000086.1:0-5174 GCA_035701845.1 Pseudolabrys sp. | reverse complement strand
CGGGCAGCACGGTCAACATCGTGCGGGCGAACACTTTGGCGTGGAACGCGTGACAGATGTCGGCGATGTCGGCGACGCCTTCGACCGCGCGCTTGTATTGCTGGAAGGGGCCTGCGCCGAGCGTGCCGCCGGCATAGACCTTGATCGTCAAATCACCCTTGCTGTCCTCGGCGATTTCCTTCGCGACGTCTTCGTAGAGCTTGACGATGCGGTGTGTCGGCGGAAGAAACGTCGCAAGCTTGAGCTCTTTTGCGAAGGCTTTTACGCCCGCAGCATCCGCCGCGAACGACAAGGCGAAGCCGAGTGCAACAGCAACCAGCCGTCGGATATTCGTATTCATGATGTCCTCCCCGATATTGCCGCGCGCTTGATGCGCGCGTGCTTTTTGTCTTCTGTCCTTAGGTCAGCACGCCTCCTGTTCTCAGCGCTCCACTTCAGGGTTCGAGCGAAGCCGCGTCAGGCAACGCGTGTCGTGTCACCTGATTTCTGCTTTGCCCAATAGTCTGCGGAAGCCTTCGAATCCTTGAGCTTCTTTGCATCCTCATAGCCGGGCGCCATCGAAGCGGATGTGCCGGCCAGGACTTCGTGGTGATCGATGTTGAGCAGCCGCAGCCAGCTTTGCTGACCGAGCGTGAGCCCGATCATGCAGCCGAGCTCGACCAGCTCCGGCTCGGTGAAGTTTCGATGCAGCCGGTCCCAGAAGGCATCATCGGTGTTGAGATGCCAGGTGATCGCCTCGGCGTAGGCCAGGGCTGCCTTCTGACGCTCATTGTAGAGCTTGGACTTCTCGAAATTCAGCAGGTCGAGCACGTGGTCTTCGATCAGCGCGCCGTTCGAGGTCGATTTAACCGACCGCTGGTTGCCGCAATATTCGCATTGGACCGAGCGCGATACGTACAGACGGCAAAGTTCCTTGATGGCGTGGTCGAGGACGCCATTGCGGAAGATGTTGTTCCAGGAATCGGCGAAGAACCAGAAGCAGGCTTCCACGTGGGCGCGGATGGCGGAGCTTTCAGGGCGCGGCGTGCCTTCGCGCTGGCAGCGCTCCATCTCCTGCCGCATCTTCGGGGTCATTTTTTCGAGCGGTACGTAGCTGATGCGTTGTTTTGCCATTGTCGTTCCTTCGTCGTTCCTTCGGATGATTGCGTTTATTCGGCCGCCTGAATGGCGGGTTTCGGTCCGCGCGCGGAATCCTGCGCCTTCGCGTAATCTGCGACGGTCTTGTACTCGGTTACCTGGTCCTTCTTGACTTCAATGCCCACGATTTTTCGTGCGAATTCGGCGAACGGGCCGGAGCCGGTGAATTCGGCGCGCTTCATGGTCAGCGAAAGCAGCGTCTGCAGCGGCGTTCCGTTGAAATTCTCGAACATGAACAGCCGGCTGCCCCAGTCGGTGAGATAGAGGTCGCGAATGACGCGGGCGATCTTGACCCGGTCATAAGCCTCGCCCGTTGCGCCTTTGTTGAGCTTCTCGAACCACGGCCGCATGGCCGCGTTTTCCCACTGTTTCTCGGTCGGGAACATGATCGCGCTGCGGCCGCACAGGTCGATCAACTCATCGACCATCGGGCCGAGGTTCTGCAGGAAATAAACGCGGCCCCAATTAAACAGCTGGATGTCGGGCTTGTAGAGGCCGCCCGGCGTATAAAAGCCCTGGTCCTCCGCCGCGAGTACGTGCGCATAGGTCGACTGCTGGAAGCCGATGATGCGCGCGAGGCGGGCCTGCACCGCCTCGATCTTCGCGGTGCCGAGATGCTCGCACATGAGAATTGCGAGGCCGGCCAGTAACTCAGCGCGCACGGCCTGCCTGAACAATGCATAATAATGTCCCCAGTCGAAAACGCGCTGCGGATACAGCTTGGCGTGGTCGGGATTGCCGATGTGGAACACGTATTTCCAGGGGATCAGCACATTATCGAACATCACGGTGGCATCGAGCTCGTCGCCCTGCGATGCAAGCGGATGCTCGACCGGGTCGGCTGCAACGACGCTCTCGCGGCAGACGATCGTGATGCCCTTCAGGTTTGCCGGGCACACGCCGTAGATGATCTGGTCGCCTTTGGCACCGGGGCGAAAGAAGACGCCGAGGTGCAGGAAGTCGCCGAAGGCCGACGCGGTGCCGATGGCTTTGACGCCGTTGACCACGATGCCTTCGTCATTCGCTGACACGATGCGCAATGCGGGCGACGTTGCATGCGCGTTCGGGTCGGAGCGGTCGGCCTGGGGATCGACGAAGTGCGGGGCCACGACCAGGTCGTGGTCCATCGCGTATTGCCAGAAATTGCGGATATTGTCGGCGAGACCGCGGCCTTCCGCGCCGATCGATGCCTTCTCCCACGGCTCGGGATCGTCGATATAGGTTACTAACATGTAATTCTGCGAGTCCGGCGTGCGCGGCATCGATGCCGCAACGAAGTGCCGCATGATGAATTCGTGATAGCGGCGCTTGCGGACCAGCTCTTCCTTGCTGCGATGAAGAAACCACATCATTGAGCGGCGTTCGCCGGTCTTGTCCAGGAACGTCAGCTGGTCCTGCAATTCCGGGCGCCGGTGCAGATCGAAAAATTCCGCGGTGCGCAGCGCGTAGTCCCGCGTGAGCGGATGCGTCGCGACGTTGTCGATCTTGGTGTTGCCGACCCAGACGGTGCGCCCGTCGTTCAGCGACTTGAGATAGTGCTCGCCCGTTCGCAGCATGACGATCTCCCGATCAGGGTCTCAGCTCGCTATAATGCGCATGTCGTTACATAAGCCCGCCGCTGGTAGAGCAGGGGCTCGCCTTGTTCAGCGTCCGACGTTGCCAGAACCTTTGCGACAAACACGCTGTGCGTTCCGATGTCGCGCACTTCGGCGACTTCGCAGTCGAGCACAACCAGCGCGTCCCTGCAGCGCGGTGCGCCCGTCGTCAACACATCCCACGTGCCCAGCGCGAAGCGCTCATGCATCGGGATCGCGCCGATTCCCGCAAAGGCCTGCGACAGCCCTCTTTGATCCGCCTGCAGGCAGTTCACGCAAAGGATCCCGTTCTTCTTGATAGCGGCGTTTGCCGCGCTCTTGCCGTGCACGCAGACAAGCACCATCGCGGGGTCGTCGCTCAATGCGCAAACAGCGGAGCAGGTCACTCCGGCGAAGCCTGCGGGGCCGGCGGTCGTGACAACGGATACGGCAGTCGCGAGTTTCGAAAGCGCATTGCGAAATTCGGTTGAAGGGACGCAGTGCGTCGCTCGCTCGAGCCCACGATCCTGCGGCGCGGTCGGCAGCATGGCAGCGTTTCCCCTGCGGGCGGATCCGGCGCCTCGCGCCGGCCTGCCCATCGTTGCCGCTAGCCTAGAGCGGGGGTCGCACGTATACTATCAATCGATGGATATAAATTACATTCCGAATAGTTATTCCGCTGAGCTCGATATTCAGCATTTGCGCGTGCTGGACGTGCTTTTGCGCGAGCGCAGCCTGACCCGGGCCGCCAAGGTCCTCGACGTGACCCAGCCGGCGTTGAGCAAGACGCTCGCTCGCCTGCGCCGCTATTTCGACGACCCGCTGTTCGTGCGCGTCTCGCACCGGATGGAACCGACGCCGAAGGCACTCGCACTGACTCAGCCGGTCGGCGACGTTCTTGAGAAAATGCGCGCGTTGCGCGGCGAGCATGTCGTGTTCGATCCGCGCGTCTCCACGCGGACATTCCAGTTCTGCGTGGTTGATGCCGGGGTAATCAAGCTGCTGCCGCCATTGCTCAATCGCGTCATGGTCGAAGCTCCAAACGTACGCCTGCGCGTTGTCCAGCTTGATGGCGAGCATCTCGAGTCGTGGCTCGAGAGCGGCACGATCGATTTTGCGATGGGATCTTTTCCAGCTCTTGTGAAAGGCGTCCGGCGGCAATTTTTGTGGGTTGAGGAGTACGTCAGCGTCGTCAATCGCGGCCACCCGCGGGTGTCAAGCAATCCGTCGCTGCACGAATTTGCCGCGGAAAACCATGTATTGGTTTCGACGCTCGGAACCGGCCATGCGCACAAGCTCGCGGAGCGCGCTGTCGAGGCAGCCATCCCGCCGCAGAATATTATTTGCCGGGTACCGATCTTTATCGCCGCTGCGGTGATTGCCAAGCACACCAATGCAATTGCAACCTTGCCGATGTCCATCGCAACCGTGCTGGCCGAGGACCTCAACCTTGAGATCGTCAGGCCCCCGATCAAGCTGCCGAAGATCGAGATCTACCAGTACTGGCACAACCGGTTTCACCGCGAACCCGGCAACAAATGGATTCGTTCGGTGTTCTCCAACCTGTTCCGTGTGCCGGGAACGCACCCCCGCAATTGACGCAACACGCGTCGTTCGCAGCATGTCTGATTCCGAGTTCAATGCCATTCCTGTTGTCATCGTCGGGGGCGGGCCAGTCGGATTGATGCTGGCTCTGTTCCTGGATTGGCATGGCGTACGGTCGGTGCTGTTCAACACCGAAGCGACCACGCGCTGGCATCCGAAAGGCAGCACCGAAGGCTCGCGCACTATGGAGCATTTTCGCCGGCTCGGCATTGTCGGCGAAATCCGCAAACTGGGGCTGCCCGCTGATCATCCAACCGATGTCGCCTATTTCACGCGCTTCGGCGCGTATGAACTGGCCCGTCTGCGCATGCCATCGGCAGACGAAGCCAGGCAGCAGGTCGCAGCGTCGGCAAAAACCGACCAGATTCCCGAGCCGATTCATCGCGCCAACCAGATGCACGTCGAGCGGTTCCTGTTCGAGCATGCCAGGACGCGTCCAAACATCACGATGCGCTTTGGCTGGAACGTCGAGCAGTTTGCCCAGGACGAGGAGGGCGTTCAACTCACGGCGCTGAGCGAACACGGCGAGAAGCGAACCTGGTACGCGCGCTATCTCGTCGGGTGCGATGGCGGCCGGAGCAGCATCAGGCGCGCACTCGGCATCAAGTTTCGTGGTGAGGCGGGCCTGGAGCAGCAATATTTCGGCGGGCGCATGTTTTCCACGTATGTGCGCGTGCCAGCCCTTTATCGGGAATTTTTCCGCACGCGGCGCGCGTGGCAATACTGGGCGGTCAATCCCGAGATCCGCTCGAGCCTGATCGCGGTCGACGGAAAGGAGGAATTTCTGTTCCGTACACGCGCCAGCCAGCCCGACCAGCCGCCTGAGGATGCCGTCGTGGCCGACGCCATGCGGCGTTG
>DASSRJ010000085.1:0-49450 GCA_035701845.1 Pseudolabrys sp. | reverse complement strand
GACGCCGTGATGCGCCATGATCATCTGCTTGAGCTTGAGCGCGTTGACCGGCTGCCCCGCGCGCGCGTCGGCGTCCGCGTCGTAAATCGGCAACGGATAGTCGGCAAGCGAGATACGTGTGACCTCGACATCGAGCAGCGTGAGCTCTTTCGCCGCCAGCGCCGCCAGCCGGACATTATGCGAGCCCGTGCGCATCGAGCCAGGCATAACGAGAATTTTCGGGATCGGCATCAGCGGCTCCGCTTTCGCGGGCGATGACACCACACCATCAGCGGCCGCGATAGACCCACACGCGCGCAGGCGGCAGATTCATCCAGATGAGTTCGGACGACTCGGCACGGACACCGGACAATTCTTTGGGAATTGGCGGCAGCATCGCGTAGGTGAATTGCACGAACGGAGCGCCTTCCGCCAGCAGCATCATCGCGTCGGATATCAGGCGCAGCCGCGCACGCAAGGGCTTGGTGACGAGCGGCAGCCCCGAAACGACCGCGGCGGCCGGTTCGTCGACATAGCTTCCAAGCAGCCGTCGCAGGCGATACGCGTCACCCTGGACCACCGTCGCCGCCGGATAGCGGGTCCGCAACAAGCGGCAAAAATCAGGATTGAATTCGACAAGAACCAGCCGGCTTGGGTCGACGCCATGCCGGACGAGAGCCTCGGTCACCGGGCCGGTGCCTGGACCCAATTCGATCACGGGACCCTGCGAGCGGGGATCTACATAGCGCGCCATCGCGCGCGCAAGCACGCGGCTCGACGGCATCACTGCGCCGGTCGACAGTGGTTTTTCGATCCAGGAGCGGATGAACTGCATCTCGTCGTCGAGACGCAGACTCTTCTTTTCGACGCGGGCGACTGAATGTAAGGGCATTGCTGCGAGGTCACGCGTACGTGCGGCGGGCCTCGCCGCAACATTTACGGGTATAGGGCGCAAGGCGGGGGGTCAAGATGGGTCACCCAGATTGGCTGCCTCGGCTTCCCAAACCATCCAAAAACTCTTTGACCCGGCTGAAGAAACCGGCTGATTCCGGCTGGGTTACCTCCGACGACAGTTTTTCGAACTCCGCCAGCAGCTCGCGCTGGCGTTTCGTGAGATTTTGCGGCGTTTCGACCGCTACCTGAACGTACATGTCGCCGGTTTGTTTCGCGCGCAGCACCGGCATCCCCTTGCCTGACAGGCGAAAGCGGCGGCCGGTCTGCGTGCCGGCGGGGACCTTCACCCTCACCTTGCTGCCATCGATCGCCGGCACTTCAAATTCGCCGCCAAGCGCAGCGATCGCCAACGAGATCGGCACGCGGCAATACAGGTCGGCGCCGTCGCGCTGGAAGAATTCATGTGAAGCGACCTCGAGAAAAATATAAAGGTCGCCAGCCGGACCGCCGCGCAGCCCCGCCTCGCCCTCGCCGGCAAGCCGGATGCGAGTACCGTCTTCGACCCCGGCCGGAATGTTGACTGAAAGCGTGCGCTCGCGGGTTACACGGCCGCCGCCGCTGCAGATTTTACAGGGATCGTCGATCACCTGACCGCGGCCATGACATGTGGGACATGTGCGCTCGAGCGTGAAAAAGCCCTGTGCATGGCGAATTTTGCCCGCGCCACCGCAACTTCCGCATTGTTTCGGCTTGGTGCCCGCCTTCGCGCCGCTGCCGGAGCAGGCTTCGCAGGTTACAGAGGTGGGAATACGAATTTGTGCGGTCTTGCCGCTGAATGCTTCATCGAGCGTGATTTCCATGTTGTAGCGCAGGTCGGATCCGCGCTCGCGGCCGGTGCCGCGGCCGCGCGCCGACCCCATGCCGAAAATACCTTCGAAAATATCGGCAAAAGTCGACCCGAAGTCGGCGCCAAATCCGTGCCCGCCGCCCATGCCGCCATGCTCGAACGCAGCGTGACCGAACCGGTCATAGGCCGCACGCTTGTCGCCGTCCTTGAGGACGTCGTAGGCCTCGTTGATTTCCTTGAAGCGGTGCTCGCAAGTCTTGTCGCCGGGATTGCGGTCCGGGTGATGCTGCATTGCGAGCTTGCGGAACGCCGCCTTAAGCTCAACCTCGCTGCAGGTGCGGGTAACGCCGAGAATTTCGTAGTAGTCGCGCTTGGACATCCACTTCCGCCCTCATTCCCCCCGCGGGGACAGCCCTACGTGATTCGACGCCCCAGCGTCCCGCAAACATGCACCCCCGGACGCGTGCCCGGGGGTGACATCATTCGCGGACGGCCTGTGCATGGCTCAAAGGCCGCGGTCAGGCGGATTTCTTCTTGTCGTCGTCGACCTCGGTGAATTCCGCGTCGACCACGTCTTCCTTCTTCTCGCCCGAAGCGGCGCCATCCCCGCCGGGACCGGAAGCGCTTTGCGCTTCCTGCTGCTGCTTGTACATGGCCTCGCCGAGCTTCATCGACGCCTGCGCCAGTGCGTTGGTCTTGGCCTGGATCGCCGAAGAATCATCGCCCTTGAGCGCTTCCTTCAGATCGGCCATCGCGTTCTCGATCGCCGTGCGATCGGCGTCACCGATTTTCGAGCCGTGCTCGGAGAGCGCCTTTTCGGTCGAGTGCACAAGCGCTTCGGCGTGGTTCTTCGCCTCAACCGCAGCCTTGCGTTTCTTGTCCTCTTCGGCGTGCGACTCCGCATCTTTGATCATCTTTTCGATGTCCGCCTCGGACAGTCCACCCGAAGCCTGGATGCGGATCTGCTGCTCCTTGCCGGTTGCCTTGTCCTTGGCCTGCACGTTGACGATGCCGTTGGCGTCGATGTCGAAGGTGACTTCGATCTGCGGCACGCCACGTGGCGCCGGCGGGATACCGACGAGATCGAACTGACCGAGCATCTTGTTGTCAGCGGCCATCTCGCGCTCGCCCTGGAACACGCGGATCGTCACCGCGTTCTGATTGTCCTCGGCGGTCGAGAACACCTGGCTTTTCTTGGTCGGAATCGTCGTGTTGCGGTCGATGATGCGCGTGAACACGCCACCCAGCGTTTCGATCCCGAGCGAGAGCGGGGTCACGTCCAGCAGCAGCACATCCTTGACATCGCCTTGCAGCACGCCCGCCTGGATGGCTGCGCCGACCGCAACGACTTCGTCGGGGTTCACACCCTTGTGCGGCTCCTTGCCGAACAACTGCTTAACAACCTCCTGCACCTTCGGCATGCGGGTCATGCCGCCGACCAGAACAACCTCGTTGATTTGCGCCGCCGAAATGCCGGCGTCCTTGAGGGCCTGCTTGCACGGCTGGATCGTCTTCTGGACGAGGTCGTCAACCAATGCCTCGAACTTGGCGCGGGTCAGCTTCATCGTCAGGTGCTTGGGACCGGACGCATCGGCCGTGATAAACGGCAGGTTGATTTCGGTTTGCGTCGTCGACGACAGCTCGATCTTCGCTTTTTCCGCAGACTCTTTGAGCCGCTGCAGCGCGAGCTTGTCGCGGCGCAGATCAATGCCCTGCTCCTTCTGGAATTCGTCGGCCAGATAATTTACCAGCCGCATGTCGAAGTCTTCACCGCCCAGGAACGTGTCGCCGTTCGTGGATTTCACTTCGAATACACCGTCGCCGATTTCGAGAATCGAAATGTCGAAGGTGCCGCCGCCAAGGTCGTAGACGGCAATGGTGCCGGTCTTCTGCTTGTCGAGACCGTAGGCGAGTGCGGCAGCGGTGGGCTCATTGATGATGCGCAGCACTTCGAGGCCGGCGATTTTGCCGGCATCCTTGGTTGCCTGACGTTGTGCGTCGTTGAAATAAGCAGGAACGGTGATGACAGCCTGCTCGACCTTCTGCCCGAGATAGGCTTCGGCCGTCTCTTTCATCTTCTGCAGGATGAAGGCCGAGATCTGCGACGGCGAAAAGGTTTTGCCGTCGGCCTCGACCCATGCGTCGCCGTTTGAAGCCTTGCTGATCTTGTAAGGGACAAGCTTCTTGTCCTTTTCAACCATCGGATCGTCGTAGCGCCGTCCGATGAGGCGCTTGACAGCAAAGATGGTCTTTTCCGGATTGGTGACCGCCTGACGTTTCGCCGGCTGGCCGACAAGACGTTCGCCGTCGTCCGTGAAGGCGACAATCGAAGGCGTCGTGCGCATGCCTTCGGCGTTCTCTATAACTTTCGGCGTCTTGCCTTCCATGACGGCGACGCACGAATTGGTGGTGCCGAGGTCGATGCCGATGACCTTGCCCATGGTTCTTCCTCTCAAATTGCGGCAGGCCGGCCGGGCCGCTTGGCGCCCGAATGGGAATGTCAGCGGCTCATCCGCAGACCCCCCTCTCCAGCCCCCTGGATACGCGATTCGCCACATTTTTGCGGCTTAATGGCTCATATAGGAGGGCACCCGGAGGCCGCAAGTCAGCCGGTCGCGAAATCGCGAGACCCGGCCCATCGGGCGCCGGCAATGGTTATCGGGCCATTGCTGCACTGTATTTGGACGGCTAGGGAGGGCCCGGCTCTCACGTTGGGAAAGCATTTGTAACCATGGCTCGTCGGTTAATTGCGTACTTGATTGCGGCAGGGGCGGGGTTACTGACCCTTGTCGCCACCGCGGGTTCAGAACCGGCTTATCCGCCCGGCTCCCGTATCGGTCTCGAGGTACCGGGCGACCTGAAGCCCAGCACGCGGATTCCCGGATTTGAGGACATCGAGCGCAAGGTCTCGATCGCGATCCTTGATCTGCCGGCGAGCGCCTACCTGGAGCTGGAGACCGCAGCCTTCACCAGGCTTCCGCAAGACCTCCAGCAAGCAAAGCGTGAGAGCTTTCCGTTCGACAGCGGCATTGGCTTTCTGATCACCGGTTTCGTGCAGAAAGACGGCACCACGCTGCACCGATGGTCATTCCTGGCGCAGGCTGTGGGGAGTACCGTCCACGATCTCACCGCGCTAATCAACGTGGAAGTGCCGGAAAACGCACTTTCGGTTTATTCCGATGCCGTCGTACGCAAGGCGCTTGCAAGCGTTACGTTCCGGCCTGCACCGATCAAGGAGCAACTCAGCCTGTTGCCGTTCCGGTTCGGCAACCTGGCTGGGTTCGAAGTGGTGCAGGTCATGCCGACGGGGACCGTCGTCCTTGCGGACAAGGCCGACGAAAAAGCAGTAAGCCGCCCCGTCATGATCGTTTCGGTCGGACGCGGCGGGCCTGCCGATTCAAGCGACCGCGGCCGTTTTGCGCGCGATCTGGTCGCCACGGCACCGGTCCGCGAACTTTCGATAAAATCAGCTGAACCGATGCGGATTAATAACGCGGCCGGCCATGAAATCAGAGCCGAGGGTAAGGACCCGACTGGGCAGCCACTTTCGCTGGTACAATGGTTACGGTTCGGCTCGGGCGGTTATCTGCGCATTGTAGGTGCCGGCCCCAGCAATGAATGGGATCAGATGTTCGGCCGCTTCCGGGCGGTTCGCGACGGAATCGACATGCGTTGACGCTGCGTCCGGCTAGGTGTTGTCGTTGGCGGACGCCGGCGCTTTCTGAACAGCTTTGCTGACGGCAACCATCGCCGGACGGAGCACACGTTCACCGATCATGTAGCCGGCCTGGATGACTTCGGCTACCTGGCCCGGAGGCAGATCGGACGTGGGAACTTCATACATTGCCTGATGCACGTTCGGATCGAACTTCTCGCCCTGCGGCGAGAACTTCTTCACGCCATTCTTCTCCAGGATCTTGAGGAGCTCGCGTTCAGTAAGCTCAACCCCTTCGACCAGCGCTTTCACCTTCGGGTCAGTGCTTTCACGCAGTTCCAGTCCGATCGCGTCCAGTGCCCGGTGCATGTTGTCGGCAACCGCGAGCACGTCGCGCGCAAATCCCGCAATGCCATAAAGCCGTGCGTCGAGAACCTCGCGCTCGGTCCGCTTGCGCAGGTTTTCCATTTCAGCGAGCGTGCGCAATAACTTGTCCTTGAATTCGGCAGCCTCGCGCCTGGCTTCGGCAAGCAGATCGGCCGGTTCGGGCGCCGTCGGGCTCTCCGCTTCGGCGGCCGCACTTTCAGCCTGGCGGGCGATTGGGTCCGTCATCGTTTTCAATCCATCCTCGGCAGTATCCGGATTCCCGGCATATCAGGGCTTCGGCGTCAAAAATCAAGCGTTTATGGAGTGAGTAACCGACTTACGACTCGCGCGGTGTAGTCGACCATTGGGATCACCCGGGCGTAGTTGAGCCGTGTTGGCCCAATGACACCGATAACGCCGACAATCCGCCCCTTGCCATCGCGGTACGGCGCCACAATGGTCGAGGACCCGGACAACGAGAAGAGCTTGTTCTCGGAGCCGATAAAGATACGCACGCCGTCGGCGCGCTCCGCTCGTCCCAGCAGGTCTATGACACCCCGCTTGGTTTCAAGTGCGTCGAACAGCGACCGCACGCGCTCGAGATCTTCAACTGCTCGCAAATCTTCGAGAAGGTTGGCGTGGCCGCGCACGATCAGCTGCCGCTCATCGTTTTCACCGCCAGACCAGCTTGCAAGGCCGTTGGCAATGACCTTCTGCGTCAGTTGATCGAGCTCGGCCTGCCCCTCGGCAACTGCCTTCTCGATTTCGGCCTGAAGGTCGGCCAGCGTCTTGCCTCGGATGCGCGCATTGAGAAAGTTCGCGGCTTCGGTGAGCGAAGATGCGGGCAGTCCCGGCGGGACATTAAGAACGCGATTTTCAACCTGCCCGTCCTCCGCAACAAGGACGGCCAGCGCGCGCTCCGGCTCAAGTCGCACGAATTCGATATGCTTGAGCCGCGCGTTCGCCTTTGCGGTCAACACGACACCGGCCGATCGAGTCAGGCCGGACAGCATCTGCGAAGCCTCGGTGAGCACGGCCTCCATCGATTTTGCCGTATGCGCGCCCGCCACCTGGGCTTCGATGGAGCGGCGATCCTGTTCGCTAAGATCGCCAACCTGCATCAACGCGTCGACGAAGAACCGCAGGCCGATTTCTGTGGGCAGTCGGCCAGCAGACGTGTGAGGGGCGAAAATCAAGCCGAGCTGTTCGAGGTCCGACATTACGTTGCGGACCGAGGCGGGCGATAGTGTGATCGGAAGCAACCGCGAAAGATTTCTCGATCCGACGGGTTCGCCGGTTGCGAGATAGCTCTCGACGATCTGGCGGAAGATCTCGCGCGACCGCTCATTGAGCGCCGCCAGGCTCAATTGCGTTGCGCCGATCGGTATATCGTGGGACGCCAAGGCTCACTCCTCGAAACCAGGCAACATTTGACCACAGGAGCGGTCTTGTTCAAGCCGGGCGTATGGTTATGGTGAGCGACCAAGACCAGGGAGCAGGCCCGATGCGGCCGAGTCGCCGGCAAGTCGATGAGTTACGCGCCGTTTCGCTTGAGCGCGGCGTCGTGAAATACGCTGAGGGCTCGTGTTTCGTGAAGTTTGGCGACACCCACGTCCTGGTCGCGGCCAGCCTCGAGGAACGCCTGCCGCCCTGGCTCAAGGGCCAGGGCCGCGGTTGGGTAACCGCCGAGTACGGCATGCTTCCGCGCGCCACCTCGGAGCGTACGCGGCGCGAGGCGAGCGCCGGAAAGCAGGGCGGCCGCACCGTTGAAATCCAGCGGCTGATAGGACGATCACTTCGATCGGTGGTCGATTTACCGGCGCTGGGCGAGCGCCAGATCACAATCGACTGCGACGTCATTCAGGCCGACGGCGGCACCCGCACGGCATCGATCACCGGAGCCTGGGTCGCGCTTGCGGACTGCCTTGCCTGGATGAAGGCGCGCGACATGATCAAGTCCGAGGTTCTGCGCGACCATATCGCTGCCGTGTCGTGCGGCGTCTGCAAGGGGACCGCAGTGCTCGACCTCGACTATGCCGAGGATTCCGGAGCTGACACCGACGCCAATTTCGTCATGACCGGATCGGGCAACATCGTCGAAATCCAGGCTACCGCGGAGAAAATTCCGTTCAGCGAAGACCAATTCGCGGCACTCCTCGCGCTTGCCCGAAAGGGCATTGCGAAGCTGGTATCGCTGCAGAAATTGGCTGTGGCGTAGGTTGCACACCGAGAGCGGGCCGGGACCTGGAATGGCCAGACGACTGACCGGTCTAGTGATCATTGCCACCCACAATCCGGGCAAGCTCAAGGAAATGCGCGAACTGCTCGCGCCTTATGGAATCGCTACGCAATCCGCCGGCGAGCTTGGTCTTCCCGAGCCCGCAGAGACCGGGACTACATTTGCGGAGAATGCACGCATCAAGGCGCTTGCTGCGGCCCGCGCAAGCGGGAAGCCCGCCTTCGCCGACGACTCCGGTCTGGTCATTGATGCACTCGACGGCGAACCCGGGATCCATTCCGCACGCTGGGCGGGGCCCGACAAGGATTTTCGTGCCGCCATGAATCGCATCCAGACACTGCTGATCGAGCGCGAGGCGAGGTCGCCTGACCGGCGTCGCGCGCATTTCATTGCCGCTCTCTGCCTTGCCTGGCCCGATGGGCACGTCGAGGATTTCGAGGGTCGCGTCGATGGCGTCGCGGTGTGGCCGCCGCGTGGTGATAAAGGCTTCGGCTACGATCCGCTATTTCGTCCTGACGGATTCGACGTCACGTTCGGCCAGATGACCGCCGAAGAAAAACACGGACTGCCGCCCCTTGGCGGCGGCCTTTCGCATCGCGCGCGCGCCTTTATGAAATTGGCGGAAGCGTGCCTTTCGAGGCATTGAACGGGTCCCGATCGTTACAATTTTAATCAACTGTGCCGGCGAGGATTGTCGCAAGCTGGCTGCTGCAGGCAGCACCGACTATGATGCTTAACATGTCGTTAACGACTCCCTTCGGCGTTTACGTGCACTGGCCCTTCTGCCTGTCGAAGTGCCCGTACTGCGACTTCAACAGCCATGTGAGGCATGGCGGCATAGACGAGGGCCGGTTCCTCCGCGCCTATGAAACCGAAATTGCGGCAACCGCCACGCGAGTGCCGGACCGGACCGTTTCGACGATATTTTTTGGCGGCGGTACGCCATCGCTGATGCAACCGTCATCGGTGCAGGCGATTCTCGATTGCATCGCGAGGCACTGGCGCGTCGCTGCCGACGTTGAGGTAACTCTGGAAGCCAATCCAACCAGCGTTGAAGCGACGCGTTTCCGCGGCTTTCGCACAGCCGGTGTCAATCGCGTCTCCCTCGGCGTGCAATCCCTCAACGACGCGGCGCTCAGGGAACTTGGCCGTCTGCACAGCGCACAGGAGGCGCTTGACGCCGTTGCGGTCGCCCGTTCGATTTTCCAACGCTATTCGTTCGACCTCATTTACGCGCGTCCGCAACAAACGCTTGATGCCTGGGCTGCCGAGCTCGAGCGGGCAATCGCGGAAGCCGCGGAGCACTTGTCGCTGTACCAATTGACGATCGAGCCGGACACGCCGTTCTTCGGTCTGCACAAAGCCGGCAAATTGACTGTCCCCGATCAGGATCTCGCCCGTGATCTTTATGATCTCACGCAGGACGTCTGTGCCGGCGCCGGGCTGCCTGCTTACGAAATCTCCAATCACGCGCGTCCGGGCGCGGAGTGCCGCCACAATCTGGTGTATTGGCGCGGGCACGACTATGCCGGCGTCGGTCCGGGAGCGCACGGACGATTGACCATTGAAGGACGCCGCGTTGCGACTGAAACCGAACGACGTCCGGAGGCATGGCTCACGCGCGTCGAAGCAAATGGAGCCGGTGTGACCGTCTCGGAAAAGCTCACCACGGGTGAAACCGCCGACGAATACCTACTCATGGGCCTCCGGCTTGCCGAAGGCATCGACCTTGAGCGTTACAGCGCCCTCTCCGGGCGCACGCTCGACCCCGAACGCATTTCGTTTCTGCGCGAAGAAGGCGCCGTGGAAACGACCGCCGATGGACGGCTGCGCGTTACGCAGCGCGGCTTCCCGCTGCTCGATGCGGTGGTCGCGGATCTCGCCGCCTGATAGTTACGTTCCTGGTGCGAATGATTTTGGCGCGGGGCTGATCACCTGGCCGCCCGATGGCGTCACACGCAGAACGGCGAGGCCGCGCTCGTTCGTACCCTCGGGCCGGAAGCGAAAGACGCCATCTATGCCGGCAAAGCCCGACGGATTGGTGAGCACCTGGTCGCTGAATCGCTGCGTTCCTTGCGTCTTGACCAGAGCCGCCACGAGCGCCACTGCATCGTATGCCAGCGTCGCGGTCCGCACCGGATCCTGTCCGTAACGGGCGCGGTAGCGACCGGAGAAATTCCGGAATCCGGCCTGCTCCGGTGATGGATACCAGCCGCCATCAAGCAGTTTCTCGGACGAGATGCGGGTGTCGTCGCCCCAAAGCCCGGTGCCGAGCAATTGCACACGCTTGAGGTCGACCCCGCCGGCGGCGAGCGCCTGCGCAATCTGGGGCACCGCATCCGGACTGTCCGGAATGAAGATGCTGTCAATCTGGTTGGCCGCTTGCGCAACGCGACGTACGGCTTCGGCCGTCCGGTTTGCATCGTGCGGATATTTCTCGAGCACTACGACCCGTCCGCCACGCCGCGCTACTTCCTGCTGAAACGCCGCCTCAACAACAGTGCCGTAGGCATTGTCAGGCATCAGCGCGGCGAATGATCGCTTGCCGCGCGATCCCGCATATTCGACGATCCGGCGCACGTCAGTCTCCGGCAGAAAGCTCAGGAGATAGACTCCGCGCGCCGCCACGCTCGCGTCCGTAGAAAACGCGATCACGGGTATGTTGCGCGCCCGCGCAACCTGTCCGACCGCGCTTACCGACTGGGCAAAGAGCGGGCCTATGATGATCTCCGCCCCTTCGGAGATCGCCTGCTCGGCAACGGTCCGCGCACCTTGCGGAGAGCCGCCGTCATCTTTGACGAGAAGCTGGACGTTGCTCACCTTGAATTCGGCAAGAGCCATTTCCGCGGCGTTCTTCATCGACTGCGCCGCCAGTCCGGCATTGCCTTGCGCCGTCAGCGGCAGGATCAGCGCGATGCGAACCTGGCCATCGGCTGGCTGCGCGGCAGCTGAGGGCTCACCGGCAGGCAGAGCCGGGCCGCCACCCAACTGGGTGGTGCATGCGGCAACCAATAGGCCTGTCGCGACAACGGACAGGCCCAAGCGCGTGTGACGCCACACGCGCGCGATCGCCCCCTCATGCGACATCCCCGACATGGTCGCTCCCCACGCGACAATTCTCCATCAGTCGTAACCGGTATCGCCGGAAAAGTTAAGGCCATGAAAGGCGTGCGGATTGTTCCCGATGACGCGCCGAACACGCCCGTCTAGAGTGCCATTCATGGCCAGTGACGCCAAAGCGAGACCGCGCCGTTACGCGCCTTTCGGCATATCGATGGAAGCCGGCAGGGCTCCGCCCGGCCTCTACATTGTCGCCACACCTATTGGAAATCTGGGCGACATCACATTGCGAGCGCTCGAAACCCTTGCCGGTGCCGACGTCATCGCCTGCGAAGATACGCGCGTGACACGCAAGCTGATCGACCGCTATGGCATCGCGACGCCGCTGACTGCCTATCACGAGCACAATGCCGCCGAAGCGCGCCCCAAGCTGCTTTCACGTCTTGCCGGCGGCCAAACGGTGGCACTCGTGTCGGATGCCGGTACGCCGCTGATCTCGGATCCCGGCTTCAAGCTTGTGCGCGCCGCCCGCGAAGCCGGGCATCACGTCAGCGTCCTGCCGGGCGCGTCGGCCGTGCTTGCCGCGCTGGCGGTCGGCGGACTGCCGACCGATCGTTTCTTTTTCGAAGGCTTCCTGCCGCCCAAGCAAGCCGCGCGCCAAAAACGCATAACCGCGCTCGCCAGTATCCAGGCGACCCTGGTGTTGTTCGAAGCCGGGCCACGTCTGGCTTCGACTTTGGCCGACCTTGCCGGCATACTCGGACCACGCGCCGCGGCAGTCTGCCGCGAGCTGACCAAATTGCACGAAGAGGTAAGATACGAGAATCTGGACGTGCTGGCGCGGCTTTACGCGGACGGCGCGGAAGCACGCGGCGAGTTGGTGGTCCTGGTTGCATCGCCGGCCGAGGAGCAGCGCGCGGACGATATCGATGCGCTTCTCAGGCGCGCATTGTCCCGTGTTTCGGTCAAGGATGCGGTTGGCGAGGTCGCGGTCGCAACCGGGCGTCCGCGACGCGAGATTTACCAGCGTGCACTCGCTCTCGCCAAAGACGATGACCATGACGCAGAGTGAACGGCCGTCTCGCTCCATGAAGCGGGAGCCGCGGCCGGAACGGCAGGCAGCCTTTCGCGTCGGTATTTCGGCCGAAAGCCGCGCGGCCGCATTTCTGATTGCCAAAGGATTCCGTATTCTGGCGCGGCGGTGGCGGAGCCCGCTTGGCGAGATCGACATTGTTGCCAGGCGGCGCCAATTGCTCGTGTTTGCGGAGGTGAAGGCACGGGCAACTCTCGATGAGGCCGCAGAGTCCGTCAATGTACGCCAACGCCGGAGAATTGCCGCCGCAGCGGAAATTTGGCTTGCCAACAATCCTGACGAATCGATCCGCGATATCCGGTTCGATGCAATTCTGGTGGCGCCGGGGAAGATCCCGCGGCATATCACGGCTGCGTTCGACGCCTGATTATGCGCTCAACCGCGCGAAGAACTGATCAACCTGGGAACGAATGCGGTTGGCAGCGCCGCCCAGGTCATCGGCCACCGCCTTCACCGCCGCGGCGCTCGAGCGTGTATCCTGAGTCGCCGCTCCCATCATGTTGACTTCTTTTGCGGTCTCTACGGTGCGCCGCGCGGCAATTTCGACACCACGCGCGATTTCCTGCGTGGCCGCACCCTGTTCAGTCACTGCGGCTGCAATCGCGCTGCTGATATTTCCGATCTCGCGGATTGTCTGTTCGATGCCGGTAATTGCGGCAATCGAGCGCTGCGTCGCGCGTTGCATTCCCGCGATCTGGGCGCCGATTTCTTCCGTGGCACGGCTTGTCTGCCCGGACAGCGCTTTCACCTCGCCGGCAACCACGGCGAAACCGCGGCCCGCTTCACCGGCGCGCGCCGCCTCAATCGTGGCATTGAGTGCGAGGAGATTCGTCTGCTCCGCGATATCCGTGATGAGCTTGACCACATCACCGATACGCGCGGCCGCTTCATCGAGCTCTTTGACTGCGAGGTTAGTCGATTCGACCTCGTTCACGGCTTTGGTTGCGATCGCATTGGATTGCGCAACCTGCCTGTCGATCTCGTTCACCGAGGCCGACAACTCGTCAGCCGCCGAGGCGATATCGCGTACATTGCTGCTGGCTTCCGACGAGGCTTCTTCTGCGCGCGCTGTCTTGCTCGAGGCGTTGTCCGCAGCGGCCGCGAGCTGCGTCGATGCTGCGAGCATTTCGTCGGAAATACGGCCGAGCTCGGCAAGGGTCGCCTCGACCTCCGCTGAGAAGTGGGAAATCTCGCTCGACATCTTCTCTTGCCGGCGGGTGCGGAAATCAGCATCGCTGCGCACAGTACGATTGAGTTCCTCGTTGCTGCGCATGGCTTTCTGAAAGATGCCGATTGACTTCGCCAGCGCACCGATTTCATCCGAACGGTCGCTGAACGGTATTGTGATCGAGCCATCGCCGGCTGCAACCGCCTGCGTGACGTTTGTTATCTCGGTGATCGGCTTTATAACGCTGCGCGCTATCGTCAGTGCGCCTGCAATTGCGAGGATGACCGCAAAACAGGCAAGCACGCTGAGAAGCATCGCCGTGCGATCGATGCCGCCGTCGATCTGCGTAAAGATCTGGCTGGCACGGTCGGAATAGTGGTGGCTGAGCTTTTCGAGATCCTTGCTCAGCTCGGTCCGGACCTGCGCTGGCAGGTTCTTTTCAGCCCATTCGCGTGCGGCCTGCGGCCCCGATTGCTTGGCGATCGGCGCCAGCTTGTACAGTGCATCCTGATAACCGGTAATACGGACCGCAAAATCACTGAATGCCAGGGCGTCGCTATTGCGGACGCTGCGCTGCCAGTCGCCGATGACGGAGCTGATCTGATCGGTGACCTTGACCAGCGAGTTTGCATACGTCGCGGCCTCGGCGCGGTCCGGAGACATATAGATTCCGCGCGTCTCCATCGTGCTGGCGTAAATCAATCCGTTGATACGCTCGACGTTCCAGCTGCCGGCATAGGCGGACTCAAATTCTTCCGTCAGCGCCGCATGACGGTGCGCGTTCGATACTGCGACCATCGACAACGCCACAGTGGTGGCGGCCATCAGCGCAAAGATCGTGTAGAGTCGCGCTGCGATTGAAAGCTTGGGCAGATTCACCAACGGCCCCCCGGCCCTGCAACAAACGGTCCCGAAGCGGCTATACTGCGGGTAATTTGTTAACGCTTTGTTCGCCTATAGGTAGCCATGAGCCTGAAAATCGCCGTCCAAATGGATCCGATCCAACGGATCAACATCAAAGGCGACTCGACGTTCGCCCTGCTCCTGGAAGCCCAGAAACGCGGACACAAGCTGGCTTATTACACGCCTGACCGGCTTGCCCTGCTGGACGGAAGGGTCTTCGCCCAGGTCGAGTCGCTCGGCGTACGCGACACCCCGGGCGACCATTTCACCCTGGGCGGGTCGCGGCGCACCGAACTTACCGAGTTCGACGTGGTGCTGCTGCGGCAGGACCCCCCATTCGACTTGGCGTACGTCACGACGACCCACCTGCTCGAGCGCGTTCATCCCAAGACGCTTGTGATCAACGACCCGGCGAGCGTGCGCAATGCGCCTGAAAAAATGTTCGTCACCGAGTTTCCCGATCTGATGCCGCCTACGCTGGTCTCACGCGACCTTGCCGAGATCAAGGCGTTCCGCGCCGCGCACGGCGACATCGTCATGAAGCCGCTCTACGGCAAAGGCGGCGAAGCCGTATTCCGAATTGCACGCGAGGATCTCAATTTCGGCTCCCTGTTCGACTTGTTTACCGCAACCTTCCGCGAGCAATGGGTCGTGCAGAAGTTTCTGCCCAACATCAAGAACGGCGACAAACGCATCATCCTGGTCGACGGGGAATATGCCGGAGCAGTGAACCGGATACCGGCGGCAGACGATCTGCGCTCCAATATGGTTCGCGGTGGCGTGCCGGCCGCCACCGAACTGACGAAACGTGAGGCTGACATCTGCAAGCGGATCGGCCCGGCTCTGCGTGGTCGCGGGCTGCTCTTCGTCGGCATCGACGTGATCGACGGTTTCCTCACCGAGATTAACGTAACCTCGCCGACCGGAATCCGCGCCATAAAGACTCTCGGCGGCCCCGACATAGCCGCGCTGATCTGGGACAAGATCGAGGCAAAGCGGCGCGCCAAGCCATGAGCATCGCGCTCACCATCGCAACGACCGACTACGATCATTTTCGCGATTTCCGTTTTGGACTGGTGCGTGCTGAAGGAATCGAAGTCAATTGGCTCACGCTCGGGCATCACGAGATTTTTTCGCGCTTCACCTTTAATCGCGAATGGGACGTATCCGAGCTCTCGTTCGCCAAGTTCTCGGCGCAGGTGACACGCAGGGATTCCGACATCATCGGTTTGCCGGTCTACGCTTCGCGCTTATTTCGCTTCGCGTCGTTTTACGTGAACCGCAAGGCCGGCATTGCAACGGCAAGGGACTTGCGCGGCAAGCGCGTCGGCGTTCCCGAATGGGCGCATACCGCTGCTGTTTATATGCGCGGCTGGCTCATGCACGAGGCCGGTGTCGCACTGTCCGAAATCGATTGGGTCCAGGCTGGCACCAACGAAGCGGGCCGCATCGAGAAGGTTGAGTTGTCGCTGCCGAAAGGCGTGCAACTTACCAGCATGCCGGAGAAGACGCTCAGCGGGATGATTGCTTCCGGCGAGCTCGACTGCGTCATCATCGCGCGGCCGCCGAATTCGTTCCGGGAAAGGCATCCCGACGTTGTGCGCATGTTTCCCGATTACGAATCGATGGAGCGGCGCTATTACGAAGACACGCGTGTCTATCCGATCATGCACGTCATCGCGATGCGCAAGGTTGCTCTCGAGGGAAGGCCCTGGGTTGCCCGAAATTTGTACAATGCGTTCGAAGAATCGAAACGGCGCAGCCTCGAACGCATTCTCGATCCGGCGGTGTCGCGCTATCCGGTGCCGTGGCTGACGGCCTACACCGCCCGCATGCAACTCATGTTCGGCGGCGACCCGTTTCCCTACGGAATAGAACAAAACCGGCCCACCTTGGAATTGTTCCTGCGCTACGCACACGAGCAGGGCATCGCGCACCATCTCGCAAAGCCGGAGGATATTTTCCCGGCCGGCATCATGGCCTCGGTGAAGGTCTGATTATTTTGCTATGCGGCTGGCCGCTTCGGCGCGGATATCAGGTGCAGTCATCGTTGCAAGGTCGAACGGCGCCTTGAGATTTCCGGCCTTTACCAGCTCGTTCTGCATCCAGTTCAGCTTGTCGATCGGCAAAGTCACCAATGGATCGATGGCGTGACGACTGATCGTATCGTCAAACGCGTATGCGGGACGCGGATCGTCCGGCTTGGCGTGGATCGCCGACTGCGTCAGTTTGATCGTTTCATCGCGATGACCGAGTGCAAATTTGAGCGCCTCCATTTGCGCGGCGATAAAGCCGATTGCGTCGGATCGCCTTGCTGCAATCGTCTTGCCGGTCATGCTCAGGCACAGCCGCACATAGTTCGGCAGTACATCGTGCCCATATACCAGCATTTTCACGTCTTTCGGTGCCACCGCCATGAATTCCGCGGCAACGATCCCGGCGTCGGCAACCCCGGCGGTAACCGCCTTATATCGATCGAGATCGCCGCCGAGATTGGCAAAGCGCACATCGGACGCCGGCATTTTGTGCTGCTCAAGAATGGCGTTAACGAGAAGGTTCGGCAGCGATCCCGGAGCGGCCACCGCGATCGTCTTCCCCTTGAGATCTTCGACCTTGGTGATCGCTGATTTCACCATCAACCCATGCGGCACGCCGGGCCAGTCGCATCCGATGATCTTGATGTCGGCACCGCGTGCGCCCGCCAGAATTGCAGCACCCGGGCTTGACTCGATGCTGTCGACTTCACCTGCCAGCAGCGCCTTGTGCGCCAGCGCGCCGTTCTTCATCGGGACGATCTCAAGCTTGAGGCCGTGCCTCGACGCAAAGTCCCGTTCGCCGACCATAAGCATGAAACCGGCATCGCCCTTCGGCTCGATCACCACGTGTTTCCACGGTCTCAAATCTTCCGCGAATGCCGCGGTTCCGAGGGTCGCCAAAGTCAGCGCAATCATGGTCCGGACTTTCGTCATCGCTGGTCCTCTCATTTTGCTTTGACTCATGATCATCGTCCAAACGGCTGAGATCAATCGTGCCGTGACCGGTCTGGCATTCTTGTTTCCGCATTGTCCTTTCGATACTACTTTTGCGAGTATTCTGGCAGACGAGGTTGCATGATCCGGCGGGTGGCGACGGTTGCATTCGAGGGCATCGAAGCGCGGGTCGTCGACGTGCAGGTGCAGGTCGCGCCCGGATTGCCTGCCTTCAACATCGTCGGGCTACCGGACAAGGCTGTATCCGAAGCGAAGGAACGCGTGCGGGCCGCGTTGATCGCATCCGGTCTCGCGCTGCCGGCACGCCGCATCACCGTCAATCTTGCTCCCGCCGATCTGCCGAAGGAAGGCAGCCACTATGACCTCCCCATCGCGCTCGGGTTGATGGGCGCAATTGGCGCCATCCCGCACGACGCGCTCAGTGGGTTCACCGTCTTGGGCGAGCTCGCGCTGGATGGCTCGATCGCACCGGTGGCCGGCGTGCTGCCCGCCGCAATCGGGGCAACCGGGCGCGGCCAGGGCCTGATTTGTCCGAGCGCCTGCGGATCTGAAGCGGCTTGGGCGAGCCCCGAAATCGAGATCATCGCAGGCCAATCGCTGATCCAACTCGCCAACCATTTCAAAGGTACGCAGGTACTCGCACGCCCGCAGCCGAAAATCCACGAACGCCGGGATTTCACGATCGACCTTTCGGACATCAAGGGCCAGGAAAACGCCAAGCGTGCACTCGAGGTCGCTGCGGCAGGCGGTCACAACATGCTCATGATCGGACCGCCCGGCGCCGGAAAATCGATGCTGGCGGCGCGATTGCCGACGATATTGCCACCCCTGTCGCCGGTTGAGCTGCTCGAAGTCTCGATGATTGCATCGATCGCCGGGGTAATCGAAGGCGGCGCGCTGACGAACCGCCGGCCGTTCCGTGCGCCGCATCATTCTGCATCCATGCCGGCACTCGTCGGCGGCGGTCTGCGGGCTCGGCCGGGGGAAATCTCCCTTTCGCATAATGGCGTTCTTTTTCTGGACGAGTTGCCGGAATTTTCCGGACAGGTGCTCGACTCGTTGCGTCAACCTCTCGAAACCGGAGAAGTAGCAATCTCGCGCGCCAATCATCGCATCACATATCCCGCGCGCTTTATGCTGGTGGCCGCAATGAATCCCTGCCGTTGCGGACGTGCAACCGAATCCGGCTTTTTCTGCAAGCGCGGAGCAAATGAGCGGTGTGCGGCGGAATATCAGGGGCGCCTGTCGGGACCATTACTGGACCGCATCGATTTGCATATTGAGGTACCCGGCGTAACGGCCGCAGACTTGATCCTTCCGGCGCCAGCCGAAGGCAGCCGTGAAGTTGCGGCTCGTGTGGCGCGCGCCCGCGATATCCAGGCCGCGCGCTATGCAACGATGAACCTGGATAACGTCCGAACGAATTCGCAGGTGAGCGGACCGGTATTGGAGGAGGTTGCCCGCGTTGATCCAGCAGGGTTGGCGCTTCTACGGGACGCCGCGGATTCGATGCGCTTGTCCGCGCGCGGCTACCATCGGGTGTTGCGCGTCGCTCGGACGCTTGCCGACCTGGACGCTGCGGAATCGATCGCCCGCCTGCACCTCGCCGAGGCTTTGTCCTACCGCGCACTTGCGGATGACGTTCGCCGCGCCGCCTGACTGGCGGCCGCGCCAGATCGTTAAACAAGCTTTAACCACGTTTTCGCGAACGGCCACGGCGCGGTTAATTGCGAATAAATTTGCAAGGTTCGGAGCGCCAAATAGCCCGTGATTGCGGGCAATTGGCCATTCATCAGGCGCGCCCGTGATGCTGGAACCATGCAGGGCGCGGGATCCAATATCGTCATTTACGTTGCCGCTGCCGGCACTGTGCTCGCCGGCATGCTGATCGCTTTCCTGATTACGCAGCGTCGCTCAGCGACAGCCCTGCGCGCATTGGAAGCGCGAATCGAAGATCTCTCGGATCGTCTCTGGGAAGTACGCGAAGCAGAGGAGCGCGCGCGCAGCCTGCTGGAAGCACAGGGCGATGTTATCGTCCGGCGCGATAGCTCGGGCCAGATCACCTATGCAAACGATGCCTTCTGCGCGCTCACGGGAAAGCCGCGAGAATCCTTGATCGGTAGCGCTATAGAGTTGCCCATGCGCGATCGCGGTGCGATTACCGTTGAGCCCGACAGCACCCGGATCTACGACGAAAAGTTTGAATCCGCACACGGTGCGCGCTGGATCGCCTGGCGAGAGGTTGCCGTGCGCAGCGACAGCGGTACCGAAATCCAGAGTGTCGGACGAGACGTGACCGATCGTGTCGAGGCAGAGCAAGCCCTCACGCTTGCGCGCGATCAGGCCGAGGCTGCGAGCCGGACCAAATCGCGGTTCCTCGCCACGGTCAGTCACGAGATCCGTACACCGCTCAACGGCATGCTTGGCATGGCCGACCTGCTGCTCGATACGCCGCTCTCACCTGAGCAGTCGACCTACGCGAAGGCTGCGAAAGCCTCCGGCGAGACATTGCTGACATTGATCGAGGAGATTCTCGACTTCTCAAAAATTGAAGCCGGCAAACTCGATATTGAATCGCGACCGTTCGCGCTTGCGTCCATGGTCGAGGAGTCGGTCGAGCTTATGGCCCCACGTGCTCAAGCAAAAGGAATCGAAATTGTTTCTTATATCGATGAGCGCATTCCAGAAAATGTGATCGGTGATGCCGCCCGTCTGCGCCAGGTTCTGCTCAACCTGATCGCCAACGCGGTGAAGTTTACCGAAAACGGCGGAGTCGGAGTCGTCGTCGAATCCGGCGACCGCGAAAACGAGATTCGTTTCGAGGTCCGCGACACGGGCATCGGAATAGGGCAAGACGACCTGCAGCGTATTTTCCGGGATTTCGAGCAGGCGGACGGTTCCTCGACGCGGAAATTCGGTGGTACAGGTCTGGGACTCGCAATCTCCAGGCGGATCATTGAACGCATGGACGGACACATCGATGTTTCGAGCCAGGTCGGTGTGGGCTCGAGCTTCAATATCACCGTGCAGCTACCATCGGCGAGGGCGTCGGATTCATCCTTCGTCGTCCCCGAGCTCAATCATCTGGCGGTCATGATTGTTGCGGCTGCGGAAATTGAAGCTTCGTTACTTGCGCGCCGGCTTGGGCGATGGGGAGCCAGCACGTGCGCCGTGATCGATGAGAGGATCGCTGAGGCGCTGCTACCGGAGCGGCCGTGGGATGCCTTGCTCGTCGACTATCCGCTCGCCCGCCGCATGACGGAAAACTGCGATCTCGCCAAGCTCCATATACCCAAACGCATCGTCATGATCCGGCCGAGCGAGCGTCATGAATTGCAGGCATTGAAAGCCGCAGGCTTCACCGGCTACCTCGTCAAGCCCGTGCGTGCCGCGTCGCTCGCGTCGCGTCTCGCTGCTGCCGACACGTTCGAGCATTCGGCGCACGAAGTCATTGCCGAGACGACCGAAGCCTCGGCCCCCGCGATCAAAGGTCTGTCGATACTCGTCGCCGAAGACAACGAAATCAATGCATTGCTGGCCCGTGCGCTCCTCACACGACTGGGCCATCGTCCAACCATCGCCGCGAACGGCGAGGCAGCTATTGAGTCCTGGCTGGCGGCGCGTGCCGCAGGAAGCCGTTACGATCTTGTGCTGATGGACCTGCAGATGCCTGGTATCGACGGTCTGGAAGCGGCGCGCCGGATTCGCGCCGCCGAGGCCGAGACGGGCGACCCTCCCACGCGGATGGTCGCGTTGACTGCCAACGCGCAGACCGAGGATCGCCAGTCGATCCTCGATGCAGGCCTCGACGGGTTCCTGCTCAAGCCACTCGATCGTGAACGACTGCGGGAAATCCTCGATACCGCTTCCGGACCTGGCACCAACCCGCTTGCGGCGTAACGCCGGTTTCCCCACATTGTCATAATTCCGTGTCCGGCGTGTGGTGTAGGGGGTATCACCAAATACGAATATAATTCGGTCGTCTGGATCGACGGTCAACGTCCGCAAGGTATCGCCGAGCGGGGTTGAAAACGGGGCTCTGAATGCGCATGGCCATCCGCACCACCCTTCAGCCGCCGCGTAACCTGTTTGAACGGCTGCGACCCGCACCGGCGGGTATCGGTATGTCGGGTCTCATTTCGTCATTGCAGGCTTACGGCGGCCTCCGCGCATGGTCCACGCGGACATCCCGTCCTTCGCCGACTTCGCGGACATTGGGCCGGGTCGGCACCATGGAAGTGCGACTCGCTCAGACAGCCGCAGAAGTCCGTCAGGCGCAAAAGCTGCGCTATCGGGTCTTCTATCAGGAAGGCTCTGCAATTCCGGGTGCTGCGCGTCTCCTTGTTCGGCGGGATATCGATGGCTACGACACGATATGTGATCACCTGCTCGTGCTCGATCATGCGGCGCGCGATCAGAGTGCACTGAACCGGCCGGCGGTGGTTGGCACTTACCGGCTGCTGCGCCAACCCTTTGCTGAAGAGTATGGTGGATTTTACACCGCCGGCGAGTTTGACATCCGTGGTCTCCTCGCGCGTCACCGCCATCTGCAGTTTCTCGAACTCGGACGCTCCTGCGTGCTTTCGCCTTACCGCAACAAGCGCACCGTCGAGCTTCTCTGGCACGGAATTCACGCATACATCCTGCAGAACCGCTGCGATGTGATGTTCGGGTGCGCCAGCCTTGATGGCACGGATCCGAAACGGCTGGCGCTTCCACTGTCATTCCTCCATCACTACGCCGACGCGCCGGAGCAATGGCGCGCAAGGGCATTACCTGAGCGTCACATCGAGATGAATCGGATGTCGAAGGAAGCGATCGATCCAAAGGCGGCGCTGCGCGCGCTTCCTCCGTTGGTCAAAGGCTATTTGCGGCTCGGCGCCTACATCGGCAACGGAGCGGTGATTGACTACGAATTCGGCACCACGGACGTGCTGATCGTTCTGCCGGTATCAGCAATCAAGCAGCGGTATCTTGAGCATTTCGACCTGAGCCGCCGCGCGGCCTGATCAAAGTTTCCTCAGCGAGACCTCTTCGACGAGGTGGCTCTCACTCTTCTTCAAAATAAGATCCGCGCGTTGCCGCGTCGGCAGGATATTTTCGTGCAGATTGACGAGATTGATTCGCGACCAGATCGATGATGCTGTTTCAGTTGCTTCTTCGTCCGACAAATTCGAATAACGGTGGAAATAGGATTTCGGGTCGCGAAACGCGGTGCCGCGCAGGGTCAAAAACCGGTCGACGTACCAGGATTTCAAGACTGATTCGTCGGCGTCCAGATAAACCGAAAAATCGAAAAAGTCCGAAACGAACGGAATGGCTTTGCCATCCTTCGGCAGCCGGCCGGTCTGCAGAACGTTAAGACCTTCAACGATGAGAATGTCGGGACGATCGACTTCGATCCACTGGTTCGGGATCACATTATAGACGAGGTGCGAATAGATCGGCGCTCGCGCCGGGCGTCGCCCGGCCTTCACGTCAGACAGAAACCTCAGCAGCGCCGGAAGGTCGTAGCTTTCGGGAAAGCCTTTCTTTTCCATCAGGCCTTCGCGCTCCAGGATGGTATTCGGAAACAGAAATCCATCCGTTGTAATAAGATCGACCTTTGGCACGTTCGGCCAGCGCGCCAGCAGCGCCTGCAGCACACGGGCGGTCGTCGATTTGCCGACAGCGACCGAGCCTGCGACGCCGATGACATACGGCATCTTGGTATCTTCCGTGCCAAGAAAGCGCTCCTGCGCAATGAAAAGTCTCTGTGTTGCGGCCACGTACATCGACAAGAGCCGCGAAAGCGGCAGATAGATTTCCTCGACTTCCTTCATGTCGAGCCGATCGTGCAGTGAACGCAGACGCGTGACCTCCTCCGAAGTCAGCGTCATCGGCGTGTCCTCGCGGAGTGCCGCCCATTCTGCGCGCGAGAAGGTCCGGTAGGGCGAGAGGTTTTCTTCGATGCGCTGTTCCATCACGACATCCGATCAGCGGGAGCGCGCGGATTTTTCCTCGTGTCCGCTCTGCGCCGTCCGTTTCTCAAGGGCGGCCTCGACATCGGCCAATGTCACGCCGCGTGCTTCCAGCAGCACCAGCAGATGATAGAGAAGATCGGCAGCCTCGGCCGTGAGCCGATTGTTGTCCTCCTGGACGGCTGCCAGGCCGGTTTCGATGGCCTCCTCGCCAAGTTTTTTGGCGCAATGGGCTATGCCCTTTTCGATCAGCGCACGCGTATAGGATTCCGCAGCGCTCGCCTTGGCGCGGTCGTGAACCCGTTTTTCCAGGTCGGCCAGTGTGAACTTGCCCATATGCGGTCCAATGTGCGGTCCTTTGGGCGTCCTTTATCACCTCTCCCGGGCTGCGGGGAGAGGGCGGCGCACTACGCATCCATGCGGATCGGCAGACCGGCTTTGGCCATATAATCCTTGGCTTCGCGCACGGTGTGCTCACCGAAATGAAAGATTGAAGCTGCCAGCACCGCAGTCGCGTGGCCATCGCGGATGCCTTCGACCAGATGATCCAGGGTGCCGACCCCGCCCGAAGCGATGACAGGAGCCTTGACGGCGTCGGCCACCGCCCGTGTGAGCGCAATGTCATAGCCGGCCTTGGTCCCGTCGCGATCCATTGACGTCAGCAGAATTTCGCCGGCGCCCAACGCCACGACTTCCTTGGCATAGTTGATAGCGTCGAGACCCGTCGGATTGCGTCCGCCATGCGTGAAAATTTCCCAGCGGTCTTTTTCACCGGCCTTCGAGGCCTTCTTCGCGTCGATGGCGACCACAATGCACTGGTCGCCAAATTTCTCGGCTGCCTCCTTTACGAAGGCCCGGCGAGCAACCGCCGCGGTATTGATCGATACTTTGTCCGCGCCGCATCTGAGCAGCTTGCGGATGTCATCGACCGTGCGCACGCCGCCGCCAACGGTCAGCGGCATAAAGCAGGCCTCGGCCGTGCGCGTAACTACGTCATAGATCGTGTCGCGGTTTTCGTGACTCGCCGTGATGTCGAGAAAACAGAGCTCGTCTGCCCCGGCGGCGTCATACGCAATCGCCGCCTCGACCGGATCGCCCGCGTCGCGCAAATTGACGAATTTTACACCCTTGACGACGCGGCCGTCTTTCACATCGAGGCAGGGAATGATGCGAACCTTGAACATCAGGTCGCCGTCCTTGCTGACCGAATGAGTCCGAGGGCAGCCGCAGCGTCGAGTCGTCCGTCGTAAAGCGCACGGCCCGCGATGGCACCGGCCAGTCTTTTCGCGCGCGGAGCAAGCAGCGCCCGGATGTCTTCGATCGATGCGAGGCCACCCGACGCGATCACCGGAATTGAAATTGCATCGGCTAGCGCAATCGTGGCATCGAGGTTCAATCCCTGCAACATGCCGTCGCGCGCGATATCCGTGAATACGATCGCCGAAACTCCGACGTCTTCGAAACGACGCGCAATGTCGAGCACCGACAAATCGGATGTTTCGGCCCAGCCTTCAACCGCCACTCTTCCCGCACGCGCGTCGAGGCCGACCGCGATTTGCCCGGGATAGTCACGCGCGGCCTGCTTGACGAAAGGCGGATCGCGAACCGCGGCAGTGCCGATAATTATGCGAGTAACGCCTTTCTCCAGCCACGCCTCAACAGTCGCAGTATCGCGAATTCCCCCGCCCAGCTGTACAGGAATGTTGACGGTCGCAAGGATTCGGTCGACGGCCGCTCCGTTCATCGGCTTGCCGGCAAACGCGCCGTCGAGATCTACAATATGAAGGTGCTCGAAGCCCTGCTGCTCGAACACGCGCGCTTGTGCGGCAGGATCGCGGTGGAAAACGGTGGCGCGGTCCATATCGCCTTGCTCAAGACGAACGGCCAATCCTTCCTTGAGATCGATCGCAGGAAAAAGAATCACGGCTTCCACTTCAAAAAATTCGCAATAAGGGCCAGGCCGAGCCGCTGACTCTTTTCCGGGTGGAATTGGGTACCGATCATGTTGTCGCGTGCGACGATGGCCGTAACAGGTCCGCCGTAGTCGGCCTGCGCGACAAGATCGGCATCTCTTGCCGTTTTCAGCTCATAAGAGTGCACGAAATATGCGTGCAGGCCTTTCGAACCGAGCGGTATGCCCGCGACGACCGGATGATCCGCCAACAAGTTGAGCGTGTTCCAGCCCATGTGTGGGATCTTCAGATTGGAATCCGACGGTGCGATGCGATCGACCTCGCCTGCTATCCAGCCCAGGCCCGGCGTGACGCGATATTCGCGGCCCCGCTCGGCCATCAACTGCATGCCGACGCAGATTCCGAAGAACGGCTTTCCTTTCTTGCGTGCTGTCAGCTCAAGGGCATCGATCATACCGGGAATTTCATCGAGTCCACGGCGGCAATCAGCAAAAGCACCGACGCCGGGTAGAACGATACGGTCCGCTCGCGAAACAGTGTCGGGGTCGCCGGTGACGACAATCGGTTGAGCCTGTCCGCTTTCGCGCGCTGCTCGCTCAAAAGCTTTGGCAGCTGAATGCAGATTGCCGGAGCCATAGTCGACAATTGCAACGCTCACCGCTGACCTCCAGGCTCCGGAAACAGGCCGATAACATCGGATGGCGACGGCGGACCTCGCCGCACTGGCGCTGAATACTTCGGTTCGGTTGGAGGCGGCGACGGCACCTCGGCAGCACGCTTTTGCCACTCCGCAAAGAAACGGCGTTCGGCTGTTTCAGCATCTTCGGCAACCACGAAACCGAGCGTTGTCCACCGGCGGCGAGCCAAAGTCCACCTCCAGATGCTCGACGCCTCGAATCCTACAAGCAGTGCAACAAGCAGCGCGACAATCAACTGAACGTTCGACGGCGCACGCGCAACGGCGAGCCCGACACCCAGGGCGCCGTAACCGACAATATAGATGAGCAGAGCCAGCCAAAGACGATGCAACAGCAGCCATAGCGGCGCCAACACAAACGCCCAGAAATAGAAACCATCACGCACGAATACAAATTGCTCCGTCGCGCGTGATGCGTCGGTCGTTCGCGTGGATTGTGGTGCGTGTACGGTATAGGTAGGCATTACACGTCCTCGTACTCAAACTCATCGTGGCCGGCCCTGTCGGGACCATCCTGCCGAGAAGGGGCTGCGAGGAGTCGGGCCACGCCACGACGTCCGGCGGCATCACCCAAGTGAACCCTTCGTGGACGGCACTTCGTCTTTGGCGCGCGGATCAATGGCCACTGCCGCCCGCAGCGCGCGCGCCAAGCCTTTGAAGCAGGACTCGGCAATATGATGGTCGTTCGTGCCGTACAGCACCTCGGCGTGCAGCGTGATTCCGGCGTTCATCGCGAAGGCCTGAAACCACTCCTGCACAAGCTCGGTGTCGAACGTGCCAACCTTATCGCGCACGAATTCGGCCTTGAAGACCAGGAACGGCCGACCGGAGATGTCGATCGCGACCCGTGTCAGCGCCTCGTCCATTGGCACATGCACGTCAGCATATCGCGTGATGCCCTTCATATCACCGAGCGCCTGCTTGACAGCCTGTCCGAGTGCGATGCCGACATCTTCGGTGGTATGGTGATGATCGATGTGCAGATCGCCTTTGGCCTTGACCGCAATGTCGATGCGCGAGTGACGCGCAAGCAGGTCAAGCATGTGGTCAAGGAAGCCTATACCGGTCGCGATCGATGCACGGCCGGCTCCGTCGAGATCGATTTCGATCTCGACACCGGTTTCCTTGGTCTTGCGCCTGACGGTGCCCTTGCGCATCCGAAAATCCTTTATTCGCGCGCCTTTTATCAGGGGTTTAGAGGATTCGCCACAGCGATGCGAACGGTTTGCAAATACAGCACGCTATGACTAGATGACGCGGATCGTGGGGCCTTAACCGTATGTCACCGAACGAACTTCCCTCCTGGCATGGCACAACCATCCTGACCGTTCGCAAGGACGGCACGGTCGTCATTGGTGGCGACGGCCAGGTTTCAATCGGCCAGACCATCGTCAAATCCAATGCAAAAAAAGTCCGACGCCTTGGCAAGGGCGACGTCATTGGCGGCTTTGCAGGCGCCACCGCCGATGCGTTTACCCTGTTCGAGCGGCTGGAAGCCAAGCTTGAGCAATACCCGGGCCAGCTTACCCGCGCGGCAGTTGAACTGGCGAAGGATTGGCGAACCGACAGATATCTGCGCCGTCTCGAAGCCATGATGATTGTCGCCGATGCGAATGTCTCGTTAGTCCTCACCGGTACCGGTGACGTGCTGGAGCCTGAAAACGGCGTCATGGGAATCGGCTCCGGTGGCAACTACGCGCTCGCCTCGGCACGTGCGCTGCTGGATGGGCCGTTCGATGCCGAGCAGATCGTGCGAAAGTCGCTCGACATTGCGGCCGAAATCTGCGTCTTCACCAACCGCAACGTCACCGTCGAGACCTTGAAGTCGTGAGCGAAGGCGCTCGATTTCCCCTGCGAGCGGCGCTTCTTATCACAGCAGGGTTCCTGATCTTGCAGGCCACCGTACTTTTTGCGATGGGCCGCGTACCGATCTGCACTTGTGGCACAGTCAAGCTCTGGCACGGGGTCGTGCAAAGCGCTGAAAATTCCCAGCACATTTTTGACTGGTATTCGTTTTCACACGTCATTCACGGGCTTGGTTTTTATCTTCTGACGTGGCTGATTTTGCCCGGTCATTCGTTGCTGGCACGGTTCACGATCGCATTGGGGTGCGAATGCGCGTGGGAAATCATCGAGAACACGCCGTTTATCATCGAGCGCTACCGCGCGGGTACAATCTCCCTGCAGTATTATGGTGACAGCATCATCAATTCTCTTTCTGACACAGCGGCAATGATCTTCGGGTTTGTCCTTGCGCGCGCGCTTCCTATATCAGTGGTGGTTGGCCTTGCGGTCACAATGGAATTGGTGGTCGGTTACTGGATTCGTGACAACCTGACCTTGAATATTCTGATGCTGATACATCCAATTGACGCAGTCCGAACGTGGCAGGCCGGCGGCTAAACCTGATATCAGACACCGATCATGACTGACTTTTCTCCCCGCGAAATCGTTTCCGAACTTGACCGTTATATCGTCGGCCAGGGTGACGCAAAGCGCGCGGTTGCGATTGCGCTGCGCAACCGGTGGCGGAGGTTGCAACTCGACGAAAGGCTGCGCGAGGAAGTGCTGCCCAAGAACATCCTGATGATCGGCCCAACCGGCGTCGGCAAGACCGAAATTTCCCGACGACTGGCGCGGCTTGCCGGCGCGCCGTTTCTCAAAGTCGAGGCAACCAAGTTCACCGAAGTCGGATATGTCGGTCGCGACGTCGAGCAGATTGTGCGCGATCTCGTCGAGATCGGAATCGCGCTTGTGCGCGAGCGAAAACGCAAGGACGTTCAGGCGCGCGCCGAACAATCGGCGGAAGAACGCGTTCTCAACGCACTGGTCGGTCCCGGCGCGAGCCCTTCCACACGCGAGAGTTTCCGCAAGAAGTTGCGGGCAGGCGAGCTGAATGACAAGGAGATTGAGATCGAAGTGCAAGCGGGCAGTGGCGGCATGCCGATGTTCGAGATCCCGGGCATGCCTGGCGCGCAGATGGGCGCAATCAATATCGGCGATATCTTCGGCAAGCTTGGCGGCGGCCGCACAAGGACGCGTCGCGTAACCGTTCAAGAGTCACACGATATTCTGGTCAATGAAGAATCCGACAAGCTGCTCGACACCGATCAGCTGGTGCAGGAAGCCATAAAGGCCGTTGAGCAAAACGGCATCGTGTTTCTTGACGAGATCGACAAGATCGCCGGCCGGGAGGGCTTGCGCGGCGCCGACGTATCACGCGAAGGCGTACAACGCGACTTGCTGCCGTTAATTGAAGGCACCACTGTCAATACAAAACACGGGCCCGTAAAAACTGACCATATCCTCTTCATCGCATCCGGTGCGTTCCACATATCGAAGCCATCGGACTTGTTGCCGGAACTGCAAGGGCGATTGCCGATCCGCGTCGAGCTCAAGGCGCTAACGCGTGACGATTTCCGTCGAATCCTGACCGAGCCGGAAGCCTCCCTGATCAAGCAGTACATCGCGCTCATGGACACCGAGGGCGTGACGCTTGAATTCAGCGAGGATGCCATCGATGCCATCGCCGACATCGCGGTCGCAGTGAATGCCAGCATCGAGAATATCGGTGCCCGGCGCCTGCAGACCGTAATGGAAAGAGTACTCGATGAAGTCTCGTTTGCGGCGCCGGATCGGTCCGGGGAGAGCGTTAAAATCGATGCGGACTACGTGCAGAAACACATTGGCGATCTCGCCAAGAACGCGGATTTGAGCCGGTTCATTCTATAGTCCATGCGAACGGCTATTTGCGAACTGCTATTTCTTCCGGTCGCTTTTCACGATGTCGACAGCCGGTTCCGTGATTGCCACCGGGTCGGATGCGGGAAAGGTATCTTCCAGGCCTTCCTCCAATTCACGCTCGCGACGCTCCCGAACAGATTCTCCGCGTTTGTGACGAGATCTCCGCTTGTCGCCGGCCGGCCTTTTCGGCATGCCTGATACTCCACTTCGAGTCCTCAACTCCGCTTTTTTCGTCGGACCCGTACGTAAAGCGCGCCCTCACCGCCGTGGGCAATATGCGCATCCTCGAACCCGATCACAAGCGGCCGAAATTCCGGCAAGCTCAGCCACTGCGGCACCTGGCGCTTGAGCACCCCTCGTTCACCTTCACCCCGCCCGCCCTTTCCGGTGATGACCAGAACGAGTCGCGCGTCACGGACGCTCGCGGTGCGCAGGAAGCGCAAAAGCGCCACGTGAGCTTCGCTTTGCGTCAGTCCGTGCAAATCGAGGCGGCCATCGATCGTTTCTTTGCCGCGGGCGACGCGCGTGCGCATACGCCGTCCCAGCGGCGCAGGCGGTGGCGGCAGGTCAGCCGGTACGGTCGAATCCGCTGTTTGAGATGGTATTCTGGTCCGCAGACCGCTTTGTTCCGACAGCTCGCTGCCTTCCGAGCCGCCTGATTCACGCAGCGGCGCAATCGATTTCGTGACCGCGGTCCACAGCACCCGCTCTTCGGCAGAGAGAACGCGACGCCGTTTGCCGTCGCTCGAGGCCATCGAATCAGTGACGCCGTTTGGCAGGTTGTACCGGCACGGTACCGGTTGTGCTCGAACGCGCAGCCGCGGTGACGACCATCTGCGGGCGCGGCGCCGGAAGGGGAATATTCGGCACGGACGCGACCGCATTGCCCCCAACAGGCACACTCTGCGGTACGAGCATCACGAACTGCCCGTTCTGCTTGATGCGGCCGGCGATATGACTGATCTCATCGCCATGCCCGAAATAGATGTCGGCGCGAGCCGGTCCGACAATCGCGGATCCCGTGTCCTGTGCGACCAGCAAATGGCGGAATTCGGTTTCGGGCTTTTCGCTTTCAATCGGAAACTCAGCATCGATCCAGATCGGCGTTCCATAAACATGGATCTTTTTGTCGACCGCCAGTGAACGGCCCGGAGTAAGTGGAACGCCCTGTGCGCCGATGCACTCGTCGTGTGCGCTCAGCGGGGTTTCCTGAAAGAAAACGAAAGACCGGTTTTTGCGCCGCAGTTCTTTCCCTTCTTCGGGATTGGCCTCCATGAATTCGCGAATTTTGTCCATCGTCATTTCTTCTCTTGAAACGATACCACTGTCGATCAGGAATTTTCCGACTGGCGTGTAGGGCATCCCGTTGCTCGCGGCATAATTCAGCCGCAGCAATTTTCCGCTATCGAGCTTCACCCGCGTGGAACCTTGAATCTGGGCAAAGAAGGCGTCGATGGGGTTTTTGACGTAGCAGATTTCCAAGTTCTTTCCTGCGAGGGCACCGTCCTCGATCTTGGTGCGATCAAGGTCTGCGAAAACCTTGCTCTGACGTTTTCTCACGGTTTCAGCCGGTGCCGCGTAAATCGGAATGGAGTATTCGTCGCTGGGAAAGCGCGAACCGTCCACCTCCGTTTCGTAGTATCCGGTAAAAAAGCCCTCTGTCCGGCCGGCAGGGATGACCCGCATCGGCTTGAAGTTGTCCTCGAAAAAGGCCCGCGCACGGTCGCGATTGAGCTCGCCCGCGGACACCGCGCGCTTGCACACCTTAAACAAGGCGCCATAGAACGGCCGCGCTACCCGCATCGCGCGCGTGCCGTTAAGAATGGCGCTACAGCTCTTGAGAAAGGTGTCGAAGGCCGCTTTTTGGTCGTCATCCTTCCAGCCTTCGAGGGCTGCAAAGCTGACGGCCTCGGTTCGCGCGTTGCGCAAATGAACGCTGGTAGCCGAGGCCGGTGCGATACCGGCGGCGGCTATAACGAGACCAAAGCCAAATCGAATGAGTGTGCGGAAAAGCGTTTCCGGCATGCGCTCATTGCCCGGCTTCAGTAGCAATCAATTTCCAGTTTGGATCACGTGAACTGATGTCGCGCGCGAAGGTCCAGACGTCGGTGATATCAGTCACTTTTTCGGCATTGCCGTCGATCACTTTGCCGTCTTTATCGCGCGTGACAGAAACAAGCTTGGACTGGAAGCGCACGGTCACCTGCGCATTGCGTCCGCGCAATTCGGCCGCTGTGATATCCGCATTGTCTATCGATACGAATCGGCTCTCCACCGTTTCGCCGCGCTTTTCGCGCTCCGCGATTGCGCCCTCAAACCCGTCATAAACCTCTCGCGCAAGAAGATTCTTCAACGTCCGTCGATCGCCCTCCGCATAGGCATTGACAATCATTTCATAGGCCGCACGCGCGCCAGTCAAAAAATGCTTGCCGTCGAAATTCGAATCAGCGGCTGCAATAGCGTCGAGCCCGCCGGCGATCACCGAGCCCGCCTCAGCGACACCCTTCCATCGATCCGCTGGACTCTCGACAGGATCCGCAGGTTTTGGTGCGGCCGTCTCCGTTGTCCGGTTGGGAAGCGCGACGACTTTTTCCGCCGTCGGCCGCACAGGCTCGCGCGCCGAATATGGATCATACGGCGGTCGCTCCCTACCTGTCCGCTGACCCAACACGCTGCGCAGGCGCAGGAAGATGAATACCGCGAGCGCCAAAAAAATGATGGTATAGATATCGAACACGTCTCGCATGCTTTCGGCTACCGTGGCCTCGCGCCGGCCGGATTTGCGTACATTCGGGCGCCGTCGATCGGCCCCGCCGCTGTTGCATTCGGTGTTGGCCGCATCAATACGTCGGGCCGGGCCTTGCGCCGGCGCTTCGGCGCAACTCAGGTCTCTCAGGCGGACCTTAGACGATCAGGACGCCTAGGCCAACATCGCACGTCAGAGAAACACCGATGAATGTGGCAAAATGGGTAATATTGGCAGTCCTCGCCCTGCCCATTCTGGAACTTGCCGCGTTCATTGCGGTTGTTGCGACAATTGGCTTCGGGTGGGCGTTAAGCTTGATATTGGCCGGATCGCTTTGCGGCGCTTTGATTTTGCGCCATGGCGGCAGCGGCCACGTGGCCCGCATCCGAGTCGCGCTCGACCAAGGTTCATTGACGGCCCTGCAGACCGATGCCTGGGGCGGCGTGATCGTGCTCGCGGGAATTTTACTGCTTATTCCGGGCTTTATCACCGACATTGTCGCCCTGTTGCTGCTGGCGGGATCGCTGCGCCGCGTCTTTGTCAGCGCACCACCTCGAAGAGAGGATGGCGTCGTCGATCTTGCGCCCGAGCAATGGCATCAGGTGCCTGAGCCCTCGTTGCCTGATCATAGCAAAGATGAGCGCGACCGCTGATCAGCGTGCATCCTTGTTCCCCCACCGACCCTATGTTAGCCAACCGCAGCGTGCGATATGGCTTGGTGTGAGGGAGAATTTATGACGACGACAAATGGCGGGCCGGGGCAAGGCGGTTGGGGCACGCCAGGGGCTGGCCAGGATCAGCCCCAGCTCACCGTGGTTGCCCAGTACATCAAGGATTTCTCGTTCGAGAATCCAAACGCTCCGCAATCGCTCAATGCCCGCCAGGAGCAGCCGCAAATTGGAATTCAGATCAACGTCGGCGCGACGCCCTTGTCCGAAACCGACATTGAGGTTGTGATCAAGTTGGACGGCAAAGCCGAAACTGCCTCAACGATGTTGTTTCGATTTGAATTGGAATTCGCCGGCATATTTCGCGTTCGCAATGTGCCGCAAGAGAGCGTCAATCCGCTCGTCATGATCGAATGCCCGCGTTTGCTGTTCCCGTTTGCACGCGAGATCATCGCGAACGCGGTCCGAAACGGAGGGTTTCCGCCGCTCCTGCTTGATCCCGTAGATTTCGTCAGTCTGTATCGGCAGAAGATGGCTCAGGCGCAGCCGACACAGGCGCCTGCCGCAGGCAGCTGATCAAATACCCGCAGGCTGATAATAGCCCCACAACGCGTTTTCGCCGAGACCAGCCACAAAGTCACGATGCGCAGCGAGTTCTGCATCGCTCAAGCGCGGCGCCAATGACTGCCGGCGCACACGCACAACGATCGCTTCGTCGGGACCGCTTGACCCGCGTTCGTTGGTTTCGGCAAGACC
This sequence comes from Pseudolabrys sp., assembly GCA_035701845.1. Lineage (GTDB taxonomy): Bacteria > Pseudomonadota > Alphaproteobacteria > Rhizobiales > Xanthobacteraceae > Pseudolabrys. The sequence continues at coordinate 15,772 of DASSRJ010000085.1, read as the reverse complement.
GAGTTGCGCCTGCCGTGCACCAATCAATTCGACGTAAACTTCAGCGAGGATTTCCGCATCGAGCAGCGCGCCGTGTTTCGTTCGGCGCGAATTGTCGATGCCGTACCTGGCGCACAAGTCGTCGAGTCGATTGGGCCCCGCCGGATGTTTACGGCGTGCCAACAGCAGCGTGTCGATGAGCCTTTCACGTGCGATCAATTCGCGCTCGGCACGCTTAAGTTCGGCACACAGAAAGGCGTGATCGAATCCTGCATTGTGAATAACAAGCGGAGCGTCGCCAATAAAGGCAAGAAAATCGTCGACGACGTCGATGAAACACTTGTGTCCTGCCAGAAATTCAGCGGAAAGCCCATGCACAGCAAATGCCTCGGCCGGCATATCGCGCTCGGGATTGATGTAGGCGTGGAACGTCGCCCCCGTCGGTATCCCGTTGAGCAGCTCAATGCAGCCTAATTCAACAAGCCGATGACCCTGCGCAGGATCGAGGCCCGTCGTTTCGGTATCGAGGACAATTTCACGCATTTGTTTTTGCCGAAGAATCACTGACGCCGTTTCGTCATTGTAGCGATACGGGCAAGAATTTCACGTATCTGCGCGCGCGCGGCATCGAATCCTTTCGATGTATCCACGACGAAATCAGCGCGCTTTCGTTTTTCCGCATCCGGCATTTGGTTTGCCGAAATCGCCGCGAACTTCTGCGCTGTCATGCCGGAGCGCTCGAAAATACGGGCGCGCTGCACGTCTTCGGGTGCAGATACAACCACGACGGCATCACAGCGCCGATCGCCACCGGTCTCGAACAGCAGGGGAATATCCAACACCGCGACCCGAGCATCGTTCCTTTCTGCCTCTGCAAGGAAATGCTCCTCCGCAGCGCGTACCAGTGGATGGACGATTCCTTCAAGTTTCTTGATCGCCGCGGGGTCGTCCAGCACACGCTTGGCAAGCTTTTCGCGATCGACTTCGCCGTTGACCATGGTACCGGGAAAAGCTGCTTCAATAAGCGGGGCCGCCTCACCTCTATAAAGACGATGGACTGCCGCGTCGGCATCATGGACCGGAATGCCCAGTTCGGCGAAGAATCCCGCCGTGGTCGATTTACCCATACCGAGCGAGCCGGTGAGACCGAGCACAAACATGGTCAGCTGTCGATGAACTTGTTCTGACGCAGATACGCCAGCAATGGCATTAACGGCAAGCCAAGGATCGTGAAATAGTCGCCTTCCACCCGCTCAAACAAATGAATACCGATGCCCTCGAGCTGGTATCCGCCGACGCTCTTGAGCGCGGCATCACCCACCATATCGAGATAATCCTTGAGATAACGATCGCTGAAATTGCGCATAGTCAACCTGGCGGTATCGACGCAGGAAAATAGCAGCGCGCCGTCGCGAACAAGGGCGAGCGCCGAGTGCAGTTCGTGCGTGCGGCCGCGCAAGTCACGCAGTTGCTCGGAGGCGACATTGCTGTCGGTGGGCTTGGTAAAACGCCTGGCGCCGCGCGCCAGCGTCTGATCAGCACCAAGGACCACCCGCCCCGGAAGACTGGCTGCCACCGCACTTGCTTTCGCATAAGCCAGGTGGCGCGCAACGCCCGCGGGATCGTTGATACCGGCCTGCGCTTCGATCGCGCGTTCATCGACAACCGACGGCCTTATTTCAAAGCGAAGCCCAGCAGCCGCCAGGATCTTGCCACGAACATCGCTGCGCGAAGCAAGCACCAATGGTTGGGAAGCAAGCCAGACCGCCATGGATCATCCTGCCGGGTGACGCCGGCGTTCGGTCAAAAGGCGCATAACGGCGGCGGCCGTTTCCTCAATGGATCGTCGCGTGACGTCGATTGTCGGCCAATTGTGCTTGGCGCAAAGGCGGCGGGAGAATGAAACTTCCTCGGCCACCGCGGCCTTGTCGATATACTGGTCGTCGTCACGGTGAGCTTTCAGTCCAAGCAGACGGTTCTCGCGAATCTGCACGATGCGCTCCGGACTTGCATAAAGACCGACAACAAGAGGCCGGGCGAGTTTTTCGACCGCCGGCGCCAAAGGTACGCCTGGTACCAAAGGCACGTTTCCGGTTTTTACGCCGCGATTGGCGAGGTAAATCGAGGTAGGCGTCTTTGATGTCCGCGAGACCCCTACGAGCACGACATCCGCGTCCTTAAGCCCTTCCGCGTGCTGGCCGTCATCGTGCAGCATCGTGAAGTTCAACGCATCGATGCGCTGGAAATATTCCGCATTAAGCACGTGCTGGGCGCCAGCCCGATGGATCGTCTCGGCGCCGAGATAAGATTGAAACACGCGCAGGACCGGCCCGAGAATCGACATGCACGGCAACCCCAGCTCGCGGCATTTTTTCTCCAGGGCTTCAATGAGATCTTCTTCAAGCAGGGTGTACAGAACCAGGCCCGGAGCTTCCGTGATCTCGGCAAGCGCGTGATCGAGCTGTTTTTTCGAACGCACCATCGGATACAAGTGCTCGACCGGCGATACATTCGCGTATTGCGCGGCAGCAGCGCGGGCAACCGTTATCAAGGTTTCGCCGGTAGCATCCGATACCAGATGTAAGTGGAAATAACCTGTCTCAGGCATCTGTATATTGGCCGGAAAGCCTGTGGATACGACGGGAGAAGGCCACGGCCCGCTCCAACAAGCAAGCCAGCCATCGTCAGGAGTTCAACTTTCTTCCACACTGCAGGAGATGGAACGGTTGCGTCGAATGAATTCGATCAGATTGCTGAGATGTGGGCAGGCGCATGGGGAATAAGGTGGATATCGTTTTCATTGCTCCAGAATCTGGCCTCTTCGCTGTGGATCGAACTGACCTTGAATTAGGCCCCTTTCTGGACCGGTTCTTACCAGCCGGTGGACAGACTGTTGATCGACAGGCATGAGTCAAATCAACGCTCTAACAAACACTACAGATTCTAAGAAGATTCTTGATGGACAAAGACGGGATCAGCAGTGCCGTGGGGAAAAAACTTCTGCGCGTGCTGGAAGGTAAGTACGAGGCGGTCCCGCCGACATGGTTGATGCGGCAGGCGGGACGATATCTTCCGGAATATCGTGCAACCCGCGAAAAGGCCGGCGGATTTCTCGATCTTTGCTTCAATCCGGTGCTGGCTGCCGAGGTGACGTTGCAGCCAATCCGGCGATTTGGCTTCGATGCGGCAATCCTGTTTTCCGATATCCTTGTTGTGGCGCTGGCGCTCGGCCGGAAAGTTGAATTCCTGGCCGGTGAAGGACCGAAGCTTGAACCTTTGAGTGATGCAGATGCGCTTTCTGCACTGCCGGCGGAGGCCGATCAAAACGTCCTGGCGCCGATCTATGAAACGATCCGACATGTCAGAATTGCGCTTGATGATAAGACGGCGCTGATTGGATTTTGCGGGGCCCCATGGACGGTCGCGACGTATATGGTAGCGGGGCAGGCAACGCCCGATCAGGCACCGGCCAGGCTGTTTGCCCATCGCGATCCCGAGAACTTTTCGCGACTGATCGATGGCCTCGTGGATGCATCAATCGAGTATCTGGCAAGACAGCTTCAGGCAGGTGCCGACTGTGTACAGATCTTCGATACCTGGGCTGGTGTGCTTGGTCCTGAACAGTTCGACCGCTGGTGCATTATGCCAACGCAGAAAATCGTCGAGGGCGTGCGGCAACGGGTACCCCGCGCCAGGATCATTGGGTTTCCTCGCGGAGCGGGCGCGATGGCCCTTCCCTATGTTGAAATGACGGGAGTTAGCGCGATTGGAATTGACTGGACGTTCGAGCGAGCCATTGCGCGTGATGCACTACAATCACGTGTTCCGGTGCAGGGGAATGTTGATCCGCTCGCTCTGCTGGCCGGCGGCGCGGCTCTTGATCGTGAGGTTGATGACGTGCTGCGTCATCTTGGGGACGGCCCGCTGATTGTTAATCTCGGCCACGGGATATTGCCGGAAACTCCGATCGCGCATGTGGAACGCATGCTCAAACGTATCCGCAGGTAGGCTGCGATGTATCTCTGGGTGAAAGCGCTGCACATTGTTGCCGTGATCGCCTGGATGGCAGGGATGCTCTATCTGCCGCGCCTGTTCGTCTATCACGCGGCCGTCAATGTCGGATCCGCGCAATCGGAAACGTTCAAGACGATGGAGTACCGCCTTCTCAACTTCATCATGATGCCAGCCATGGCCGTCACCTGGATCGCGGGCATCGCGTTAGTGTTGCTCGGGCAATGGTTCAGCGCCGGGTGGTTTCAGGCCAAATTTGTCGTCGTGGTCGCCATGACCGTCGTGCACGGCCTATTTGCTCACTGGGTAAATGAATTCCGATATGACCGGAATTCACATAGTCAAAAATTCTTTCGTATTGTCAACGAGATACCAACGGTACTGCTGATAGTGATCGTCATTCTTGTGACGGTTAAACCGTTCTAGAACTCACCGCAGTTGCACACACGCGCCTGCCCTCTTGCGCCGAACCGCCGCGCAACTTATCTTGATCACATCCCACCGAACGCAGGCGGATGCAGTCGCGTTCCGGCTCCCGAGTGTTTGGGCCGGTCGCAGCATCGGGTTCCGGGCCTTCCCTACTACAACCTCGTCACCCCAGACCTGCGATCTCTCTCCAAAGTCAAACGGCGAAAGTTTTTCGTTTTCAAATCTTCGCCGGTAACGCTTCCAAGGACGTAAACCCCCAATGCGGGAAATGAAACTCCAGGACCTCAAGTCCAAGACACCTGCCGAACTCGTAGCATTTGCCGAAGAGCACCAGGTCGAGAATGCCAGCACCATGCGCAAGCAGGAGCTGATGTTCGCAATCCTGAAGCAGCTCGCGACTCAGGAAGTCGACATCATCGGTGAAGGCGTGGTCGAGGTGCTCTCCGACGGCTTCGGGTTCCTGCGCTCGCCAGAATCAAACTACTTATCCGGGCCGGACGATATCTACGTTTCACCAAGCCAGATTCGCCGCTTCGGCCTGCGCACCGGTGACACGGTAGAAGGCCACATCCGCTCGCCGAAAGAAGGCGAGCGCTACTTCGCGCTGCTCAAGGTCAATACGATCAATTTCGAGGATCCCGAGAAAGCGCGGCACAAGGTCAACTTCGACAACCTGACCCCGCTGTACCCTGATGAGCGTCTCAGGATGGAATACGAGGATCCGACCAAAAAGGATCTCTCCGCCCGGGTCATCGATATCGTGGCCCCGATCGGCAAAGGCCAGCGTGCGCTGATCGTCTCGCCGCCGCGCACCGGTAAGACCGTGCTGCTGCAGAACATCGCCCACTCGATAACGGCCAATCACCCCGAGACTTATCTGATCGTGCTGCTCATCGACGAGCGGCCGGAAGAAGTCACCGACATGCAGCGCTCGGTGAAGGGCGAAGTGATTTCATCGACATTCGACGAGCCCGCCTCGCGTCACGTGCAGGTCGCGGAAATGGTTATCGAAAAAGCGAAGCGCCTGGTCGAGCATCAGCGCGATGTCGTAATCCTGCTCGATTCGATCACCCGCCTCGGCCGCGCCTACAACACCGTTGTGCCCTCCTCGGGCAAGGTGCTGACCGGCGGCGTCGACGCCAATGCGTTGCAGCGGCCGAAACGTTTCTTCGGTGCGGCGCGCAACATCGAGGAAGGCGGATCGCTTACCATCATTGCGACGGCCCTGATCGATACCGGCAGCCGCATGGATGAAGTGATTTTCGAAGAATTCAAGGGCACCGGCAATTCGGAGCTGATCCTTGACCGCAAGGTTGCCGACAAGCGCACATTCCCTGCGATCGACATCACGCGATCCGGCACGCGCAAGGAAGAGCTCCTCACCGACCCTGCGATCCTCAAGAAAATGTATGTTTTGCGCAGGATTCTGAACCCGATGGGCACGATGGACGCCATCGACTTCCTGCTCGACAAGCTGCGCAATACGAAGAACAACTCTGAGTTCTTCGAATCGATGAATACATAGCCAGCGCCTATTGCCGCATGGCCGAAACAGCCGGTGCAACCTGGGCGGCATCGGTTACCGGAAGCGAGCAGCGCTCACCGACACATATGAAGGCCGCGCTTCCCGGTGCGGCCTTCAGCTTTCCCTGAGCCGGATGTGACGGAGGCAGGTCGCTCGTGCCCGATGCACGAAGAACGATGCGGTCGAGATAAGGCAATCTCAGCGCCGCCTTCGCCAGGCGCTCGGAGTCGGGACCGGTGACCACGATCTCGGCGGTACGGAGCCGCAGGTCGAGGGCGTTGAGCAGCGCGACATGGCCGAACAGATTGCGGTCCGCGCCCGAAAGAACCGTTTCGATCAGGCGATCTGCGCGCGCCCGCCATTTTTCATCACCTGATAGCACCGTAAGCCTGACGAGGTTGTGCGCAGCCACCGAGTTTGGATTCGGCGTGGCGTCGTCCTGGGTCGAATGCGGCCGCAACACCAGGTCATCGGCATCATCAGAGGAAAGATAATAGGCGCCGGTCTCCGCGTCGGCGTAGTGCGCATCGAAGGAATTCTGCCAAGCGAGGGCCTGTTCGAGATAGCTGCGCTCACCGGTTGCTTCATAGAGCGACAGCGCGGCGCGGATCATGGTCGCGAAATCGGATGCGAGGCCGGGGAAGAGCAACTTTCCTTCGCGCCAGGAGTGACCAAGGCGGTCGCCCTTTGTCATTGTTCGCGCGATGAAATTAAACGCGCGCCGGGCCATCACGAGCCAGTCCGGCTGGTCGAGAATGAGCGCGGAATTGACGAGCGCCGCGATCATTAACCCGTTCCAGTCCGCCAGCACTTTGTCATCCAGCCCGGGACGGACGCGAGTGTCGCGCACCGCCAGCAACTTCGCGCGCAACTGCGTCAGGCGGCTTTCATCCTCCGAGGTGCGATCGAGACCAGCGAGGCGGTTAAGGATGTTGTGACCTTCGAAGTTGCCGCCCGGCTTTACATCGTAGTGCCGGGCGAAATATTCGCCGTCGGCTACGCCGAGAATTTCGATCACTTCCTGGCAGGACCAGACGTAGAATTTACCTTCCTCGCCTTCCGAGTCGGCGTCGAGCGAAGCAAGAAAAGCGCCCTCGCCACCGGTCATTTCGCGGCTGAGCCATCCGACGGTCTCGCGCGCCCGCTGTGCAAACAAAGGATTCCCGCTGCGCTGCCAGGCCAACGACAGCAGCTCAAGCAGTTGAGCGTTGTCATAAAGCATTTTTTCGAAATGCGGGACCAGCCAACGCTCATCCACGGAATAGCGCGAGAAGCCCCCGCCCAGATGATCGTAAATTCCCCCTTCGCTCATGCGAGCGAGCGTGTGTTCGACGGCCTCGAAAAACCGCGTGTCGTTTGTGCGCAGGCCTGCACGCCAGAGTATTTCGAGGACTGCGGGTTGCGGAAACTTTGGAGCGCCGCGTAAACCACCGTTGACCTGATCGAACATGTTACCGACCTGCATGGCGGCTGCGTCGAGCTCCTTCAGGCCGATCGTCACCTTGCCTGCGGGCCTCGCCTTCTCGGCAAGCCGGGACAACAGCGCGGCGCGGTTCTGCTCGATCCGGCCCGGCTCCTCCCGAAACAGCCGGGCAACTTCACGCAAAACATCGACGAAGGCGGGCCGGCCGAACCGCGATTCTTTCGGAAAATACGTGCCGCCCCAGACCGGCTCGGCCTTTGAGGTCAGAAACATTGTCAGAGGCCAGCCTCCCTGCTCTCCCAGCAGATGCAGGGCGTGCATGTAGATTTGGTCAATGTCGGGACGCTCTTCGCGGTCGACCTTGATGTTGACGAACAGCTCGTTCATCACGCGCGCGGTCGCCTCATCCTCAAAAGACTCATGCGCCATGACGTGGCACCAGTGGCAGGCGGCGTAGCCGACCGACAGCAGGATCGGCTTGTTCGCGCGCCTGGCCTCACCCAGTGCTTCGGGCCCCCAGGTCCACCAGTCGACGGGATTGTGCTTGTGCTGAAGAAGGTAAGGCGACGTCGCCTGTGCAAGGCGATTCACATGAGCGGCGCTGTGAGGAGGTGACATTGCGCGAACCTAACGTGAATTAACGCCGGCGGGAACCGCACGTTGACTGAATTGTTCCCGCGGCGAGCGTTGCCGCCTCATGGCAGTATCGCAAAAGCGCGCGCGGGAAAGCCGAGCCCGTTGCGGACTTTCGGCCAGGTCACGACGATCAGCGCACCTTTCGGCGGAACCTTATCGAGATTGGCCATGACTTCGATCTGATAGTGCCCGTGCTGAAGGATGTAAGTCTCGGATTCCATCTTGTCGGTCGTGTCAGTGTCGAGCGACTCGTGTCCTGTCGCTACCGCGCCGCGCTGTTCGTAAAGGAACCTGATCGTCTCGAATGACCAGGCTGGAAACGGAGCGCGCTTGAATCGCTCGGGATTGGTGTCCCAATCCTTGTACATGTCGGTTCGCAGCGCCACGAATGATCCGCGCGGGATGCGCCCATGCCGTTTCTCCCATGCGCGCAAGTCTGCGAGAGAAAAGGCGTGGTTCGGATCCTTCTGCAGATAAGGCGTTGCATCCAGTACGACCAACGGCAGAATCATCTGCTTAAGGGGGATCGCATCCATGGTGATCCCTTTTTCGTCGAAATGCGCCGGCGGATCGACATGGGTGCCGTACTGGCCGACGAGCTCGTAGAGCGTCGTACGGAAGCCGTCTTCCTTGATTGTGTAAGGGCGTTTCGTCTTGGGATCGGCCGCGGGTGTCATTTTCGCCTGACCGAAACCAGACCAAACAGGCGAGTGCGAGTCGAAGCTGTGTGTGAGGTCAACGAAGGGCTTGGACGCAATTATGCGATAGGCACGAGCGAGGTCGTTGTCCGCTGCGGCCAAGGGTTGGCCGAGACATGCGACCAATATTGTCGGCACGATAAGACGGAAACTGGGTGTCATGTCGTGTCCCCGATAGATCGTGAATTGAACCCATCATATCGCGGGCAGCGAGATCGCACTCGGCAAGTTTCAAAGGGCAGCGCAAGGTTTACGTAAGGGGAGTTTTGCAGCCGGCGCGAGCGTGACCGGGGCTTGACCCCTGCCCTGTCTCGGCGCTTCCGTGCGCTTTAATGTCGGACATTGCGCGAGAGACCATCTACGCACTTTCTTCGGGACGTCCGCCGGCCGCCATTGCGGTTGTGCGTATTTCAGGGCCAAGGGCGGGTGAAGCGCTCAAGACGCTCATGGGCAGAATCCCCGATCCGCGCAAGGCTGCGCTCGCACGCATTCGTGGGCGCGACGGCGAGATCGTCGACCAGGCGTTGGCGCTGTGGTTTCCGGGGCCGCAAAGCGAAACCGGTGAAGATGTTGCGGAGCTTCAGCTGCATGGCGGCCATGCCGTGGTCGTGGCGGTCTTTGCGGCACTTTCGCAAATCGACGGTTTGCGTATGGCGGAAGCAGGCGAATTCACGCGTCGCGCTTTTGAGAATGGCAAGCTCGATCTGACTGCGGTGGAGGGTCTCGCCGACCTGGTGATGGCCGAAACGGAAGGGCAACGCCGCCAGGCCTTCCGGCAGATGACCGGGGTACTGCGGGAACGGTCCGAGAACTGGCGGACGCAGCTGATCCAGGCGCTTGCGCTCGTCGAGGCGCGCATCGATTTTTCCGATGAAGCCGATGTGCCGCAGGATCTTGTCGCGCCTGCGCTGCGGATTGCCCGGTCGCTCGAAGGCGATATTGCCTCGGTGCTGGCAGAGGGCAATCGCGGGGAACGCCTGCGTGAAGGATTTGTCGTGGCCATTGCCGGGCCGCCGAATGCGGGCAAGTCGACGCTGCTCAATCGGATCGCGAAGCGCGAGGCTGCGATCGTGTCCCCTTACGCCGGAACGACGCGCGACGTGATTGAGGTGCATCTCGATCTTGGCGGCTTGCCGGTTACGTTTCTCGACACGGCGGGCATTCGGGAGACTGACGATCCCGTCGAGCGTGAAGGCGTGCGGCGTGCGTGCGAACGCGCCGCGGCTGCCGACCTGATTCTCTGGGTGGTCGAAGCGGGAGATACTGCGCGGCCCGATGAAGCCGGAAATGCCGGGCGCCTGGTTGACGACGTTGGAAGTTCGGCGCGCTCTCGTGATGTCGGGACTGGGCGTACTGCACGCCCTTCAGATGTTGGTTTTACTTCATGCCGTCCGGACGATAGGGAGGTCGGCCCGGTCACTCGCCTCTCGTCCAATCAGAGCGGCCGTGCGCCAGCCTGGCTCATCCGCAATAAAATCGATTCGCAGCAAGGGGTTACTCAAAGAAATGAACGGTCTGTACAAAGCAAAGGAAAAAATGAACCAAGCGTTCGGGTTAACGAGCCTTTAAGGAACGCGGTTAGCAAAGGGTTAACAGAAAAGAGTGAAGTTGAATTCAGCTCTAATGAATCAACGTTCGATATTTCGGCGAAGACGGGTGCAGGCCTCGACGTGTTGTTGGACGCGTTGGCGCGCCGTGCTGAAAATTTTCTGGCCGGCGCCGAGAGCGCATTGGTGACGCGAGAACGTCACCGACTGGCATTGCAGGACGCGTTGGCAGCCCTGCGTCGCGCATCGGCGCCTGGCCTCTCGAGTCGCGAAGATCTGCTCGCCGAAGAATTGCGGCTTGCTGCACGGGCGCTGGGCCGCCTCACCGGCCGCGTCGACGTTGACGACGTTCTCGACGTTATTTTCCGCGACTTCTGCATCGGAAAATGATGCTGCGGATAACCTAGCGGATTGGCCGAATTCAGGTGCATTTACAGAGAAATGGATAGCCGTAGTTTCCGCAAGCGTGGAGTGCCTGCTCTGAAGCGGGCTTCGTTTTCGTACAGCTACGTGAGGTTCAATGTTTCACGTGAAACATTTCAATAAATCCAATGATTTTGACCCCTTCCGGCGCCTCCGCTAAAACGCGCCATCCGAGGTTTTGATGGTGCATCGATTCGACGTCGCTGTAATCGGCGGTGGCCACGCCGGCTGTGAAGCCGCGGCCGCGGCGGCTCGCATGGGCGCAAAAACAGCGCTCATAACGCACCAGTTTAGCACTATCGGCGCGATGTCCTGTAATCCAGCCATCGGCGGGCTTGGAAAAGGCCATCTGGTTCGGGAAATCGATGCCCTAGACGGCCTGATGGGCCGAATTGCCGATCTTGGTGGCATTCAGTTTCGTGTTCTCAACCGCCGAAAGGGCCCCGCTGTACGCGGTCCTCGCGCCCAGGCCGACCGGAAGCTTTATGCCCATGCGATGCAGGCCGCGGTCCGCGCCATCCCGAACCTCGACGTGGTTGAGGCCGAGGCCGACGACCTTGTGATCGAATCAGGACGCGTAAATGGAGTTCGGCTTGCCGATGGCCGCGAAATCTCAACCGGTGCGGTGGTTCTCACGACCGGCACTTTTTTGCGTGGTCTCATTCACATCGGTGAAAAGCAAATTCCCGCGGGCCGTGTCGGCGAAAAACCTGCGATGGGTCTTTCGCGCACCCTTGAGAATCTGGGACTGGCGCTTGGCCGTTTGAAAACCGGGACGCCGCCACGTCTCGACGGGCGAACAATCGACTGGTCGGCGCTTGAAATGCAGCCCGGCGATGATCCGCCTGAGCCGTTTTCAATTCTTACCAGGCGAATTCAGAATCCGCAGATCGAATGCGCAATCACGCGCACGTCGGAATTCACGCACAAGATCATCCGCGACAACGTGCATCGTTCGCCGATGTACTCGGGACAGATCGCGAGCCGCGGCCCACGTTATTGCCCGTCGATCGAAGACAAGATCGTGAAGTTCGGCGAGCGCAACGGCCACCAGATTTTTCTTGAGCCGGAAGGTCTCGACGATCGCACCGTTTATCCGAACGGAATTTCCACATCGCTTCCGGAAGACGTCCAGCACGCGCTCGTCGCAACAATTCCTGGGCTCGCACACGCGCGCATCATTCGTCCTGGTTATGCGATCGAATACGATTACGTCGATCCGCGCGAGCTCGCGCCGACTCTGCAGACCAAAAAACTGCGCGGACTATTTCTCGCCGGCCAGATCAACGGCACGACAGGTTATGAAGAGGCTGCGGCACAAGGGCTTCTTGCAGGTCTCAACGCCGCGGCTTTGGCGGGCGAGGGCGATGAAATCATTCTCGATCGTGCGCAAGCATATCTTGGCGTGATGATCGATGATCTTGTAACGCGTGGTGTAACCGAACCGTATCGCATGTTCACGTCGCGCGCGGAGTATCGATTGCAGTTGCGCGCCGACAACGCCGACCAGCGTCTGACCGATAAGGGAATTGCGATTGGTTGTATCGGTGCTGAACGTGCGCGCATGCACAACGAAAAAAATTCGGCGCTAAACGACGCGCGCGAATTTGCAAAATCGGTTTCGCTCACGCCGAAGGAAGCGCAGCGTCACGGCTTGTCATTGAATAAAGACGGACAGCGACGCACCGCGTTTGAGCTGTTGTCGTATCCGGTTGTAACAATTGCGGACCTCGCAAAAATCTGGCCACGCTTCGGTGAGCTCGCGCCGAAGATCGCGGAGCAGATTGAGATCGATGCGAAGTACGATGTCTATCTTTCGCGTCAGGCGGCGGACATCGCTGCGTACCGGCGTGACGAAAGCTTCGAACTGCCGGACGAGTTCGACTATTCAGCGCTGCCAGGCCTTTCAAATGAAATGAAGCAAAAGCTGCAAGCGCATCGTCCACGCACCATCGGGCATGCGAGCCGGATCGATGGCGTCACGCCGGCGGCGCTCACGCTGCTTGCCGCGCACATCCGGCGTGGCAAAAAAGTTTCTGCGAAATCGGCGTGACCGGAAGCGGGCAGGGGCCTTTAGATCTCTCGGCCGACAAGGCACGCGCTCTTGCCCTGTTCCCTGTTTCACGTGAAACGGAGGCACGCCTCGACCGATTCGTTGAAGTTCTGCTGCTCTGGCAGCGCCGACTCAATCTGGTAGCGGCGTCGACGCTTCGCGAAATCTGGACGCGCCACATCGCCGATTCGCTGCAGCTCCTGCCACTGGCCCCGCAGGCGCGAACTTGGGTTGATCTCGGTTCAGGCGGCGGCTTCCCGGGTGTCGTCATTGCCTGTGCGCTGCCTGGCGGGGCCGGGGCAAATGTTCATCTCATTGAAAGCAATAAGAAAAAGGCAGCGTTTCTGCGCGAGGCAGTGAGGGCGACCGGAGCACCCGCCATCGTGCACCCGATTCGCGCTGAGAAATTTGGGGAAAGCTGTGCAGAACCCGTCGAGGTCGTCACGGCCCGCGCACTCGCCCCATTGAAAACACTATGCGATCAGGCATTTCCTTTGATTTCGCGCGGCGCGGTCGGGCTGTTCCCAAAGGGTCAAGATGTAGACGCTGAATTGACCGAAGCCGCTAAATATTGGAGAGTCGAAGCCTCAAAAGTGCCCAGCAGGACCAGTCCGGAAAGTTCGATCGTCCTAATTCGGGGTCTCGAGGCTCTGTAGAGAGCCGGACCGGGCTATGGACGGATTCGGGAAGCTTGCGAGGCCTCGACTCATCAACGGACGCCGCCATGACCCATATTCCCGCTTCCAGCAATCCCGCCGACCCTCCGGTCGTGCCGTTCGGCAAGCCGGCCGCAAAGCCCGACGCTGCCCGGCCGCGGGTCTTGGGTATTGCCAACCAGAAGGGTGGTGTCGGCAAGACGACCACCGCGATTAATCTCGGCACTGCGCTCGCTGCCATCGGTGCGCACGTGCTCATCGTGGACCTCGATCCGCAGGGCAATGCCTCGACCGGACTCGGCATCGAGCGCAAATCGCGCCGGACATCAACCTACGATGTGCTCACCGGCGCGGCGCCGATGCGCGATGCAGTATTGCGGACCGCGGTGCCGCAACTTTACATCGCACCCTCGACGCTGGATCTTTCCGGTCTCGAGCTCGAAATCGGTCAGCAGCGTGATCGTGCGTTTCGTCTCCGCAACGCGCTTCGTCAGCTCAACACCGGCGCGCGCACATACGATTTCACCTACGTGCTCGTCGACTGCCCGCCGTCACTCAATTTGCTGACCGTCAATGCAATGGCCGCCGCGGATTCAATTCTCGTGCCGCTCCAGTGCGAGTTCTTTGCGCTCGAAGGTCTGTCGCAACTTTTGAAAACCGTCGAGCAGGTCAAGACGACTCTCAATCCAACTCTCTCGATCCACGGCATCGTGCTGACAATGTATGACTCGCGCAACAATCTCTCCAACCAGGTTGTCGCCGACGTTCGCCAGTTCATGGGCAACAAAGTGTATGAGACTATAATCCCACGCAACGTGCGCATCTCGGAAGCGCCGTCGTACGGCAAGCCGGTGCTCGTTTACGACCTTAAATGCGTCGGCAGCGAAGCCTATCTGCGTCTTGCGACCGAAATTATCCAGCGAGAGAAAGCTCTGAAAGCGGGGTAGCGAACACGGGCGCATCGGAATGGTCAACAAACGCGGAAAGGGATAGCGTGGCACGGAATTCAGGAGCGGCAATGGCGGATCACTCGCGATTGGGACGCGGTCTTGCTGCGCTGATCGGCGACGTTGGCGACGAAACCCCGGTCGCCGACGGCGGGCGTAAACCCCGTCGTGCACCGGTCGAAAATCTGCAACCAAATCCACGCAATCCGCGTCGGCTATTTACCGACGACGAGCTCGACGAGCTCGCCACATCAATCCGCGAGCGCGGCATTATTCAGCCGATCGTCGTGCGCGCGCTCAAGGGCGACGCCTTCGAGATTATCGCCGGTGAACGACGATGGCGCGCGGCGCAACGTGCGGGGCTGCACGACGTACCGATTGCCGTGATCGAAGCAAATGATGCGCAGTCCCTCGAGTACGCCATCATCGAAAACGTGCAACGCACCGATCTCAATCCGATCGAGGAGGCGACCGGCTATCTTGCGCTGATGGACGATTTCAATCGCACGCAGGAAGAAGTCGCGCAGATCGTCGGCAAGAGTCGGCCCCATGTTGCGAACATGGTGCGGCTGTTGAAGTTATCTGAGCCCGTCAAGCAGTTGGTCCGCACCGGCAAAATTTCGGCTGGGCATGCGCGGCTCCTGGTCGGGCAGCCGAACGCCGAACTGATTGCGCACGAGATCATCGCCAACGGCTGGAGCGTACGCGATCTCGAAGCCGACATGCGCAAGGACGTTGCAAACCAGCTCCGCGATATGAAGCGCGAGGCCAAAGGCTTTGCCGTCAGTGTTCCAAAGGACCCAGATACGCGTGTGCTGGAGCGTCGTCTGTCCGATGCGTTGGGGCTTGATGTCAGCGTCGACCATCGCGGCGAGAGCGGGACGCTGCGTATCAAGTATCGCAATTTGGAACAGCTCGACGCGGTCCTGCGGAAGCTTGGCGGCTAGCGATACGCGCCCGTCAATCGCACCTCAAGCCGCGCATCTGCCTTCATATCGGGCTCGATCCCATGACCCAACCGGGCGCGCATATTGGCCAATTCAGCTTGCTCATTGGACGCCGCAACCAACTCCCGTGGTCTGGCGGCCATAAAGTCCATCGCATAAGCCTCGCCGACCGGTCCCGGTGTCCAATCCTCGCCCGGCAAAACGGTGATCCTGACATTCTGAATGAGACCCTGCGCGAGGAATGGGTCGAAATAGCGCATGCTGCGCTCATTGAGATCAAGCACGCGACCTGTTCGAAGAGGTCCAACATCGTTGACCTTGACGATTAACTGCTTTTCACCGCTTGCAACGAGAGCGTAGGCCGGCTGGTAGAGCCTGCCGTAGCGTACGCCACCAAATTGATTGCGCAGTCCGGTCTGGATTGCAGCGGTCCATGCCGAAGGATCGTACAACTCGCCTGAAGCCGTCCGGAATCCGCCTTCTTCTTTGCCGTCGCGG
>DASSRJ010000084.1:0-49598 GCA_035701845.1 Pseudolabrys sp. | reverse complement strand
GACCGAGCCCGCGTCGGCGAGAAACTCGCGGCGGCGGGACAGGGCAAAGCGGATGACGATCGACAGGATCCAGGCAACCGCAATCAGCACCAGTCCGATTATGATTGCCGCCCCGGCGCCGCCTTTGCGGTCGCCGTCGCCGCCACTGCGCCGGCCGCCATAATAGGCGTTCTGGAAAAACAGGCGGAAAATCAGCTCACCAAAGAACGAGATTACGCCGGCGATCACCACGGCGATCACCAGCATGCGCACGTCGCCGTTTCGGATATGCGTGAGCTCGTGGCCGAGCACGGCCTCCATTTCCTGGTCGTTGAGCGCGCTCATCAGGCCGCGCGTCACGGTGATCGAGTATTGTTTCTCGTTAAGGCCGGTAGCGAAGGCGTTGAGCGCGTCGTCGTCTGCAATGCGCAGCGTGGGCATCGTGATGCCGCGCGAGATACAGAGATTTTCGAGCAGATTATAGAGCCGCGGCTCTTCCTGGCGCGACACCTCCCGCGCGCCGGTCACCGCATCGATCATCGACTGGTGGAATTTATAGGCGATTGCCACCCAGACGATCGTGCCGACGGTGGCGAAAGGTGCGGCCTTGGTGAAGTCATAGAGAGCGGCCTGGACGAGATAGTCGAGCGGCGCATTTGTAGTGAGGCCTTCGGCGACGAGCGCTCCTGCGAACACCAGCAGATAGACAAGGAAGAAGAGTCCTATCAGCAGCGCGATCGAGCGGCGTCTGTTCGACTGGATGTGACTGTAGAGTCCGTAGGCGGCCATGGCCTTGCTCGACGCTTGCATGTCATGGCTTGTCCCGGCCATCCCGCTCAGGAATGCAATGCTGTGCCAGCCTAAGCGGGATGCCCGGCACAGGGCCGGGCATGACGGATGTGATGCAGCCTAATTAAAATTTAACGCTCGGTGCCTGTTCAAGCTGTGCGCGTGTTTCGCCGAGATCGAAGAACGTCCGCTGCGTGAAGCCGAAAACACCTGCGAAAAGCGACGCCGGGAATTGCTGGATGCCCGTATTGTATTCCTGCACAGCGTTGTTGAAGAAGCGGCGCGCGGCGGCGAGTTTGTTTTCGATGTCAGACAGGTCACTCTGCAGCTGCTGGAAATTCGCGTTGGCTTTCAGGTCCGGGTAGTTCTCCGAGAGCGCGAACAATTGGCGCAGGGCGCCGGTGAGCACGTTTTCCGCCGCCACCTTCTGCTCGACGCCGGGCGCTGCGATCGCGGCGTTCCTGGCCTGAACGACCGCCTCAAGCGTGCCGCGCTCGTGCGCGGCGTAGCCTTTCACTGTCTCGACCAGGTTGGGAACAAGATCGTGGCGCTGCTTGAGCTGTACGTCGATATCGGCGAAGGCCTGGTTGGTTCGCTGCCGCATGGCGACAAGGCTGTTGTAGATGCTGATCGCCCAGACGACGATCACGGCGATGACACCGAGCACGACCCAACTGGTGGTGGACATGAAACGGCTCCGGATTGGGAAAACGGTGAGTGTTTGAACAAAAACACCTTATCTCAAGTCGGACGGCAGCGGCCAACGGCAAGCGGGTAGGGCGCGCGACGGCATCCCGGTAGTCGAATCCAAGCAATTGAAGATTCAGCGCCGCGGGGGTTCGGCGGACAAAAAAAGACCCCGAGCGCAAACCCGGGGTCTCTTCGCCGGACGGCTATTCGGGGGGTAAGGGGGGAGCCGCCCAGCTGAAATACACGGGCCATTAACGCCGGCAGCGGGCTTTGGTTCCGGGTGGTATTGTAATGACCTAAAATTTACCCACAGGGCCAGGATTCGTCGTCAGACGGTCATGGTCCTGAAGTTCCATCGTTTTCGGGCAAGGGCGGGGGCAAATTCGGAGGGCGTCACCATGAGCCTGGTGATGATCAAGTGTCCGGTGACCGGCAAAGCGGTTTCGACAGCAATTGAAACTGAGCCGAATTCGTTCCGCAGATTGCCGAAAGTCACCGCGCACATGCGTTGCCCGGCCTGCGGCCGGGATCACGAATGGACGGTCAGTTCCGCCTGGCTTTCGGGCGAGCCGCGCCTCGTGGCGCAGAGGCCGGTGCAGAAGATCGCTGCGGCTTAGCTCGCTTCCCGGAACCGCACGGCGGCTTCAAGATCGACCGACACGAGCTGCGATACCCCGCGTTCGGCCATGGTGACGCCGTAGAGGCGGTTCATGCGCGCCATGGTGATCGGATTGTGCGTGATGATCACAAAGCGCGTGTCCGTCGATTTCGTCATTTCGTCAAGCAGGTCGCAGAAACGTTCGACGTTGTGATCGTCGAGCGGGGCGTCCACTTCGTCCAGCACGCAGATCGGCGCCGGGTTCGTCAGGAACACCGCGAAGATCAGCGCGAGCGCAGTCAATGCCTGCTCTCCGCCTGACAGCAGCGAGAGCGTCGCCGGCTTCTTCCCGGGCGGTTTCGCCATGATTTCGAGGCCCGCCTCGAGCGGATCTTCACTTTCGATCAGTTGCAATTCGGCGGTGCCGCCGCCGAACAGCTGGGTGAACAGGTGCTGGAAGTGCTTGTTCACCTGCTCAAACGAAGTGAGCAGCCGTTCGCGCGCTTCGCGGTTGAGACTCTGGATGCCGAGCCGCAATTTCTTGATCGCTTCGACCAGGTCGTCGCGCTCGGTGGTGAGCGACGTGTGCTGCGCCTCGACCTCGCGCAACTCTTCTTCGGCACGGAGGTTGACTGCGCCGAGCCGTTCGCGCTCGCGCCGCAGGCGCTCGAGCGTGGATTCGATTTCAGCAAGATCCGGCAACGGGTCGGTCGGCTTGATCTCGGCAAGTTCCGCCACCGCCGAAGGCGGAATTTCCAGCATATCGTGGATTTCGCGGCCGACGTCGGCAAGCCGTCGCTTGGCGCCCTCGAAACGCTCCTCGGCGCGCGCGAGATCCTCGCGCGCGGCGCTGGCGGCCTCGAGAGCCGCGCGCGCATCGCGGTCGGCTTCCGCCAGCGAGTTCTCGGCCTGTTGGAGCCGGTCGGCGCAGGCACGGCGTCCGGCCTCCGCAGATTGCACCTCGGTGATCAGCGCGCTGCGTTTTTCCGCGAACACCTGGGGTGCGTTTTCCAGCTGTGTGCGATCCCGCCTCGCCTCGGTGATGCGTTGCTCGAGCGTCGCGATCTGCGTGCGGGCGCCTTGCTGCCGTTCGACCCAGCTGTTCTTGTCCGTGGAGAGCTGCGAGAGCCGGCGATCGGCAAGCTCGGCCTCGCGCACGATCGCCTGCTGCTCGGCCTGAACTTCGGCAAGCTTCGCGCGCTTGCCCGCAATATCGTCACGCACCCGCGCCAGCTCTGTTTCAAGATCTGCGGCGGGGGCAAGCGCGCCGAGGGAGGATTCAGCTTGCGCCTTTGCCGTCGCCGCCTCGTCACGACTCATGGTCAGTCGTGCCCGCGCCTCTGCAAGCGCGGAAAGCCGGGCAGCCTGCCGGTTGAGATCGCGCTCGCGCGTGCGTGTTTCGGTTTCCGCGCTGCTGGCCGCATCGAAGGCCGACTGCGCGCTCACGAGGGCCTGGCGCTTGGCTTCGACATCGCCGCGCGCACTTTCAAGCTCGGTGTCGATCTCCGCGAACCGGCTCCGCTGTGCGAGACGCCTCGCGGCGCCAGTCGGGGCATGGGCGGCTGCGACGAAACCATCCCAGCGCCACAGGTCGCCGTCGCGTGATACGAGCCGCTGACCGGTCTTGAGGCCCGCGGCAAGACGAATGCCGGCATCACGCTCGACCACACCGACCTGAGCGAGCCGCCGCACAAGCTGCGACGGCGCTTTCACGTAGCGCGCCAGTGGCGCTGCCCCTTCGGGGAGCGCAGGGTCGCCGCCGTCGCCTGCAACCTCACTCCAGTGCATCGGAGACGATGGATCGATGGGGGCATCGAGATCATCGCCGAGCGCGGCACCCAGCGCCTTTTCGTAGCCCTTCTCCACCGCAACGTGATCGATAACCGGCGGCCACAGGCTGCGGGTCTCAAGTGACAGCATTTTGGAAAGGGTCTTCGCCTCGGTTTCCAGGCGCTGAACGCGCTTTTCCGATTCCGACAACACCTCCCGCGCGGTTTCCAGGTCGCCGCGCGCTACGTTGTGTGCGGCTTCAGCGGCAACCGCCGCTGCTTCCGCCTCGGTCAGCGCGGCCTGCGCCCCTTCGACCGCGGCGGCGAGTGGGGCATTGTCGGCGCTGTGCAGCGTCGAAAGTTCACGCTCGATCGCGGCAATCTCGGAAGAGATTTTTGCGACGCGTTCGCCCTGCTCACGTGCCGTATTCTCGAAACGGTTGCGCTGGGCGGCGAGGTCGGCAAGCGCGGTCGTGACGTCGGTGAAGATCTTCTCGGCGGCACCGAGTTCTCCCTCGGCTTCGGCCACTTTGGCATCGATGCCGCTGCGGCGACCGGCGCTCTCGCGTGCTTCCGCGCGAATGGTCTCCTCTTCGGCGGCCAGGCGAGCGATTGCTTGTTCGGCGTCCGCGGCAAGCCGCTGCTCGCGCTCGGTATCCGCGGCGAATTGCACGAGCCGCAGATCGAGCTCGGCAATGCGGTCCTTGGCGCGGGCCTCTTCCCGGTCAAGATCCTGCAGCGCGATATTGAGACGGTGCAGCGCCGCGCCGGCGCGTGCCTCCGCCTCGCGCAGCTCGGGCAACGCCGCGGCGGCTAATGCCTGCCGCTTGGAAGCCTCCGCTTCGGCCGCGACGCGATCGGCAACCGTGCGCACGCTGACGTCTTTGGCGTGTTCGGCTTCCGCAACCTCGCTGTTTGCGGCGGTCCAGCGCAAATGATAGAGCGTCGCCTCCGCTTTGCGCACCTGCGACGATACCGTGCGGTAGCGGATCGCCTGCCGCGCCTGCTTCTTCAGGCCGTCGATCTGTGCGGTGAGCTGTCCGATGACATCCTCGACCCGCAATAAATTTGCTTCCGCGGCCTTGAGCCGGAGCTCCGCTTCATGGCGGCGTGCATGCAGGCCGGCGACGCCTGCGGCTTCTTCCAGCACGCGCCGGCGCTGCTCGGGCTTGGCCTGGATGATCTCGCCAATACGTCCCTGGTGCACGAGCGCGGGCGAGCGGGCGCCGGTGGAGGCGTCGGCAAACAGGATCTGGACGTCGCGTGCGCGCACCTCCCGTCCATTGATGCGGTAATTGGAGCCCGAGTCCCGCTCGATGCGGCGCGCGATTTCGAGCGAATCCTGGTCGTTGAAGGCGGCAGGCGCGGATCGAGACGAATTATCGATGGCGATCGCAACTTCGGCGTTGTTGCGAGCGGGCCGTGTGTTCGAACCCGAAAAAATCACGTCGTCCATCGACGCAGCGCGCATGGACTTGTGCGAGGACTCGCCCATGACCCAGCGCAACGCTTCCACCAGGTTCGATTTACCGCATCCATTTGGGCCGACGACGCCCGTCAGTCCGGGCTCGATCGCAAAATCGGTGGGCTCCACGAAAGACTTGAAGCCAAGCAGGCGCAGCCTTGTGAGCTTCATTGCGTTAGGGCCTCATTGCACTCTTTTGTTGGCGCACACGTTGCGACCTTCCTGCACCGCCAAATCGGATTTGCGGGAACGGCGACTCGTTGGGTCGTTGCGCGAGACGGGACGAGAGAGCCCGCCGGTCCATCAAGTTTTGCATTCACTAATTCAGCAAGCCTTCCCGGGGCTTGGCCGGGTTTGGCTGCCCGTTTGCCGCGTCGGGCGGAGAATGAATCGCCACGCTCGCGAGGGCAACTGCCCTGCGTGACGGCAGCCACGGTTTTCCAGACCTTTCGGGCATGCGGCCGCGGGGCGGCGCGCAAATCGGCGCCGTACCGGCGTCCTCCCGGGCCAAAAAACCCTTATCAGCCCTTGAGATAGGGGTCGATTACCTTGGCCATTTCGTCGATGGACAGGGCGCCAGGATGAGCCGTTCCATTGATGAAAAATGTCGGCGTCGACTGCACCTTGAACTGCTTGATGGCTCGCTGGCGGATGCTTTCGATGCCGTCGAGCATCTGCTGATTCGCGAGGCAGGCATTGAACGTCTGCTCGGTGAAGCCCGCCTGCTTGGCGATGGCGAGCAGCGGCGGGATCGGCTTGTCCACCGCCCATTGCCGTTGCTGCCGGAACAAGGTGTCGATCAGGGCAAAATATTTCTCTTTGTCATCCTTGCCGGCGCAGCGCGCCAGCATGAACGCCGCGGCGGCGAGACTGTCGAGGGGGAACTCGCGGAAAATGTAACGGACTTTGCCGGTGTCGATGTAGCGCTTCTTCAGCTCAGGGAATGTCGTTTCCTGAAAATGTGCGCAATGCGGGCAGGTCATTGAGGCATATTCGATGATCGTTACCGGCGCTTTGTCATCGCCCATTGCCATGTCCGGTAAAGCTTCCGGCTTCATCAATTCTCCCGTCGGCACCGTTTCGGCGAACGCCATGTCGGGGAATGGGGACAGCGACGGCAAACCAAGCACGCTGGTGGCAAGCGCCAGGATGGCCGTGGTCTGGCAAAATTTGCGTCGGGTCATCTGCAAAGGAGGCTCCTAGGCTAAGGGCCGGTCATCGTCAGCGTATTGGCTAGCTCGACCGCACAATTGTGGCAATGGCGCGCCCGCCTGCCAAGCGCTCCAATGGCTCAATTTCCCTTGATCGCAGCGCCCAGGCGGGCCAGCGCCTGACGCAAGCTGTCATCCTTGACGTCCGGAAGCGCGTCGGCGATCCGCGCGGCCGCGGCGTTGTCGATTTTGGGGCGCGGTGGCTGTTCCCGGCGCCGGAGGGGAGCTTGCCGAATGGCAATCCGGCCGATGGCCTGCCAGCCGAAGAAGCGATTGACCCTTTCGAGAATGACCGCTGACAGGTGCTGGATTTCGAGCGCGGCAGGGCCCTCGACCCGCAAGACCAGCGTGGCGGGTTCCGGTCTGTCTTCGCCGGCGGCGCGCGGCCAGTTGATTTTCAGTGGCTCGCTATGGCCGGCAATCTCGGGCCCGACAATGTCATTCCACCGGGAGATGATCTCGGTCGAGGCAAATCCCTGCGCTTTGAGAACATCGCTCAGGGTCGCACTCAACAGTTCCGAAAGCGGCCGGGGAAAACTGTGGGAGGGCTTGCTCATCGGGATCGGCCTTGTGCCATCGTCGACGTCATGACCGTAGCAGTCCGCTCGCCGTCGCGGAAGAAAGCGCTCCTGCCGGAGGCGGCCGACCTTCTCGCCTGGTACGACAGGCACGCGCGGTTGCTGCCCTGGCGCGCCGGGCCCGGACGCCGGACCGATGCCTACCGAGTCTGGCTGTCCGAAATCATGTTGCAGCAGACGACCGTTAAGGCCGTCGCGCCTTATTACGCGCGGTTCTTGTCGAAATGGCCGACGATCGAAGCGCTGGCGGCCGCCAGCCTTGAGGACGTCCTGCGGGCCTGGGCCGGGCTTGGTTACTACGCGCGCGCCCGCAATTTGCACGGCTGTGCCAAGGTCGTGGTCGGGCGCCATAACGCAAAATTTCCGAAAGACATCGAGGCGCTACGCGCGCTGCCGGGCATCGGCGACTACACCGCCGCAGCTATTGCGGCGATCGCGTTCGATCGCCCCGCAGTTCCGGTTGACGGCAATATCGAACGGGTCATTGCGCGCCTGTTCGCGGTCGAGGAGGCGTTGCCCGGCGCCAAGCCGGCGATCAAGCGGCTGGCGGCGTCTTTATTGCCGGCCAAACGCTCCGGCGACTTTGCACAGGCGATGATGGATCTCGGCGCTACGATTTGCTCCCCGAAGCGGCCGGCCTGCGCGCTTTGTCCGTGGAGCCGCGCCTGCGCTGCGAATGCGCGCGGCGATCAAGAGATATTCCCTCGCAAGGCGCCGAAACGCGAAGGCAAGCTGCGGCGCGGCGCCGCCTTCGTTGCGCTGCGTGACGACGCAAGCGTGTTATTGCGCCGCCGCCCGGAGAAGGGCCTGCTCGGCGGCATGAGCGAAGTTCCTGGCAGCCAATGGGCGTACGATTTCGATTTCGACCGCGCCCGACAGTTCGCGCCGCCCATCGCGCGCGCAAAGTGGCGTCGCGTTCCGGGCTTTGTGCGTCACGTCTTTACACATTTTCCGCTCGAGCTCGCGGTCTTTATCGCTCGTGTTCCGCGAACGGCACGCGCGCCGAAAGATGCGCGCTGGGTCAAGCTCGCGGATGCGTCCGGCGAGGCTTTGCCGAACGTCATGCGCAAGGTGCTGGCGCACGCGCTGGATGGCCGTTAGACGGCCGGAATCCCTGCCGCCGCCACAAGCATCGAGTTTTCAGCGCGCTCCACCGCATCGGGCCGCTTGCGCTGCCGCGCCGCGGCCTTGCGGTTGATCTTGCGCCTGGCGATCCCGTTAAGCTTCTTGTCGGTCGCCTTCTCTTCCTTGAGATTCATGTTCAGGACTTTGGCCACGTCGTTGCGGCCCAGCAGCTTGGCCCAGGCCACCAACGTTCCATAGCGCGTGATTTCGTAATGCTCGACCGCCTGAGCCGCGGCGATCAGCGCGGCGTTGAGCACCATCTTGTCCTCGATCTCGCCGGCAATCTCCTTTGCCTCGTCGATGATGCCATCGATCGCCGGGCATCTGGTCCCTTCCGGGGTTACCTTCAATTTCCTGAAAGCCTGGTCGAGCCGCTTGATCTGCCCCTTGGTCTGCTTGAGATGCGTGCGAAAGCCCTTCCTGAGCTCGCTATCGGAAGCCTTCTCGGCCATGTCTGGCAGCGCCTTTTCGATCTGATGCTCCGCGTAATAGATGTCCTGCATGCTGTGCAGGAACAGATCCTTCATCGTCTGCATGTCCGGTGAAAACCATCCCATGGCGCGACTCCTTGGCTGCTGTTCCAGTCGTTAAGTCGAGCGGACTGTGCCGGTTCCCACAGCCGCCAAAGATCGGTAGGAATAACGTGGTTTGTTTTTGAAAGGGGAGTGGCATGGCCATCGAACGTCATGATGTGGGGCCGCGCATGAGCAAGGCGGTGGTTCACGGCAATACCGTCTATTTGGCCGGCATTGTCGCCGACAATCCGAAAGGCAAGAGCATCAAGGAGCAGACGCAGGACATTCTCAGACAGATCGAGGGTTTCCTGGGGAAGGCCGGCACCGACAAGAGCAAGCTGTTGTCGGCCAACATCTGGATCACCGACATGGCGGAGTTCGCCGAGATGAATTCGGTCTGGGACGCCTGGGTGGCACCGGGCAATACGCCGGCGCGCGCGACGGTGCAGGCCGGGCTCGCCTCGCCCGACTACAAGGTCGAGATCATGGTGGTTGCGGCGAAATAGCGATGGCGGCTGCGCAGCCTGGAATCCTCGCGATCTTTAACGACTGCCGCGCCGGCCGCGAGGACGAATTCAACGCCTGGTTCCAGGGCGAACATCTGGAAGAGCGCCTCGCCGTTCCGGGGTTTCTGTTCGGCCGCCGGCATCAGGCAATTTCGGGCAGTGCCGGGTATTTCAATTTTTATCTTGTCGAGTCCTCCGATGTGCTGACCTCGAAGCCCTATCTCGAGCGGCTCGACAATCCGACGCCGATGACCAAGCGGATCATGTCCGAGGTGTTCCTCAACATGAACCGCACGGTATGCCGACGCACCGTCCGGCGCGGCGCATTTCGCGGCGCCTTTGCAGTGACGGCGCGCTTCGGCGAAACACCGGACGCCGGTGCACTTACGGCGACGCTGGATGATCTGGTGCGGGACACGAATATCGCCGGCGGCGAAATCTGGCTTGCGCTCGACACCGTCGGCATGCCGGTATCGATGGAGGAGAAACTGCGCGGCGGCGACAAAAAGATCAAAGCCTGTCTGATGATCGATACGCTGCACCGGTCCGACGCGGAGACGCTCGGTGCGCGGCTGTCATGGCAATTTCCTGCAGCCGAGCTGGGCGTGTTTCGCGTGCTCTGCCAGCTCGGACGCGGCGATCTATGAAAACGCTGTTGCCGCTCGCGGAAAAAATCGCCGCGCGCCTGATCGAGCGCAAGCAGACGATCGCGCTCGCGGAATCGTCGACCGGAGGTCTTGTCGCTGCGGCCTTGCTCGCTGTGCCCGGGGCCTCTGCCTATTTTCTTGGTGGTGCGGTTGTCTACACCAAGTCCGCGCGTGCCGCGCTGCTCGGCATCGGCGACGCAGAGATGCAGGGCCTGCGCCCTGCGACCGAAGACTATTCGCTGCTGATTGCCCGGCGTGTGCGTGAGCGCCACGGTGCAACATGGGGCTTCGGCGAAACCGGCGCGACCGGTCCGTCCGGCAACCGCTACGGCGATCCTGCGGGGCACACCTGCCTGGCGGCCGCCGGCCCGACCGAGCGTTCGATCACATTGCGCACCGGCAACGCCGATCGATTGGCGAATATGGATGCTTTCGCGAGGCGTTCGCTCGAACTTCTTGTCGAAGTGATAGCCGCTTGAGTCAGCCCTACTCGGCGGCGTCGGCCATTTCGGATCGAATGACCGCGCGGAAGGCATCGATCGGTGTGAGGCCTTTCGGCGTTTCCACGTGCCAGAAGGTCCAGCCGTTGCAGGCTTCAAGCCCCTGCGCCAAAGCGCCGATGCGGTGAATCGAGCCGACCGTACCGTCGAGCGATACTGCGCCATCGGCGCGCACCAGCGCCTTGTGGCGCTTCTTGACATCGACCAGCCGCGCGCCGGGCGTAACGAGGCCACGCTCAATCAACGCAGAGAACGGCACGCGCGGCGCTTCGCGCGCAGTCACGAACGGCGCGATTGTCGGCGCTTCCAACGGCTTGACCCGGCCGATGCGTTGCTCAGCCGCCTTTGCATATTTGGGATCCTGCTCGCAGCCGACGAAACGCCGCCCGAGGCGTTTGGCAACCGCACCGGTCGTGCCGGTGCCGCAGAACGGGTCCAGCACCAGGTCGTCCGGCCGCGAACTCGACAGCAGCACGCGCGCAAGCAGCGCTTCGGGCTTTTGCGTCGGATGCAGCTTCTTGCCGTTGCGTCCCTTCAGGCGCTCTTCGCCGGTGCAAAGCGGTAAGGTCCAGTCCGACCTCACCTGGATATCTTCGTTGCCGGCTTTGAGCACCTCGTAATTGAACGTGTACCCGCGCGCATCGGCATCGCGCGATGCCCAGATCAATGTCTCGTGTGCGTTGGTGAAACGCCGGCCGCGGAAATTCGGCATCGGGTTCGACTTGCGCCAGATCACATCGTTGAGAATCCAGAAGCCGAGATCCTGCATGATCGTGCCGACGCGAAAAATGTTGTGATAGGAGCCGATAACCCAGATGGTGGCGGCCGGTTTCATCACGCGTCGGCACGCGGTGAGCCAGGCCCTCGTGAAATCGTCGTACGCGGAGAAGCTCGCGAACTTGTCCCAGTCGTCATCGACGGCGTCGACACGCGAATCGTCCGGACGCTTGAGATCGCTCGCGAGCTGGAGATTGTAAGGAGGGTCGGCGAAAACGAGATCGACGGAAGCTGCCGGGAGTTTGGCCATTCCGGAGATGCAATCGCCGGCAAGAACGCGATGCGGTTGCGGACTCTCTGATACTCCACGGGGCGCCCTTTTGGGCGCCCCGCGACGCGACACAACCATGACTCAGGACTCTGACTCAGGTGACGCGGTCGGCGACGCGGGACCTACAACCGACAGGCCTGCATCTTGAGCGTCCAAGGTAAAAAACCGGTTTATGGCCGCGGCTCGCAACTGGGCAAATTCTGCCTATTTGATCTGGGCTTATGCGGATACCGCGCAGGTGTTGGACGTGCGCGCGCAGTTCGGCGATGATCCGGTAAAGTGGTGGAGGAAATTGCGATGCGTTGGGATGATTTCCGCCGCAGCGACAACGTCGAAGACAGCCGAGGTGACGACGGTGGTTATGGTGGCGGTGGCGGCATCGGTATTCCGGTCGGGGGCGGCGGCCTCGGCATCGGAACAATCGTCGTGCTTGGCCTGATCGGCTGGGCGCTCGGCATCGATCCGAGCATCCTCATCGGCGGCGCCGAGATGGTGAACAGCACCAGGCACTACCAGCAGCCCTCCGAACCGAGCCAGCCGCGGCAGGCCGGTGCGCCGAAAGACAAAATGGGCGACTTCGTCGCCGCCGTTCTCGGCAACACCGAGGATACCTGGACCGAAATTTTCAAAAGCAGCGGGCAGCAGTACCGCGTGCCGCGATTGCGGCTGTATTCAGGAGCGATCCAGGGCGGCTGCGGCTTCGCGCAATCGGCAATGGGCCCGTTCTATTGCCCGAACGACCGGCGCATTTATCTTGATACCTCTTTTTTCCGTGACATGCAGGTTCGCTTCCGCGGCTGCAGCGGCAAGGCCTGCGAATTTGCGGAAGCCTATGTGATTGCGCACGAGGTCGGCCATCACGTGCAGAACCTGCTTGGCATCCTGCCGAAGGCGCAAGCAGCGCAACGCGAAGTTGGAAGTCGCGCCGAAGCGAATCGCATCCAGGTGCGAGTCGAGTTGCAGGCCGACTGCCTCGCCGGTGTCTGGGCGCATCACTCGAATCAGCGTTGGAACTCGCTCGAGCCGGGCGACGTGGAAGCGGCTTTGCAGACGGCAGCGGCGATCGGCGACGACCGTCTGCAACAGCAGTCGCGCGGTTATGTCGTACCTGATGCCTTCACGCACGGCTCGTCGGCGCAGCGGCAGCGCTGGTTCACGATCGGTCTGAAGGAGGGCAGGGTGTCGGCCTGCAATACCTTCTCGGCGACGTCGCTTTAGGAACGAATCATGCCCGGTATCGATCAAAGTCGACAATTTGTGCCGCTGAAGATTGCGGTCTTGACGGTTTCGGACACGCGCGAGGCAAGCGACGACAAGTCCGGCGCGACGCTGATCGAGCGCATCCGTGCAGCGGGTCACGTCGTGGCCGAACGCGCAATCGTAAAAGACGAGGTCAAGGCGATCCGCCAGCACGTCAAGGCCTGGATCGCCGACAAATTCATCGACGTCGTGATTACCACCGGGGGCACGGGCTTTACCGGCCGTGACGTCACGCCGGAAGCGGTCGAGCCGTTGTTTGAGAAAAAGATGGACGGCTTCGCAACGATGTTCCTGCTGGTCAGCGAAAGAAAGATCGGCACATCGGCGATCCAGACGAGGGCGACGGCGGGCGTCGCCAATGCGACCTACGTTTTCTGCCTGCCGGGTTCGCCAGGTGCGTGCCGCGATGCCTGGGACGAAATCCTGCTGTACCAGCTCGATTACCGCTACCGGCCCTGCAATTTCGTGGAGATCTTGCCGCGGCTCGACGAGCATTTGCGGCGGCCCAAGGCACGCACGCAATCAGGCTAAGTGGGCACCGGTTAGCCGCCCGGATTGCGTGCTCATGTAACAAGGCGAGCGCGGCCGGACGCAAAACCGGTACCCACTTTTGCTGGCCGCGCTCGTGGTGCGACGGCGTAACGAACCTTGTCTTGAAGTTTAGAGCTCGAGATCCCAGAACTCGGCAACGACGTCCTTGCCCCAGCTGCGGCGGCGCTCGCTCGATGTGAGCTTGAACCCGGCGGCCTCGTAGACATGGCGTGCGGCGGCGAGCACGCTGTGCGTCCACAAAGTGACCTTTGCGTAACCTTTGGCTCGCGCAAAGCGCACGCACTCATCGACAAGCCTGGCGCCCAGTCCGAGTCCGCGTGCTTTCGGGTCCACCAGCAGCAGGCGCAGGCGCGCAACATTGGGCTGATCGTCTTTCACCAGCATGACACAGCCGACATTCTCGCCGTTCATCTCGGCGATCCAGCATTGCTCGCGCTTGTGATCGAAATTATTGACGAAATCGGCGACGATTTGCGCGCACAGGCCCTCAAACGGATCCGCCCAGCCGTACTCGCGTAGATAAAGTTCGGCGTGGCGTGACACGATCCAGCCGAGATCGCCGGCGCGCGGCTCGCGCAACATGTAAGCGGCTCGTTCGCCGGTTTTTGCTGTGGCCGCGCCCGCCAGCAGTGTTTCAATCGCGTTCATGGCCGAAACGATTTGCTCCTGCTGCGTGCCGTCAAGCTTGGCAAGCATCGAGGCGGCATATTGCTGCGAGCGTTGTTCCATCGGCGCGAACATCTTGCGTCCGCGCGCAGTCAAAGCGAGATGGCTCCGGCGTGCGTCGGTTGCGGAGGTCTTGCGATTGATGAGTCCGCGTTTCGCGAAGTTGCGCAGGAGCCGGCTGAGATAGCCCATATCGAGGTCGAGCGCGCGTGCGATATCGCTCGCCGTCAGCTTTTCGTTCTGCGCCAACTCGTAGAGCACGCGCATTTCGCCGAGCGAGTAAGGGCTGTCGAGATAATTCTTGCGCAATACACCGATCTGCCGCGTGTAGAAGCGATTGAAGCGGCGGACGGCCGCGATCGTCTGCTGGCTGGCCATGACGCAGCAAAGTCAGCCAATTAGTTGACAAAGTCAATTATTCGGTATTGTGATTCCGGCGGGCAGCACTGCCAGTCTTCTGCGGCCGAGACGGCGCAAGATGGCGGCTTCGGCATCGTCCCCGGCGGAATGCCCGCCGATCGCGTCGTATAGGCGGCGCGCAATAAGCAGCCCCTGCTCGGGCCTTGGGCCACGGGCGATCGCGGCGCGAAAAACTGCGAGAAACTCTGCGAAGCCTGGGCGCAAACCGCTGGTGGGGCCTGGGATGCGAAATACGCCTGCTCGACTGCCCGCTGGCTCCGCCGCCTGCATGAAATGCTCGGCGGCATCGATCCATCCTGGCTGCGGCACTGTCCCGGCGCGCAGAAACATGACCCAGGGGCTGCGTACGGTTGCGGCGGCGGCCATGAGACGGATGCCAAGCGCCTCGCTAGAGCTTGTGAACCGGCAGCCAGCGATGTCAGCGACCTCGGCCGTGGCGTCGCGGGAGCCGCCATCGGCAACGACAACCTCGGCCAGCAAGCCAGCGGTGGCCGCCGACACGAGCGCTGAGAGCGTTGGCACCAGGGTCCGCTCTGAATTTTGCGTGGAAATGATCGCACTCAACATGGAACGACAGCCCGTCAATACCGTTGCCACCATATCATGTGGCGTATGGCATCGGTCGCTACGATATAGGCTAATAAAGCCCTTATTATACAGGCGTGATGCACTGTCAAAATCTGTTCTTGTTATGTTCACATTCTGCGGTTAGGTTGGACCCATGGCTCGATCAAACGCAGCCCGAAGTCGCCCGCCGGTGAGGGAGCTGCCCTCCGCGCCGGCGGGCGCCTATGACGACGTCAGCGAATTGCTGGGTGTCGTCGTTGAACACGAACGTCGCCGCGGACGCGGCGCGCAGAGCAACGCGTCCGGGCGCTACGAGCCGCTGGCGCGCGTGGCGTTCGATGATGGCTGGCGGACGCTCGATGAGCTGCCGCCCTTCAAGACCACCGTCACCGTGGACTCAACGCGGAAGATCGTCACCCGCAATGACTCGCCGGACATCGGCTTCGATCGCTCGATCAATCCCTACAGAGGGTGCGAGCACGGCTGCATCTACTGCTTTGCGCGGCCGACGCACGCTTTTCTCGGTCTGTCGCCCGGCCTTGATTTCGAATCCAAGCTTCTGGTGAAGCCGGAAGCGGCGAACTTGCTCGAAAAGGAACTGTCGGTAGACGGCTATGAGCCAAAGGTGATTGCCATCGGTACGAATACGGATCCATACCAACCGATTGAGCGCCGCTACAAAGTGATGCGGCGCATTCTTGAGGTGCTCGACCGTGCAGGGCATCCGGTCGGCATCGTTACGAAGTCGGCGCTGGTGCTGCGCGACCTCGACATTCTTGCACGCATG
The DNA here is from genome assembly GCA_035701845.1 of Pseudolabrys sp. Taxonomy (GTDB): domain Bacteria; phylum Pseudomonadota; class Alphaproteobacteria; order Rhizobiales; family Xanthobacteraceae; genus Pseudolabrys. The sequence goes on along the minus strand of DASSRJ010000084.1, from coordinate 33,926 downwards.
GCCGAGCGTAACCTGGCAAAGGTCGCGTTGTCGGTGACCACGCTGGACGCGACGCTTGCGCGCAAGATGGAACCGCGGGCGGCGACGCCGATGCGGCGTTTGGAGACGCTGCGGCGGCTAACCCAGGCGGGCGTGCCGACGACGGTGATGGTCGCGCCGGTGATACCTGCACTCAACGACATGGAAATCGAGCGCGTTCTTGAAGCTGCGCGCACGGCCGGCGTGAAGGAAGCCGGTTACGTGTTGTTGCGCCTCCCGCTCGAGGTCCGCGATTTGTTTCGCGAATGGCTGAGCGCGAACTACCCCGACCGGCAACGACACGTGTTCAAGCTAATCCGCGATATGCGCGGCGGCAAGGACTATGACTCGACCTGGGGCACGCGCATGAAAGGGACCGGTCCCTATGCCTGGATGATCGGCCGCCGCTTCGAGATGGCTTGCGAAAAACTCGGGCTCAACGTTTCTCGAACGCAGTTGACAACCGAACATTTCCGCAAGCCGAAGCCGGGCACGGAACAGCTGAGTCTATTCGGATCATGAAATTATGAACGAGCCTTCGGGAATCCTCTCGCTGGTGACACTCGGTGTTGCCAATCTCAAGCGCAGCATCGCGTTCTACGAGACTTTGGGTTTTCGACGCAAAGCGCTGGCGGCCGACGGCGTCGGCTTTTTCCAGGCCGGAGCCTGCGCGATAGCCGTCTTTCCGTCCGACGAACTTGCGAACGATGCCAATATTGCGTCCGAAAGCATGGCCGAGAGCTTTCGCGGCATCGCGCTGGCGTGGAACTGCCGCTCGGAGCACGATGTCGATGTCGTGATCAGGCGAGCCGGCGAGGCGGGGGCGGTGATCCGCAAGCCCGCGCAGGATGCGTTCTGGGGCGGTTACAGCGGCTATTTCTCGGATCTCGACGGTCACCTCTGGGAGGTGGCTTACAACCCGCACTTTCCGCTGACCGACGACGGGCGCCTGCAGCTGCCTGATTAACGGGTTTTCTGGTCCAAACTGTTCACAGGCTAAAACGTTCAGGTTGACTTGATCCGCGCGCGGCGCACTCATCGCGGCGATGGCAAAAAAGCCCAAGCCTGATCCACAACTGCCGCTCGACGAGCCGGTTTTGCGCCCGACCTTCAGGCGCGAGCGGCGCGCGCTAAAAAAAGGCATCTGGCCGGTCGCCGGCTGCGACGAGGTCGGCCGCGGTCCGCTCGCCGGACCGGTAGTGGCGGCTGCCGTTGTGCTTGATCCCGATCGCATTCCGCGCGGGCTCAATGACTCCAAGAAGCTTGATGCCGAAGAGCGCGCGAAACTCTACGAAAAGATCTGTGCCAGCGCACAGGTCGCGGTCGCTTTCGGTGCGGTCGAGCGTATCGACCGCGACAATATCCTGCGCGCTTCGCTTTGGGCGCTGGCGCGCGCCGTCAAGGCGCTGCCGGTGCAGCCGAAACTGGTTTTCGTTGATGGAAATCAGAAGATCGACTGCGGCTGCGATTGCGTGACGGTGGTGTCGGGTGACGCGTTGGTGCAGTCCGTCGCGGCCGCCTCGATCGTTGCCAAGGTGACGCGCGACCGGCTGATGATGCGCCTCGGCCTTGCCCATCCCGGCTATGGCTTCGAGCGGCACATGGGTTACAGCGTGCCTGAGCATTTCGCCGCGCTGGCGCGGCTCGGACCGACCATCCACCACCGCAGGTCGTTCGCGCCGGTCGCCGCCAAACTTGCGGCACTTGGCGGGGCCTCGGACGAGGTCATTGCCGAGTTGTTGCCTCTTTAGCCCGGCTTCTCTATTCCTCCGGGCGCATGATCCCCGATAAGATCGTGTGCGAAAATAAGCTTCCGTCCGTTTTCACCCGCCCGGGCCAATGCATTACGTTTCCCTGCTCATTGAATTTCTACGCGGGCGCCCCGCGGTCGTGTTCTGGACCATTGCGCTGACGCAAGCGGCGTTATGGACATTCATTCCGGCCTTGTTCTACAGCGCGCCGCCTGGCGAAGTGCCGATGCTGTTGGCCATTGGGCATGAATTCGTGCTCGGCAGCTATCTCGGACCCCCGCTGGCATTTTGGCTCGGCGAAATCGCCTTCCGGATCGCAGGCGCGTTCGGAGTCTATGCTCTGGCACAAGCTTGCATCGTTCTCGCCTATTGGGCGGTGTTCAAGCTCGGCTGTGCGATCGTCGGCATACGTCACGCGGTTCTCGCCGTGCTGCTGATGGTCGGGATCGCCGCATTCTCGGTGCCGAGCCCGGACTTCGGACCGGCGATTCTTGCCGCGCCTCTGTGGGCCCTGGCACTGCTGTACTATTGGCGGGCCCTCGGCGAGCGGCGTCGCGGCTACTGGTTTCTGCTTGCGCTTGTTCTTGGCCTGCTTGTGCTCGCAAGCTACGCAGGGCTGATCCTTTTTGCGCTGTTCGTCATCTTCACGCCGTTGACGCCGCGCGGCCGGGCATCCCTATTTCATCCCGAACCGTGGATCGCGCTGGTCCTTCTGTTTCTCGTCGTGTTCCCGCATGCGCTCTGGCTGAGCGGAAATCGTTCGCTGGTTTTGGAGGGCTTCGATGAGAGCGTTGGCGCTACCGGGCGACTGACGCCGGGGCTTTGGCTCTTCGCCGTGCTGCTCCTCACGCATCTCGGGCTCGCGCTTCTCGTCACGCTGGCAAGCGGGTGGCCGCGTCATCCCCGCGAGCGCGCTCCAGAGATCGAGCGTCATCCGGTTGAGCCGCTGGCGCGTGCCTTCGTCTACATATTTGCCATCGCGCCTGCCTTGGTTGCCATTGGGGTTGTCTTTGTCAGCAACCGTCTCGGCCCGTTGGACCGCATTACGCCGATCGTCGTGCTTTCAGGGCTTGCCGTCGTTCTCGCCGCTGGCGACAAGATCCTGCTCTATCGCGAACGATTGGTGTCGTCGGCCTGGTTCGGCCTGCTGTTTGTGCCGCCGGCTTTGGTGGTGATCGGCCTTGCGATCTCGCCCTGGATCGTCGGCATCGATCTCAAAATCATGCAGCCGGCCAGTGCGGAAGGGCAATTCTACGGAGACATTTTTCAGCGCCGTACCGGCAAGCCACTGATGTATCTGAGCGGTGATCCGCGGCTTGCGCCGCTGATCGCAATCGCTGCGCCGAGCCGACCGCACGTTTATTTTGCGTGGGCGCCGCACCGCAGCCCCTGGACCTCCCCCGCGGACTTCCGCACGCACGGCGGCATCCTCGTCTGGCCGGCTGCCGACAATACCGGCACGCCTCCTGCGACGCTCAAGGCACAGTTTCCCGACCTGGTAACCGAAGTGCCGCGCTCATTCCCACGCACGGTGCAGGGTGTTTTGCCGCTCATCCGCCTTGGCTGGTCGATGCTGCGGCCGCCGGCGCCTCAGTGATAGCTCTCGCCCTCGCGGACCTTGCCGCGGAACAGCCAGTAGATGAACACGATGTAGCCGATCACGATCGGCAGCAGCAGCAAGGTCCCTAACAGCATGAAGATCTGGCTGGCGGGAACGGCTGCGGTGTCCCAGACGGTGAGGGATGGCGGCACCAGATAGGGAAAATTCGAGATCACAAGGCCGAGATAGCCGAGCAGGAACAGGGCCATTGTCGCCAGGAACGGCGAAACGTCGCGCCGCGCCTCGAGCCAGCGCCATTCAAGATAGGCAACCACTGCGGTGACGACGGGCACCGGCCACAGGAAATAAAAGTTCGGCAACGAGAACCAGCGCGCTGCGACGCGGGGTTCGGTGAGCGGTGTCCACAAACTTACGACAATCATGGATGCGAGCACCGCCATCAGCAGCGTCTTGGCATGGGCCCGCGCCTTTTCGGCGACCGGGCCTTCGGTTTTCATCACAAGCCACGTTGCGCCAAGCAAGCCGTAACCGGCGATGAGCGAAAGCCCGCAGACCAATGCAAATGGCGTTGCCCAATCGAACGAGCCGCCGCTGAAAGCACCATCTTTTACCGGGATCCCCTGGATTAGCCGGCCAAGAATGACGCCCTGTGCGAAAGTTGCGAGCGTCGACCCCGCCGCAAAAGCGATGTTCCAGCCTGTCTTGCTGCGCGAAACATGACGGAATTCAAAGGCAATGCCGCGAAAGACCAGCGCCAGCAGCATCACGATGACCGGTATGTAGAAGGCCGGCATGATGACCGCATAGGCTCTCGGAAAAGCGACGAACAATCCCGCGCCGCCGAGCACCAGCCACGTCTCATTGCCGTCCCAGTAGGGCGCAATCGAGCGTGTCATCTGGTCGCGTTCGCTCTCATTTTCCGCGAACGGAAACAGGATGCCGATGCCGAGGTCGAAACCATCGAGAAGCACGTACATGACGACGGCGATGCCGATCACGGCGGCCCAGATCAGCGGGAGATACCATTCCATGGTCTCGCTCCCATCAACGTTGCAATGCTTCGCGGCCGGCGTCCTGCGCGGCCGAAATCGGACTCGGCGAGAAATGCCCGGTCTCTGCCGCGACCTGACGTGGTCCCTGCGCAATCAGCCGGTTGATGTAGTAAATGCCGAACCAGAACACGACGCCATATGCCAGAACGAAAAGAGCCAACGTGCCCGCGATGGTCGCGCCCGGGACGGGCGATGTCGCGTCCGCGGTGCGAAGGATTCCATGCACGATCCAGGGCTGGCGACCGCACTCGGTCACGATCCAGCCCGAGATCACCCCCACAAAGCCGATCCACCAGCTATGTGCCATCACGCGCAGGTACCAGCGTGTCTCGAACAGCGTGCCACGCCACCACAGGAAGGCGCCAAACAGGGCAGCGGCGATCATGAAAAATCCGATCGCCAGCATGATGCGGAACGCGAAGAAAACAATCTTCACCGGCGGGCGATCCGAAGCCGGCACGCTGTTGAGCCCCGGAAACAATCCATTCATTCGGTGGGTCAAAACGAGCGATGCCGCCTTCGGGATCGACAATTCGAAGTGGTTCACTCCCGCCGTCTCGTCGGGCCACGCGAAGATGTGAAAGTCGCCCGGTTTGTTTCCGTCCCAGTGCGCTTCCATCGCCGCCACTTTGATCGGCTGGTGTTCGAGCGTGTTGAGCCCGTGCTGGTCACCGATCACCAGTTGCAGGGGCGCCAGGACCGCGGTCAGGCCGATCGCCATGCGGAGCATGGTGCGGCCTTCTTCGATGTGGCGTCCGGCCACGAGATAGCGTGCGCCAACCGCCAGCACGACAAACCCAGTTGTGAGATAGGCCGCGTTGAGCATATGCGCGAACCGGTATGGAAAGCTCGGATTGAAGATGATCTTCAGCCAATCGGCCGGGTAGGCGATGCCATCGCGCATTTCGTGGCCCGTCGGTGTTTGCATCCAGCTGTTGGCGGACAAGATCCAGAACGCCGAGATTGCCGTGCCCGTTGCGACGACTGCTGCCGACATGACGTAAAGCCAGGGCGGCACACGATTGAACCCGAACAGCAAAACTCCGAGGAACGTTGCCTCGAGAAAAAATGCGGCCAGCACCTCATAGCCGAGCAGCGGTCCCAGCACGTTGCCGGCCGTAACCGAGAAGCGGCTCCAGTTTGTGCCGATCTGGTACGAGAGGACGATTCCGGACACGACGCCCATCGCAAACGACACGGCGAAAATCCTCGTCCAGAATCGCATCAGGTGCTGGTAGCGGTCATTACCGCTGCGCAGCCACAGCACGCCGAGGGTCGCGAGATAAGCCGACAGCCCGATCGTGAAGCTCGGGAAAATGATGTGGAAGATGATCGTGAAGGCGAATTGCAGGCGGGCCAGCAGGACAGGATCAAAATCCATTGCACCCTCCGACCGGATGTCCCTCATGGAAGTATAAGCGCGAGCGGTAAATCGTGGCGAGCCCATTACGTTCCAATCGTGCGATAAATCGAAGCGGAGAAAGGTTGCGTCCAAGCTATCCACAGCGTCTGAAACGCTTCTGACGGGCCGGATGCGGGCGCGTTAGGCTTGCTCCGGGCGATTGCCGGGAGGGGGACATGGCCAAAAGAGCAAACACAAAGACCGAGGCTCATTTCGCCGCCGTGCTGGACCGCTACTTTGGCCTTACGCAGCAGGGCACCGACGTCCGCACCGAATTCATTGCCGGCGTGACCACGTTCCTGACGATGGTGTACATCGTCTTCGTCAACCCCATCATTCTCGGCAAGGCCGGAATGGATCAGGGTGCGGTCTTCGTTGCGACCTGCGTTGCGGCGGCGGTCAGCACTTTGGTGATGGCGCTCTATGCCAACTACCCGATCGCGCTGGCGCCGGGCATGGGCATCAACGCCTTTTTCGCCTTCACGGTGGTGCTGACCTACAAGTACACATGGCAGCAGGCGCTCGCGGCCGTGTTCTGCTCGGGCGTGCTGTTCTTCCTGATCTCCGTATTCCGTATCCGGCAATACGTCATCGACTCGATCCCGCAGAACCTGAAGCTTGCCGTGTCGGCGGGCGTCGGCCTGTTTCTCGGCATCATTGCGCTCGAGGAAGCCAAGGTCGTGGTCGATCACCCGGCGACTTTGGTCACGCTTGGTGATCTGAGAAACCCGGAAGCGGCACTGATGCTGCTTGGCTTCGTGCTGATTGCTGCGCTTAATTTCCGACGCGTCCTCGGCGGCACGCTGATCGGAATTCTTGTGGCGACAGTCATTGGCCTGCCATTGGGACTGGCGAAATTCACCGGCGTCGTCTCGATGCCGCCGTCAATTGCGCCGACGCTCCTGCAACTTGATTTTTCGCGACTGTGGGAGCTCACGTTTCTGATCGTCGTGTTTTCAATCCTGTTCATCGACGTATTCGACAACGCCGGCACGCTGATCGGCGTCACGCACCGCACGGGGCTGATGAAGAACGGCAAGCTCGCGCGCATGAAAGAGGCACTGATATCCGACAGCTTCGCGGCGATGTTTGGCGCGGTGATCGGCACGTCGACGACCACAAGCTATATTGAGAGCGCGGCCGGCGTGTCCGCCGGAGGACGCACCGGACTGACGGCGGCTTTCGTCGGACTGTTCTTCCTGCTGGCGCTGTTTTTTGCCCCGCTCGCGGGAATGATCCCCGCCTACGCTTCGGCGGCGGCCTTGCTCTACGTCGCCTGCGTGATGGCGCGCGGGCTGGCCGAGATCGACTGGGAGGACATCACGGAATATGCGCCGGCCGTCGTCACTGCGATCACCATGCCGCTGACATACTCGATCGCAACCGGCATCGGCCTCGGCTTCATCACGTATGCGCTCTGCAAGATCATCTCGGGCAAGGCGCGCGATGCGTCGCCGGCGGTAATGGTGCTGGCGGTGCTGTTCGCTATCAAATTCGCGGTGGCCGGCTAGCCGAGCGCTTTCCTGATCGCCAGGAAGTCGCGCCAGGCGAAGCGCTTCTGCAGCGGGCTGCGCAAAAGGAACGCCGGGTGAAATGTCGGCATGGCGCGAATCTCGCGCTTGCCGGTGTCGAAGGTGAACCAGCGCCCGCGCGTCTTGGTGATGCCTTCCTTGATGCCGAGCAGAGTTTGCGCCGACGGTCCGCCGAGGCAGACCAGAATGTCCGGATCGGCCAGTTCGATCTGGCGTGAAATGAAAGGCAGGCAGATCTGCGACTCTTGCGGGGTTGGCGTGCGATTGCCCGGAGGCCTCCAAGGCACGATATTGGCGATGTAAACCGACGTGCGATCGAGGCCGATCGCCGCCAGCATCCGGTCGAGAAGCTTGCCTGAACGGCCGACGAAGGGCAGGCCCTCGATGTCCTCATCGCGTCCCGGCGCCTCGCCGACGAACATCAGCCGAGCTTGCGGATTGCCATCCGCGAAGACCAGCTGGGTCGCGGTCGCTTTGAGGGCGCACCCCTCGAACCTGTCGAGCACGGCATGCAATTCGTCGAGCGAAGCCGCGCGCTTTGCGGCATCGCGCGCAGCCATGGTCGCTTCATCGGGGGCCGGAGGCGCAATAAGTGAAGGGGCTCTTGCAGGCGGTATGCGGGCGGTGGCCGAAACGGGGGGGCGCGTCGTCGAAACCGCGTCCTCTGCCGCAAATCGATCCACCGGCTCCTCGCCGACGAGCGCGTCGGCACCCGCCTCGATGTAGAAATCGAGGAGATCGTGCGCCGCCTTTTCGGGACCGGGAACCATTTATGCACACTAGCATGGAGGTCACGCGATTGCCGCCTCATGTGCAAAAGTAGAGAATGGCCTTAGGAGAAATTCATGGCCGAGTTGCCCGCCCGAGAGGCAATGGAATTCGACGTTGTGATCGTCGGCGCCGGGCCTGCCGGGCTGGCGGCGGCGATCCGCCTCAAGCAGGTCAATCCCGAAATCTCGGTCGTTGTCGTGGAGAAGGGCTCCGAAGTCGGCGCGCATATTTTGTCAGGCGCCGTGATCGATCCGGTGGGGCTCGATCGCCTGCTGCCGGACTGGCGATCGGAGGATACGCCGATCAAAACTGAAGTTTCGGACGATCGTTTCTACTACCTCACCGCAAGCAGCGCGTTACGTCTGCCCACTTTTATGATGCCGCCGCTGATGAACAATCACGGCAACTTCATCGTATCCCTGGGAAGCGTCTGCCGCTGGCTGGCGAGCAAGGCCGAGGCACTTGGCATTGAGATCTATCCGGGCTTTGCCGCGGCCGAGGTTCTTTACGACGAGAATGGTGCTGTTGCCGGCATCGCCACCGGCGACATGGGTGTCGCCAAGAACGGCGAGCCGAAGGACAGCTTCACGCGCGGAATGGAATTGCGAGCGAAGTACACGCTGTTTGGCGAGGGTGCGCGCGGCAATCTCGCCAAGCAGCTGATGGCGAAATTTGCCCTGGCGAGCGAGAGCGAGCCGCAGAAATTCGGACTTGGCCTGAAAGAGCTCTGGCAGGTTGCGCCGGAGAAGCACCGTAAGGGTCTTGTGCAACATACTTTCGGATGGCCGCTCGATAATTCGACAGGGGGCGGCTCGTTTCTCTATCACCTTGACGACAATCTTGTCTCGGTCGGGTTTGTCCTGCACCTGAACTACGCGAATCCCTATCTTTCGCCGTTCGAGGAATTCCAGCGTTTCAAGATGCACCCGCTTGTGCGCGCGACGTTCGACGGAGGCAAACGGCTTGCCTACGGCGCGCGCGCTTTGACCGAAGGCGGCTACCAGTCGGTGCCCAAACTGTCTTTCCCGGGCGGCGCTCTCATCGGCTGCGACGCCGGCTTTATGAACGTGCCTCGCATCAAGGGAAGCCATAACGCCATTCTGTCCGGCATGATGGCTGCAGAGTCCGCCGCTGCCGCACTTTCAGCGGGCCGCGGCCACGACGAGCTCGCGGACTATGAGACCGCCTGGCGGACCTCCGCCATCGGCAAAGACCTCTGGAAAGTGCGAAACGCAAAGCCGCTCTGGTCGAAGTTCGGCACACTCGCCGGAATCACGCTCGGCGGGTTCGACATGTGGACGAACACGTTCGGCTTTTCGCTGTTCGGCACCCTCGGGCACGGCAAGCCTGACTATGCTTCGCTCAAGCCTGCGGCCCAGTGCAGCCCGATTTCCTACCCCAAGCCCGACGGCAAGCTGGCCTTCGACCGGCTGTCGTCGGTATTTTTGTCCAACACCAACCACGAAGAAGATCAGCCGGTTCACTTGCATGTTGCGGACCTCGGCCTGCAAAAAAGGTCCGAGCTCGACGTGTTTGCCGGCCCTTCGGCACGTTACTGCCCTGCCGGCGTCTACGAGTGGGTCGAGGAAGCGGGTGCGCCGAAATTCGTCATCAATGCGCAGAACTGCGTCCACTGTAAAACATGCGATATCAAGGACCCCAACCAGAACATTACCTGGGTTCCTCCCGAAGGCGGCGGCGGGCCGAATTACCCGAACATGTGATACGAGGGCGACTCACTGAGTCGCAGGCCGGCCGGTTCCCCCGACGGGCGCAATACCGGAAGATGTGATTGGGTCCCGCCGGCAACGTCACGATAACGCCACATCATGGCTTTCATGCTGATTTCGTCGATGCCGCCAGGCACGTTCTTGCAGGAGCGGCGCAAAAAGGCCATTCTCGGCGCAACATTGCGGTTCGCGCGTAATCCGCGACCGGCCGCCTCATTGGAGCATCAGCCTGTGAAGTCTTCGAGCCTCGCCCGCTGCGTTGCCGGCAGCGCGCTTGCCGCCATTCTCGCTGCAGCACCCGTCGAGCTTGCCGCGCAGGCGTCGAGTCCGCCGCAACTTGGCAATATTTCGGCGTCGGGCAACTATCTCGCTGCCCGTCATGCCGGCCAGCAACGCGATGCCAGGGCGGCGGCAGCCTATTATCGGGCGGCGCTCAAACGCGACCCCGGCAACAGCGAGCTGCTTGACCGTGCGTTCCTTTCGTTCCTTGTGGACGGCGAGGTGGATGAAGCCGTCAAATATGCCGAGCGCGTTGTTCAAGCCGATAAGAACGATCGCGTCGCGCGGCTGGTACTCGGCGTGCACGCCCTCAAGCGCAAGCAATATCCGGCAGCGCGCCGCGATCTCGCCCAGTCTGTCCGTGGACCGATCACCGACCTCACCGCGACATTGCTGTCGGCCTGGAGCATGTATGGCGGCAACGATTCCAAAGGCGCCATAGCTGCGATCGACCGTCTCGCCGGGCCGGATTGGTATGCAATCTTCAAAGATCTCCACGCGGGCCTGATCTACGATCTGGCGGGCAACCAGAAGGAAGCCGGCAAGCGTTTCGAACATGCCTACAAGCTCGACGCGACGGCGCTGCGCGTGGTCGAAGCCTATGGCAGCTGGGTCTCGCGCAACCGCTCGCCGAAAGAAGCGTTGACGATTTTCGAGACGTTCGACAAGTCGCTGCCGCGTCATCCCCTTGTCGTCGAAGCGATGGCCAAGCTCAAGGCCGGCGAAAAGCTGCCGCCGCTTGTGCCGAACGTGCAGGCCGGAGCCGGTGAGGCTTTGTACGGGCTCGGCGCCTCGCTGGGACGCCGCGGCGGAGAAGACCTCGGTCTCGTTTATCTGCAGCTATCGCTCTTCCTTGTGCCCAGTCATCCATTGGCGCTGCTGTCGCTTGCTGATCTTTATGAATCGCTCAAGAAGCCGGAATTGGCGATCAGGGTCTATGAGCGTGTGCCGGCCAATTCGCCGCTGCATCGGAACGCGGCCATCCAAATGGCCGCTAACCTCGACAGCCTCGACCGCGCCGACGAAGCGCAGAAACATCTCGAGGCTCTGATCAAGCAGCGTCCTGATGACATGGAAGCCATCATGGCGCTCGGAAACGTCCTGCGTGGGCACAAGAAATTTGCGGAATGCGCGAACGTGTATTCGAAGGGCGTCGCCAACGTCCCCAATCCCGAAAAGTCGAACTGGGTGCTCTTCTATTTCCGCGGCATCTGCTACGAGCGATCAAAGCAGTGGCCGAAGGCGGAGGCTGATCTCAAGAAGGCGCTCACGCTGTATCCCGATCAGCCGCACGTGCTCAATTATCTTGGTTATTCCTGGATCGACCAGGGCGTGAACCTGGACGAGGGAATGGAAATGATCAAGAAGGCGGTCCAGCAGCGTCCGGATGACGGCTACATCGTCGATTCCCTCGGCTGGGCTTACTATCGCATCGGCAATTACGAGGAAGCGACCAAGCAGCTTGAGCGCGCGATCGAGCTCAAGCCGGAAGATCCGACCATCAACGACCACCTTGGTGATGCCTACTGGCGGGTCGGCCGCGTGCTCGAAGCCAAATTTCAGTGGGCACACGCACGTGATCTCAAGCCGGATCCCGAAGAGCTTCCGAAGATCGAGGAAAAACTGAAGGACGGCCTGCCGGAGGAAACATCCTCGCAGGCAAAGGCCGGCAAGAAGAGCGGCGACGGCGGCTAGTTGATGCGCAGCGACAGGCTTCTTGCGTGAGCACGCCGCTGTCCGAAAGGGCATTCGCCAAAATCAACCTTACTCTACGCGTGCTCGGCCGGCGCACCGACGGCTATCATGAGCTCGAAAGCCTGGTCGCCTTTGCCGACGTTGCCGACACGGTGACGCTTGAACCGGGACCGGCCGACGGCCTGGAGATGTCCGGCCCGTTCGCAGGCAAGAGCGGGCCGATTGACGACAATCTCGTTCTCAAGTCGCTCGCCGAACTGCGCCGGCGCGTGTCCGGCCTGAAAGGCGGGCGATTTCGCCTTGAAAAATATCTCCCGGTTGCCGCTGGCATTGGCGGCGGCTCGGCGGACGCTGCGGCAGCGCTCAGGTTGCTGGCGAGAGCGAACGGAATTGCGCTCGACGATTCCCGCCTGATGGCCGCGGCGCAGGCGGTCGGCGCCGACGTGCCGGTCTGCGTGGATTCGCGGCCGCGCATCATGCGCGGCATCGGCGAAGTACTGTCGGCGCCGCTCGATCTGCCGTCCATCCCGGCGGTTCTGGTCAATCCCGGCGTCGCGTTGGTGACGCGCGAGGTGTTTGGAAAATTCAAGAGCGCGCACGCGGGATCCGGCCTCGCCGGCGTGCCGGCGAACGGCAGCGCATTGATTGAATTTCTCAAACAGCAGGGCAATGACCTGACGGACGCGGCAACGGCATGTGCACCGGTTGTCGGGGACGTCCTGGCGGCTCTGCGCAGCGCGCCGGGGAGCGCGCTCGTCAGGATGTCCGGATCGGGCGCGACATGTTTTGCCTTGTTCGGGTCTCGCGGCGAGGCGGAAGCGGCAGCACGACGGCTCGGAACCGAGCACGGGAATTGGTGGGTTCAGGCAGCCTCGATCGGGGCGGTGTCAGAAAAAACATGAATTCGCCGGTTTTGCGCGAAACGGTTGGCAACCCGCCGACGATCCGGCGAAATGCGGAGTGAACGATGAAGATTCATCTGGCGATCGCCTCCATTGTGGTGCTCTCCATCGCTGCCTCTCCCGCGCTCGCGCGAACAAAAAAGGCGCGGGCACAGTGCGTCGATCGCCCGCAGCAGTTTTCGTGGAATTTTCTTCTCCCCGGCCAGCCTGCGCCGCGGCCGAACGGTTGTTCACCACCGGTCTACAACTATGGCAGATTCATCGGTCAGGATCCCGACCCCAGCATCCGGCTGCAGCTGATGCGCGATCCGGGAACGGGATATTCGCCGCTATAGAAAGCGGGCGTCAGTGCGCGCGGCCGATGCAGAATGCGACCGCTTCTTCCAGCGCCGACTTGATATCCGACGATGGCACCAGGGCGAGCGCGTCGGTGGCGATCGCTCCGTAGTGCCGGGCGCGCCCGACGGTATCCTCGATCGCATGATGCTTTGCCATCAATGAAAGGGCATGGTCGAGATCGCCCTCGCGGATGTCACCGTCGCCCAGCGTCCGATTCCAGAATTTGCGCTCGCTTTCGGTGCCGCGGCGAAACGACAGGACAACCGGCAACGTAATCTTGCCCTCGCGGAAATCGTCCCCGACATTCTTGCCGAGCTTGGCGGACTTGCCGCCGTAGTCCAGCGCATCGTCAATGAGCTGAAATGCGATGCCGAGATTCATGCCGAACGATCGGCACGCTGCCAATTCGGCCTTTTCTTTCGAAGCCAGCGCCGGTCCGACTTCGCAGGCGGCCGCGAAAAGCTCGGCGGTCTTCGCCCGGATTACCGACAGGTACTCGTCTTCGTTGGTGGCCGTGTTCTTCGCCGTGCCGAGCTGCATCACTTCGCCTTCCGCGATCACGGCGGCCGCCGACGAGAGGATTTCTAGCGCATGCAGGTCGGCGACCTCGACCATCATCTTGAATGCCTGGCCGAGAAGAAAATCACCCACGAGCACGCTTGCTTCATTGCCCCACAGCATGCGGGCAGCGACTTTGCCGCGCCGCATGTTGCTCTCGTCAACAACGTCGTCGTGCAGCAGCGTCGCCGTGTGCATGAATTCAACCGCCGCAGCGAGCTTGATGTGGCCGTCGCCGGAATAGCCTGCGAGCCTTGCCATGGCGAGGGTCAGCATTGGGCGCAACCGCTTGCCTCCGGAGGCAATAAGATGGTTGGCCACCTCCGGGATCATTGCCACTTCGGAGCCGGTGCGCGCCAGAATGGTTGTGTTGACACGCTCCATGTCCGGCGCGACCAGTTCGACAAGACGATTGAGTGAGGCCGGGTTCGGACTTTCAAAGGGAAGGACAACGGCCAAAACATATCTCCCGGCAGTGAGAAAACCTGAGCATAGGAATGCTATGCTCGTGCGGCAAGTGCGGTAGATTGGCTCCTACCGCAAATTTGATGCGAGGTGCAGTGGGCAAAAGTCGCCGTGACTGCGACACAGACAACACCTCGCATCCCGCGGATCTTCCGTTCCTGAGGCACACAGAAGTCGCATGCGTGAATTGATCCGTACGAATGACGCAGTCCTGGTGTCGGCGGTCGTTGCGCTGCTGGAAAGCGCCGGTATCCGGCCGTTGGTCTTTGACCAGAACATGAGCGTGCTCGAGGGATCGCTCGGCGTGCTGCCACGCCGCGTGCTTGTCGCGGAGGACCATGAGCTTCGTGCGCGCAAGCTTTTGCAGGAAGCCGGCCTTGGTCACGAGCTGCGTCCCTATGACGACTGACAGCGAGACCAGCGAAGACGCGATTCTTGGCGGCAGGCTTCGCGTGCGCCAGCCGCTGCGCGGTCATCGCGTTGGCCATGACGCCATCTTGCTCTCTGCCGCCACATGCGCGCGGGCGACCGAGCGCGCGGTCGAGCTTGGTGCCGGCGTAGGTGCTGCCGCTTTTGCGATTGCCGGGCGCGTTCCGGGGTTGAAGGTGACGCTTGTCGAGATCGACCCCGCACTTTGTGCGTTGGCGAGACACAATGCGCGCCTCAACAAACTGGAAGATCGTGTTCGGGTGGTCGATGCCGATGCCGAAAGCATCGACAGCCTGAAGGCGGCGGGCCTCTCACCGGAAAATTTCGACCGGGTTCTGATGAACCCGCCGTTTCATGATGCGCGCCGACACAATGTCTCTCCTGATCCGGGCCGGAAGCTGGCGCATTCCGGCGAGGCCGGCTTGCTCAGGCGTTGGGTCGCCAGCGCGGCCTGGCTTCTGAAGACAAATGGCGTGCTGGTCCTGATATGGCGCGCCGACGCTTTGGACGAAGTCATCGAAACATTGCAGCCTGTGTTCGGCGCAATCGCAGTGCTGCCCGTGCATCCCCGGGAGGATGCCGCTCCGATCCGCGTGCTGGTGCGTGCCGCGAAAGGAGGCGGTATTTCGCGGAAGGCCTATCCTCCGCTCATTCTCAACGATGAAGAAGGCCGGCCGACCCCCGTTGCGGAGGCAATCATGCGCGACGGAAGAACCCTGCAGATGGCAGAAGCGTGAGGTTGCCTAAACTCCGCGCCGCCGCGGCAGAATTTCGCGCCAGCGACCCTTGCTGAATTGGCGCCGCATTCGGCCCACAACCTCTTCGTTCAGGTGCGAAAGCCCGATCACGCTGGTAATCAGAACAAAGAAAACCGCGATCTTGGGCTCCATCGGGCATCCCATTCAATGCGCCACACCGCGCGGCACCCCAACCGGGGTGCAAAAAGCATTCCAAAGTTAAAAAACAGGCAATGCCATGTACTTTGGATGCAGGCCGGGCGGCAGCCTTTGACTAAACGGGTGGCAGTTACCTATCTGAGTGGTATGGCAGGTTCCGCGATGCCCCCTCGGACAATCCAGGAAAACGCATGATCCAATGGCTCGCCCGGCTGGTACCGCGCCGCTTCCGTAGCGATATCCCCGTTGTTCCGGTCGTGCGGATCAGCGGTATCATCGGCGTGGTTACGCCGTTGCGGCCGGGACTCCTTCTGTCAACGGTTGCGCGGACATTGGAGCGCGCTTTTGGGATGCCGCGTGCCCGTGCCGTTGCGCTCGTCATAAATTCCCCGGGCGGCTCGCCCGCGCAATCGCACCTGATCTATCGCCGCATCCGGCAATTGGCCGATGAAAAGCACATTCCGGTGCTGGCTTTCGTCGAAGATGTCGGCGCTTCCGGCGGCTATATGCTGGCCTGTGCTGCCGACGAAATCATCTGCGACCAGTATTCGATCGTCGGATCGATCGGCGTGGTCGGCGGGACGTTCGGCTTCACCGGACTGATGGACAAGCTCGGCATCGAACGCAGGCTCTACACGTCCGGCGACCGCAAGGTCATGCTCGACCCTTTCCTTCCGGAAAAGCCCGACGATGTGAAACGCATCAAGGCGATCCAGAAGGACATCCATGAGCACTTCATCGCGCTCGTGAAGGCGCGCCGTGGTGGCAAGCTCAACGGCTCGGACAAGGCGCTGTTTTCGGGAGAATTCTGGACGGCAGACAAAGCGATTGAGCTCGGACTGGCCGATCGCATGGGCGATCTGCGTTCGACCTTGCGCGAGCGCTTTGGCGAAAAGGTTTACACACCTCTCATCTCCGCCGAACGCTCGCTGATCGGACGGCGGCTGCCTGGCGTCAATTTTGCGGACGCGATCGCGCGCCATCCCGGTCTTGCCGACGACCTGATATCGGCGCTTGAAGTACGCGCGATATGGAGCCGGTACGGACTGTAATTTTCCGGTCCGTTTCCGAACAATTTTGTTGGGTTGCTCATGCATCCCCTTGGGAGGCCGGGCGGCCTTTCGTCGCGGCGCCTGCCGAATTAGCCCTGGAAAAGCCTAGCCCATCCGCCGGGCTTTTCTGTCGGATTGACGCCCGGCCTGCGTTATTGTCTCGTGGTTAAAGGAGCAGTTGCCCCGAAATTGCCGCCTTCGCGCCCGAGGTTGCGGCGTCGCGTTGACCGGAGCTCGCCATGCCGTCGTTTTTGTTGTCGCCGATCGTCAAATGGTCGCTCGCCGCTTTGGGCGGCGCGATGGTCGTGAATTGGGCCGTCAAGGAAGCGCGCCGCATCAACGAAGAGCTCGAGCAGGCAAGACGCGTGAAGGCGAAGATTACGGATGCGGAGAAGCGTCCGACCTTGCGCCGCGATCCGACGACCGGCGAGTATCGGCTCTGACGATCGGCTCTGCCGGCCTAATCGAGATGGCGATTGGTGACGCTACGATGGCCGCCGATCATGGCCGTGAAGAACAGCACGATCAGAACCCACCCGATAATCTGAAACTCGAGCAAGGCGGTTTCCCCTACGATCCCCCATTCAGGTCGCGTGGGTAGCAGCCGCTCCTTCAACGGCACGTAAACTCGCCTCGACTTGACCCTCTTTGGGGCCGCCTCTAGGGTCGAATCTCTTCCTGTGCTTAAGAATCAGTTTCCATCCGATGGCTGAAGCCAAACTTCGTGCCAGCGAGCGCACGCATCCAGACAACCTGGACCCGTCCCGGTCTTTCCAGGGGCTCATTCTTGCGCTGCAGCAGTACTGGGCAAACTGGGGCTGTGTGATCCTGCAGCCTTACGACATGGAAGTGGGAGCGGGCACGTTTCATCCGGCGACCACGCTGCGCGCGCTCGGCCCGAAACCGTGGAACGCCGCCTACGTACAGCCCTCACGTCGCCCGAAGGATGGCCGCTACGGCGAAAATCCAAACCGGCTTCAGCACTATTACCAGTTCCAGGTGATCCTGAAGCCGTCACCGCCGGATATTCAGGATCTCTATCTCAGCTCGCTCAAGGCGATCGGTATCGACCCCAAGATCCACGACATCCGTTTTGTCGAAGATGACTGGGAAAGCCCGACGCTCGGCGCCTGGGGGCTCGGCTGGGAGTGCTGGTGCGACGGAATGGAGGTGTCGCAATTCACCTACTTCCAGCAGGTCGCGGGGTTCGAATGCGCGCCGGTCGCGGGCGAGCTCACCTACGGGCTCGAGCGGCTCGCGATGTACGTGCAGGGCGTCGACAACGTGTTTGCGCTTAACTTCAACGGCCGCGACGATGACAGGAAAGTCACCTATGGCGACGTCTTCCTGCAGGCCGAACAGGAATATTCGCGGCACAATTTCGAATTTGCCGACACCGCCATGCTGTTCGAGCAGTTCAAGATGGCGGAGACGGCCTGTAAAAAATATCTCGCCGCGGGTTGGGCCAGCGGCAAGAAGGAGCGCCACCTGATGGCGCTGCCGGCCTACGACCAGTGCATCAAGGCGAGCCACGTCTTCAATCTTCTCGATGCGCGCGGGGTCATCTCGGTAACCGAGCGGCAGAGCTACATCTTGCGTGTGCGTGAGCTTGCCAAGGCGTGCGGCGAGGCGTGGCTGGCGACCGAGGGCGGTGGGGCATCATAGGATTAGCGGTGCACATCGCAGCGAGTACGCGTTGGCGCGCGTAATTGATCGCTATAAATAATTGATCCGGCACGGGGGCGCCGAGCAATCATGCTGTTTTGGGCCATCGTTTTCATCGCGGCGGCGGTCGTTCTTTACGCAATCATCATATTCAACAGCCTGGCTCGCGCGCGCCAGATGGCAAACGAGGCCTGGAGCGGCATCGATGTCCAGCTCAAGCGGCGCTCCGAGCTCGTTCCGAACCTGGTCGAGTCCGTCAAAGGCTACGCCACGCATGAGCGGTCGGTCCTCGAAGAGGTGACGCGGTTGCGTAATGCCGCCCGCGAGGTTCCCGCCGATGACGTCGCCGGCCGTGCGCAGGCGGAGCGAGCCCTGACGGGCGCGATCGGCAAGCTCGTCGCGCTGGCCGAGAACTATCC
The DNA here is from genome assembly GCA_035701845.1 of Pseudolabrys sp. Classification (GTDB taxonomy): domain Bacteria; phylum Pseudomonadota; class Alphaproteobacteria; order Rhizobiales; family Xanthobacteraceae; genus Pseudolabrys. Next base: position 15,410 of record DASSRJ010000084.1, on the reverse strand, counting down.
CGCACTCAAGGCCAGTGCCAATTTCCTCGAATTGCAGCGCGAGCTGAGCAACCTCGAGGACGAGCTGCAGATGGCGCGCCGTTACTACAACGGGACGGTGCGAAATCAGAATGTTCTGGTGCAATCGTTCCCTGGCAACCTGGTCGCCGGAGCCTTAGGTTTCGGGCCGCGCGATTATTTTGAGTTGTCGGACGCAGCCGAGCGCGATGTGCCGCAGGTTGCGTTGCCCAGGCGGGCTCGCTGACGGACGGCGCTGACGATGAGACACCTCGGGCCCGCCGCGTCGAAACTTCTTCGGGTCTGGCCGGTGCTTTTTCCGTTGCTGTTGGGCGGCGCCACGTCCGCCTTTGCTGCGGAAGTCATTCACTCCTTCGACTCAAGCGTGCGCGTTGCCAAAGACGGCGAACTGACCGTCACCGAGGCCATTCGCGTTCAGGCGGAGGGGCGCGAGATCAGGCACGGCATCTACCGCGACTTCCCGCTGACCTTCAAAGATGCGGACGGAAAGGTGCGGGAGGTGGACTTCAAGCTGCTGGGTGTCGAGCGGGACGGCAGGCCCGAGAGATATTCCACCACCCAGCAGCACGGCGTCATTCGTATTTACGCCGGCAGCAAGGACGCCGACGTTTCGCGTGGCGAGCACACTTATGTCTTTCGCTACCGGACCGGGCGGCAGGTCCGCTGGTTCGACGGCAGGCCGGAACTGAACTGGAACGTCACCGGCAATTTCTGGAATTTCCCGATTTTGCAGGTCAACTACAATCTCGAGCTCGCCGATGGCGCCCGCCCCGTGCGCTGGACCGCCTATACGGGACGGCTCGGCGCGCGCGGAATCGATTGGCGCGCCACGACCGACACCTCAGGCGCCTTGATGGTGAGGACTACGCGGCGGCTGGCGCCGGGCGAGGGCCTCACCGCTGTCGCCGAGCTTCCCTCGGACGCAGTTGATCCCCCGACCGAATCGCAGCTGCTTTGGTATCGCCTTTCCGACAATCGAGCCTGGATTTTCGGCGGCATCGGCTTGCTTGTCGTGCTCGGCTACTATTTCGCCGCGTGGGAAGCGGTCGGACGCGATCCCAAAGGCGGTGCCATCATCCCGCTGTTTCATCCGCCGCCGGGGATCTCGCCTGCGCTGGCCAACTACATCCACGACTGGGGTTTCTGGCGCAACAAATGGCGCGCGTTAACCGCGGCGGCGCTGTCGCTTGCTGTGCGGGGCCTCATCCGCCTGGACAATAGCGGCGGCGCCCTGACGCTAAAAACGACCGGAAAAGATCCCGAAGGCAGTACACCGCTGCCGGCGGGAGAACGCGCCATCATCGTCCGGTTAAAGGCGAAGGGTGGCAGCTTGGTCATTGACAGCGAGCACGGCCAGGCTGTTGCCGTTCTCGGGACCAAATTCACGACCGCCATCGAGGCTGAGAACCGCAACCGCTTCTTCCGCCGCAACCTTGGTTATGTCCTGGCGGGCGTGGCGATGACTGTTGCGGTCGTGGTCGGCATCGTCATGTTCGGCGGTCTGCAGGATCAGGACGTGGGAGCTCTTTTCGGCATCGCGATCGGTGGCTTTGTCGCCGGAATATTGGGCGTGCATTTCGTGCAAATATTTTTCCAGGGCATCAGCTTCGCCACGCTGGTTCGCGGGGCGATGTCGATCGCCTTTTTCGCGATTTTCATCTCAATTTCACAATCTATCCTGAAAGGAGTAACTCCGAAAACGGTGATCGATGCGTTCCCTGCGGCCCGGTCATTCGTGGAAAACTATCCGTTCTCCTTCGTGCTCGTCGGCGCATTCACGATGGTGAACGGACTGTTCTTCTATTTGATGCGAGCGCCGACTGCGTTGGGGCGGCCGGTCATGGACCGGCTTGCCGGCCTCCGGCTCTATCTCCAGACAGCTGAATCCGATCGCCTCAATCTGAATGCGCCGGAGATCACCACGGAACGGTTCGAAGCGTTGCTCCCTTACGCGGTTGCGCTCGACGTGGAGAAGCCCTGGTCGGACGCTTTCGCAGCGGCGCTGCGCCGCGCGCACCCCGACGATCCGGACCCGATGAGCCACTACCACTCCGGCTGGAGCTCGGGCGGCTGGTCGAGCAGCAATTTCGGCAGCTCGGTTTCATCGTCGATCGCGGGCGTAAGCGCCGCACTGGCCAGCGCGGTGCCTGTCTCATCCGGCTCGTCCGGCTTCTCCGGCGGGGGCGGCGGGTCGGGCGGGGGCGGCGGAGGCGGCGGTGGAGGAGGCTGGTAAAACCTGCGGGCGCGCGTGACAGCCGCGGGCCGCCTTGCTAGGCAAGCCCGCGCGAACACCGAATTCTTCCGATATGCCCGACCTGCTGCTTGAATTCTTGTCCGAAGAGATCCCGGCGCGCATGCAGCCGCGTGCGGCCGAGGACCTGCGCAAGCTGGTAACCGACCGGCTTGTGGCGGCGGGCCTCGTCTATGAGGGTGCCAAGGCCTTTGCGACGCCGCGGCGTCTTGCGTTGTCTGTTCACGGCGTCCCGGCGCGCCAGCCCGACATCAAGGAAGAAAAGAAGGGCCCCCGCGTCGGCGCTCCGGAAAACGCGATTGCCGGATTTCTGAAGGCGGCCGGGCTCAAGTCGATCAAGGATGCCAAGGTACAGCCTGACAAGAAGGGCGATTTCTATGTCGCGGTGATCGAGAAGCAGGGCAGGGCGGCGATCGAGGTCATCGCCGAGATGATTCCAGACGTCGTGCGAACATTTCCGTGGCCGAAGTCGATGCGGTGGGGCTCCGGGCGACTGAGCTGGGTGCGCCCGCTGCATTCGATTGTTGCGACATTCGGCCCCGAGACCGAAGAACCGGACGTCGTGCGCTTCAGCGTGGACGGCCTCACAGCGGGCGATGAGACACGCGGCCACCGTTTCATGGCGCCGGCGCCGTTCAAGGTTCGCCGCTTCGACGACTACGTGGCCAGGCTTGAGAAAGCCAAGGTCGTGCTCGACCCGGCGCGCCGCGCCGACACGATCCTGGCCGACGCAAAAAATCTTGCCTTCGCGCAAGGCTTCGAGCTCGTGGAAGACGAAGGCCTGCTGACCGAAGTCGCCGGTCTCGTCGAATGGCCGGTGACGCTGATGGGCGGTTTCGATAAGGCGTTTCTGGCAATCCCCGGCGAGGTGATCCGCGCCACTATTCGCAACAACCAGAAATGCTTCGTGCTGCGCGATCCGCAGACGGCGAAGCTTGTCAACAAGTTCATCCTGGTCGCCAACGAGGAAGCCGCGGACGGCGGCAAGGCGATCATCGCCGGCAACGAACGGGTGATCCGCGCGCGCCTGTGCGATGCCAAGTTCTTTTACGAGACCGATCTCAAGACCCGGCTTGAAGACCGGCTGCCGAAATTCCAGCAGATCGTCTTCCATGAAAAGCTTGGCACCCAGGCCGAGCGTATCGCGCGCATCGTGGCGCTCGCCGGCAGGCTGGCGCCGCTGGTCGGCGCCGACGTTGCAAAGACCGAGCGTGCCGCGCAACTCTGCAAGGCCGACCTCCTGACCGATGTCGTCGGCGAATTCCCTGAATTGCAGGGCCTGATGGGCCGCTATTATGCGGAGGCGCAGGACGAGGACGAGTCGGTCGCCCATGCTTGTGAGGATCACTACAAGCCGAAGGGGCCCGACGATCTTGTGCCATCCGATCCGGTGTCGATCACGGTCGCGCTTGCCGACAAGATCGACACGCTGGTCGGATTCTGGAAGATCGACGAGAAGCCGACGGGCAGCAAAGATCCCTATGCGCTTCGGCGTGCGGCATTGGGCGTCATTCGTATTGTTCTCGACAATTCGCTGCGGCTCCGCCTGGCGAAGATCCCGGGCGTGACCGCCGATCTTCTCTCGTTCCTTGCAGACCGTCTCAAGGTGCAATTGCGTGAGCAGGGCGCGCGGCACGATCTCGTGGATGCCGTTTTCGCGCTCGAGGGCCAGGACGATCTGCTGATGATCGTGCGCCGGGTCGAGGCGCTCGGCAAATTCCTCGACACCGACGACGGCAAGAATCTGCTTGCCGGCTACAAGCGGGCGACCAACATCATCCGCATCGAGGAAAAGGAGGACAAGCGTGAATATACCGGCGCGCCCGACGCCAGGCGCTACCAGCTGCCGGAAGAGAAGGCGCTTGCCGAGGCCATCGATGCGGCCAGGAAAGAAGCTTCTGCCGCCGTCGGCAAGGAGGATTTCGCCGCGGCGATGCGGGCCATCGCCGAGCTACGCCCGCGCGTCGATGCCTTCTTCGATAAGGTGACTGTCAATGTCGACGATAAGGCCTTGCGCGAGAATCGCCTCAAGCTGCTCAACGAAATCCGCGAGGCCACGCGCGCGGTTGCGGATTTTTCGAAGATCGAAGGCTAGGTTTGACATTTGTCGTCCCCGCGAATGCGGGGACCCATACGCCGTGTCCTTTCGATGAACTGCGGAGTATGGGTCCCATAGCGCGTCGAAGACGCGCGTAACGCGCTTATGTCTCGCGCAAGGCCCTCGGCCGGGACGACGTCATAAGGAACTACCGCATCTTATCTTCGTTTGTGTATAGCCATCCGGGGAGCACACCATGGTCATCGGTATTGCGCACTTGCAGCCAATTATCGCTCTTATCGCCGGCATTCTTATTCTTGTCATTCCGCGCTTGCTCAACATCATTGTCGCCGTCTATCTCATCATCGCCGGGCTGCTTGGCCTCGGGCTTTTCCGCTAGCCGAAATTCCAGCTTGCGTCCGCCTGTTTGGAAGTGTTTTTAAGAGCCGTTATTCCCACCGATAGCTATTGACCCATGGCCAAACGAAAGCGTCCGCGCGTCAGCGCCAAAACAAAGAAAAAGGCAGTGCGGAAATCCGCCCGGCGCAAGGCGAAACCGGCGGCCGGGCCGGCCAGCGGCAAGTGGGTTTACAGCTTCGGTAACGGCTGTGCCGAAGGCAAGGCCTCAATGCGCAACCTGCTCGGCGGCAAGGGGGCGGGGCTCGCCGAAATGGCAAATCTCGGCCTGCCGGTGCCGCCGGGCTTCACGATCACCACCGACGTCTGCACGTATTACTACGCGCATGACAAGCAGTACCCGAAGGACTTGCGCGGTCAGGTTGAGAAGGCGCTGGCCCAGGTCGGCCGCATCGCGGGCAAGACCTTCGGCGACAAGTCCAACCCGCTCCTGGTTTCGGTGCGGTCGGGGGCACGCGCCTCGATGCCGGGCATGATGGATACCGTGCTCAACCTTGGGCTCAATGACGAGACCGTCGAGGCGCTCGCCAGGAAATCAGGTGACCGCCGCTTCGCCTATGACAGCTACCGCCGCTTCATCACCATGTATTCGGACGTGGTGCTGGGTGTCGGGCACGAGCACTTTGAGGAGTTGCTCGACCACCACAAGGAGCGCCAGGGATACAGTCTCGACACAGACCTTTCCGCCGACGACTGGGCTAACCTGGTCGTGCGCTACAAGAAGCGCGTCAAGGACGAGCTTGGCCACGACTTTCCGCAGGACCCGCACGAACAGCTTTGGGGCGCGATCGGTGCCGTGTTCGGCTCATGGATGAACCAGCGCGCCATCACCTACCGCAAGCTTCATAATATACCCGAAAGCTGGGGCACCGCCGTCAACGTGCAGGCCATGGTTTTCGGCAACATGGGCGATACCTCGGCGACCGGCGTTGCGTTCACGCGCAATCCGTCGACAGGCGAAAAAAAGCTTTACGGCGAGTTTCTCATCAATGCGCAGGGTGAAGACGTCGTCGCCGGCATCCGCACGCCGCAGGAAATCAGCGAAGAGGCACGCAAGGAGGCGGGCTCCGACAAGCCGTCGATGGAATACACGCTGCCCAAGGCCTATGCCGAGCTCAAGCGCATCTACAATGTGCTCGAGCGCCACTACCGCGACATGCAGGACCTCGAGTTCACCGTCGAGCAGGGCAAGCTCTGGATGCTGCAGACGCGCTCGGGAAAACGCACGGCCAAAGCGGCGCTGCGTATCGCGGTCGAACTTGCAAATGAGGGGCTGATTTCCAGGAGCGACGCGGTGTTGCGTATCGATCCGCTCACCCTCGACCAGCTTCTGCACCCGACCATCGATCCGCGCGCACACCGGCGAGTTATCGCGACGGGCCTGCCGGCGTCGCCGGGAGCCGCCAGCGGCGAGATCGTTTTTTCGCCGGATGAAGCGGCGCAGCTCAAATCCGATGGGAGGAAGGTCGTTCTGGTGCGCGTCGAGACGTCGCCCGAAGATATTCACGGCATGCACGCCGCCGAGGGCATCCTCACCACGCGCGGTGGCATGACCTCGCACGCTGCCGTGGTCGCGCGCGGAATGGGCAAGCCCTGCGTCTCTGGCGCCGGCTCGCTGCGCGTCGATTATGCCGGCGGCTCGATGACGGCGGGCGGACAGACCTTCAAAAAGGGCGACTACATCACGGTCGACGGGTCGACCGGCCAGGTGCTGGCGGGCAAGGTCGACATGATCGAGCCGCAGCTGTCGGGAGAATTTGCCACGCTGATCGGCTGGGCCGACAAGGTCCGCAAGCTCGGCGTGCGTGCCAACGCCGATACGCCGATGGACGCGAAGGCGGCAGTCCGCTTCGGCGCCGAGGGCATTGGCCTTTGCCGCACCGAGCACATGTTCTTCGACGAGAACCGCATCCAGGCGGTGCGCGAGATGATTCTTGCCGACGACGAGAAAACGCGCCGCGCGGCGATCGCCAGGCTCTTGCCAATGCAGCGTGCTGACTTTGTCGAATTGTTCGAGATAATGGCCGGCCGGCCGGTGACCATCCGCCTGCTCGATCCGCCGCTGCACGAGTTCCTGCCGCACGGCGAGGAGGAAATCGCGGAGGTCGCTGCCGCCATGGGCGCCGATCCGGCAAAACTCGCGGCGCGCGCCGGCGAGCTCTCCGAATTCAATCCGATGCTCGGCTTTCGCGGCTGCCGCATCGCCATCGCCTATCCGGAAATCGCCGAAATGCAGGCGCGTGCGATCTTTGAGGCGGCGGTCGATGCCGCCAGGCGCACCGGCAAGCCGGTCGTGCCTGAGGTGATGGTTCCGCTGATTGCCACAAGGGCGGAGCTCGATCTGGTCAAGGCGTGCATCGATGCGATGGCACAGGCGGTCGCAAAGGAGATGGGCGCCAAGGTCACCTATCAGGTCGGCACCATGATCGAATTGCCGCGCGCATCTTTGGTGGCGGGCGAAATTGCGGAAACCGCCGAGTTTTTCTCCTTCGGCACCAACGATCTCACGCAAACGACCTTCGGCATTTCGCGCGACGACGCGGCGAGCTTCCTCGGCATCTATACTGCGCGCGGAATTCTGCCGGTCGACCCGTTTGTGTCGATCGACCAGCAGGGTGTCGGCGAACTCGTAAAGATCGGCGTCGAGCGCGGCCGCAAGGTGCGCCCCGGGCTCAAGGTCGGCATTTGCGGCGAGCACGGCGGCGATCCCGCTTCGGTTGCCTTCTGCCACGAATCCAGGCTCGACTACGTGTCGTGCTCGCCGTTCCGCGTACCGATCGCGCGTCTTGCCGCGGCCCAGGCCGCGCTCGGCAAGGCGGTCGCCAGTCAGGCATAACGCGGCTTCGCAATGGCGATGTTCGACCTGAAAGATCGAGTCGCCTTCGTGACAGGCGGCAATGGGGGCATCGGTCTTGGCATGGCCAAGGGTCTGGCCGGAGCCGGCGCTTCGATTGTCATTGCAGGTCGAAACAAGACCAAAGCGGAATCGGCCCTGTCGGAGCTTCGATCACTCGGCGCGCAGGCGGAATTTGTCGATCTGGATGTCGTCAATGAAAAATCGTGCCGGCAGGCAATCCAGAATGCGGTCGAGCGGTTTCGCCGTCTCGACATCCTCGTCAACAATGCCGGAACCACCGTCCGCAAACAGCCGGAGGATCTGACGGCGCAGGACTGGCATTTGGTGATGAACACCAATCTCACCGGCGCCTTTCTCTGCTCGCAGGCCGCTTATCCTCACATGGTGCGCGCCGGCGGCGGCAAGATCATCAATATCGGGTCCATGATGTCGGTGTTCGCCTCGTCCTACGCCGCGCCTTACGCCGCAAGCAAGGCCGGGATTGTTCAGCTGGCCAAGTCGATGGCGGTCGGCTGGGCGAAGGACAACATCCAGGTCAATGCGATCTTGCCCGGGTGGATCGATACCGAGCTGACCCAAGGAGCCCGGAAGCAGGTCCAGGGTCTCCACGACAAGGTATTGGCTCGCACACCGGCCCAACGTTGGGGAGTTCCCGGCGATTTTGCGGGAATTGCCGTATTCCTGGCCTCACCCGCATCGGACTTTGTCACCGGCGTGGCGATCGCCGTCGATGGCGGCTACTTAGCTCAAGTCTGAGCCGGGTTAGCGGCTCGGCAAGGGCCTAAACGGCCACCTTGCCAAGGAAATCCCCAACTTCCAGCCGCAGGTCGGCGACCGCGCGCTCCACCGCTTCGGAGGCATCACGAACGACCTCGGCCGAACTGCGCGTCTGCGTTGCCGCGCCGGCGACCTCGCCCAGCACCGCCACGACATGGTTTGTGCCTTCGGCCGCGCTTGTGACGCTGCGCGAGATTTCGCCGGTTGCGAGGTTCTGCTGTTCGACCGAAGCGGCGACGGCCGACGTATTGCCGTTGATGTCCTGCATGCGCGCGGCGATCTGCCGGATCGCTTCGACCGCGCCTGACGTCGATTCCTGCACGGCGAGAATATGACTGGCAATGTCCTCGGTGGCCTTGGCCGTCTGCACTGCCAGCGATTTTACTTCGGACGCGACCACGGCAAAGCCCTTGCCGGCTTCGCCGGCACGCGCGGCCTCGATGGTGGCATTGAGCGCAAGCAGATTGGTCTGCCCGGCGATGTTGCGGATCAGCTTGACGACGTCGCCGATCTTCTGCGCACCGTCTGCGAGACCGGCAATTTCACCGTCGGTCGCGCGCGCCTCGCTGGTTGCAAGCCCGACGACGCTGCTGGTTTGCGTCAGCTGGCGGCTGATCTCACCGATTGATCGCGACAGCTCGTCGGCCGCAACCGCAGCTGTTTCCACGTTCGCGGAAGCTTCGTTGAAGGCTTGGACCGCGCTCTCCGCCCGCTGCGAGGTGTGCTCGGACGAGCCGAACAGGGCGCGCGCAGTCGAGCGCATGGCCGCGGCACTGCTGCTGACGCTGGACAGGAGCTTCTCGATATTCGGACGGAACGAGGCAATCGCGGAGTCGATCGTCGCACGCCGCTGTTCCTGGCTGCGGATCGCCGCGCGTTCCTGCTCGGCATGCCGCTGCTCCGTCACGTCCTCGTGTGTGGAGACCCAGCCGCCGCCCGCCAAAGGCTCGTTCTTGGCGAGTACGATGCGGCCATCGCTTGCCTGTACGTAATGCGACTGGCTTGTGCCGTGCCCCATCCCGTCGAGAATCTTCTGCACGTAGCTGTCGACGTCGCCCGAAAACAGCCCGGTCTCCTTGCGGTGCTCGATCAGCCTCCTGAGCGTGCAGCCCGGCCGCACGACCTTGGGATCAAGTTTGTACATCTCAAGGTAGCGCGTATTGAGCAGGATAATGCGGCCCTGCGCATCGAACATGTTCAAGCCCTGGGACATGTTGTTAAGCGCAGTCGAAATCCTGCGGTTCTGGTTGCGCAGGCGCCGATAGGCGAGGCAGGCGGCTAGGAACGCGACAAAGCACAGGCCGGCGATTACCTGTTGACCTGCGACAGTCGACGGCAGGAGGGACACGAACATGCTGGTCCTAAAATTACCCCTGGCGATATTCGGATGCAGCGATTGCGATATAGTTAATTATTGTTTCCCATTCGTTGACGGCCGCGCGGGGTACCATTGGTGTGAGATCCAGGGGCATAACGGCAAGACGCGGATCGGCAGGATGAAGCGTGAAAACCTTTTGGGTTACTGGTACGGCGCAGTTTGCGTCACGGGCCTCGGCTTCGGCCTGTTGGGCGAGAGACGGCCGTTCGGACAAAACATCCTCGCGCATCCGTTCATCGTCTATGCCTTTGTGCTGGCGGCCGGCCTCCTCGTCCTTCGCGTCGTTCGGCAGCGGCCGGTGCCTGAGCTCATCCCGGAACGCGCGCTTGGCCTGGGATGCGCCGCGGGCGTTGCCCTCTTCCTCGCCGGGAACTTCATTGCTGCTCACGTCGTCGGTCGTTGACCAAGCGTTTACGACGGCGTCGCGCGCCCGTCCGCGGTTAACATCTTCGCAAGGTTAATCGGTTCATAAAAAAACATGTCGCGTTGTCGCCACCCGGCGGCGGGCGGTGGCAGGACGTTGCGGTGTGGCGTTGAGCGGACGGGGAGCAGTTTCGCTTTTGCGTCGGCGGCCGAGTGCTGCGTCGTGGGGCATTGGGCTCGCGCTGCTCGCGATCTTTCCCGACATGATCGGCTTTCAGGATCTCGGTGCCTTGCTTGCGCGGCAACCGGGCGTCGCCAAGCGCTGGCAACAGCATCTCATTGCATCGCCTTTCGGCACGATCCATGCGGCCATGCTCAGCCTGCCGCGGCCGATCGGCACCACTATTCCGCATCCGCCGATCTATGCCCTGGCGAATTTTGATCCGGCCGACATCACCGGCTCGATCGGCAGGCAGTTGCTTGGTGATCCGACGGCGCCGATCCAGTTTCCAAAAGCCAATCGCAAGGCCAAGCGCGACTCCCTGGTCGCGCGCCCGCGCGATCCGATGCCGCCGTTGCCGCCGGCGCTCGCCATCGAGCCCATGCCGCAGGCCGAGGTCGACGCCTCGCTCAAGAAGGATGAAAACGCGCGCTTCGATCCCTACGCGCAATACGAGTTTGCCCCGGCTCCCGATCAGCGGACTGCAACGCCGGACGTCGACATTCCGTATGCGGACATTCCGCCGGCAAATCTGACGCCGACGGCGCCGCAAGGTGCGTTGCGCAAGGATGCGACCCAACTGTTTTTCGGCGCCGACTTGATGGCAACCGGGAGGGGAAAGATTGCGCTAAAAATCGCACCGTGGGCGCCGGGCGAAGCACCGGTCGTGCTCGCGTCGCACGGCGATCCGGACATCAAGCAGTCGGCCCTGTCGCCGGGCCTGCCAGGCGATGAAGGCGAAGGCGGCGAAAGTGTCGCGAGTAAAGGCGAGGTGACCGGTGTCGACCAGCGGCCGCGCTCTCCGGCCGAGCGGCTCGCACTTGCGGGGACCGCGCGTGCCAAGGCCGAGAAGTGTCTCGCCAATGCGGTCTACTTCGAGGCGCGCGGTGAATCGGTGCGCGGTCAGATTGCGGTGGCGCAGGTCGTCATGAACCGCGTGTTCTCGCCGTTTTATCCAAATGACGTCTGCGGCGTGGTCTATCAAAATTCCGGCAGGCATCTGGCCTGTCAGTTCACCTTTGCCTGCGATGGCATCCCTGACATCGTAACGGAGCCCGACGCCTGGGAGCGCGCCAAACGAATTGCGCGCGACATGCTCGACGGCAAGCTCTGGATGCCGGAGGTATCGAAATCGACCCACTACCACGCCTATTGGGTCCACCCGGACTGGGTCAACGAGATGAAGAAAGTTTATAGGCTCGGCGTGCATACCTTCTATCGCCCACGCGCATGGGGCGACGGTGAGGATGAACCGACCTGGGGCAATGCCGCGGAGACAGCGAAAGAGACCGCCAAAGAAGAAGCGCAAGGGCCCGTAAGCCACAGCAAAGAATGGCTTAAATCGGAAGAAGGACAGGCCTGGATTCGCCAGAGCGCCCGCAAATAGCCTGTCCTCCTCCATCCGGCGTATGCGCCGCGCAAATGCTGACGATCACGAATTTTCGTTTTGGTGGGGCGGGATCAACCTATATGTTCCGCGCCTGTCCGCGTCGCCGAAGCGCACGGACGCAACGATTTCGGCCGGAGCAATTCAATGTCAGTGCAATCGACGACGGGGAAAGCGATCGCGGTCAGCGCGTGGCGCACGCCGCTGGTCATTATCACCTGCGGTTGTCTGATCGGTGCCGTCGGTTTCGGTCCGCGCGCGGCGCTCGGCCTGTTTCTCACGCCGATGTCGTCGGCCTACAGCTGGGGCCGCGACGTGTTTGCGCTTGCGCTCGCCATCCAGGTTCTGATCTGGGGCGCGGCGACTCCATTTGCCGGTGCCATCGCTGATCGCTTCGGCACGGTGCGCGTATTGTCAGTCGGTGCGGTGCTCTATTCCGCCGGTCTCGTGCTGATGGCGCGCTCGACGACTCCCGAGATGCTCAATCTGTCTGCCGGTGTCCTGACCGGTCTCGGGATTGCGGGCACATCGTTCACGCTCGTACTGGCTGCCTTCAGCAAGCTGATGCCGCCCGAATGGCGCGGCTTTGCCTTTGGTGTCGGCACGGCAGCCGGCTCGGTCGGACAGTTCCTGTTCTCCCCGCTGGCGGTCGGTCTCATTGATTTTCTGGGCTGGCAGCAAGCTTTGATTGCGCTCGGCATTTTTACCCTTCTTATGATTCCCTGCGCCTTTGGCGTGCGCACACCGCCGATGGATATCGCAGCCGCGCCGGGCGGAGCGCAGAAGCAATCGCTGGTGCAGGCGCTGTCCGAGGCGTTTGGTCACCGCAGTTATGTGCTGCTGGTGATCGGGTTCTTTACGTGCGGGTTCCAGCTGCTCTTCATCACTGTGCATTTGCCCGCATACCTGGTTGACCGCGGTCTCTCGGTTGACGCCGGCGCCTGGACGATTGGCGTCATCGGCCTGTTCAACATCGTCGGCTCGATCGCCGCCGGCTGGCTCGGCAACAGAATGCCAATGCGTTATCTGCTCTCGGTCATCTATCTGCTGCGCTCGCTGGCAGTTGCGGTCTTTATTTTGCTTCCTGTCACGTCGGTTTCGGCGGTCGTTTTCGGCGCGTCGATGGGCCTGCTGTGGCTTTCAACCGTGCCGCCGACATCCGGGCTTGTCGCGCTGATGTTCGGCACGCGATGGATGGCGACGCTGTTCGGATTTGCTTTCTTCAGCCATCAGGTCGGTGGCTTCCTCGGCGTCTGGCTGGGCGGCGTGCTGTTCGAGCGCACCGGCTCCTATGAGGTGATCTGGTGGCTGTCGATTGCGCTCGGCATCATTTCGGCCGTCATCAACCTGCCGATCATCGAAAAGCCGGTCGTCCGCGCCGAGCCGGTTCCCGCCTGAGCGCTTGCGCTCGGGCTCCCGCCGCGCCATGAATGCCGGGTTGAACCGGCGAGGCGCATGTGGCGGCATTCAAGGCGATTGTGATTGAGAAGGCCGAGAGCGGCACGAAGGCCGCTCTCGCCGATTTCGACGAAGCCAACCTGATGGACGGTGATGTGACCGTCCGTGTCGAATATTCGACGATCAATTACAAGGACGGGCTTGCCATTACCGGCAAGGCGCCGGTGGTGCGGCGCTTCCCGATGATCGCGGGTATCGATTTTGCCGGCACGGTGGAAGCCTCCGGTAACGCCGCGTGGAAGCCGGGCGACAAGGTCATCCTCAACGGTTGGGGCTGCGGCGAAACGCATCTCGGCGGCTACGCCGAAAGCGCGCGCGTGAAGAGCGATTGGCTGGTGCCGCTTCCGAAGACAATGAGCGCGCGCGAAGCAATGGCGATCGGCACCGCCGGCTACACAGCAATGCTGGCGGTGATGGCGCTTGAGCGTCACGGCGTGACACCGGCAAACGGACCGATTGCGGTGACCGGGGCTGCCGGCGGCGTCGGGTCGGTCGCAATTGCGGTGCTGTCGAAGCGCGGGTTTGCCGTCCACGCGGTGACCGGCCGCCCGCAGGAGGCTGACTACCTGAAAGGCCTGGGCGCCACCGAGATCGTCGAGCGCAAGGAGTTGGCCGGATCCGCAAAGCCCTTGGCGAAAGAGCGCTGGGCGGGTGCAATCGATGCCGTCGGTTCGACCACGCTGGCAAACCTGTTGTCGATGACCCGTTACGGTGGTGCGGTCGCGGCTTGTGGGCTTGCCGGCGGCATGGACCTGCCCGGATCGGTTGCTCCGTTCATTCTGCGCGGGGTGTGTCTTTACGGCATCGACTCTGTGATGTGCTCCCTGGACCGGCGCCGGGAAGCCTGGAAACGGCTGGAAACCGACCTTGATCGTCAGAAACTGGCCTCGATGACCCGGGAAATAGGCCTTTCGGACGTATTCGCGGCAGCGTCCGAGATCATTTCTGGAGCGGTTCGGGGTAGGATCGTAGTCAAAATCAGGTAAATACGTTCAGGATTTGTCGACGAAAGCCGTGCATAATTTATTAGGCCTGAAATTTAGGCCGAGGGTGCAGTAAACTGTTGCGTCAGTTGGAGTACGGGGATGGTGCGTAGTCTTGCATTGACGGTTGGCCTTTTGGCCGCGGTGCCGGCGCTCGCGGGCGAGATGTCCGCCGAGGAAGCCCGCCGCTTCGTCATCGGAAAAATGTTCAACTACACCTGCTTCGAGGGCACGCGCGGGCTGGGTCGCGTGAATGCCGACGGGTCTGTGACAGGTTCCATACAGTTCCAGGGCGCAGGTGAGGTGCGGCATGCGCACTTGCCGGCCAATACGCTGCAAGTCAAAGGCGAGTCAGTCTGCGCCTCGCTGCGTGGCCTGCCGATGCAGCCCTGTTTCTATCTGAATCGCACGGGCGCCAACAGCTTCCGCGGATCAATATCGGGGCTGGGCTTTGCCTATTGCGATTTCACGCGGCACGGCGGCCGAACCACCGTCGCGCACGGCGTGCAGCGTACGCAGACCGCGCAGCCTTTGGGCTTGCGTCCGACGCTCGCTGCCGACACCAATAACTGAGCGTCAGCCTTTCGCCGGAAAAATCATGCACGTCGTCGTGGCGTGCGCGTAGATCTTGCCCGCGCGGTCCTTGAGATCGCCTTCCGACGTCGCAACGGTGCGGCCGCGGTGCACGATACGGCCCTCCGCGCGCACCGGGCCCGTATCCTTGGTCAGGGGGCGCACAAGATTGAACTTCAACTCGAGCGTGGTCCAGGCGTCGCCCTTCGCGATCGTGGAAAAGATCGCGCAGCCGAGAGCCGAATCGAGAAGCGTCGCCGCAAAGCCGGCATGCACGGTGCCGATCGGGTTGTAATGCCGGAAGTCCGGCAGGCCTTCGAAGACCGCGCGGCCGTCTTCCACCTCGGCCAGGTGAAAGCCCATCAGCTCGCTGATCGGCGGATTGGGCAGTTCACCGGCGATGATCGCCTTGAGAAACGAAAGGCCGTCGTACGATTTCAGGACGTCCGGCGTGACGACACCGTAGGTCTTCGCGTT
Organism: Pseudolabrys sp.; assembly: GCA_035701845.1. Lineage (GTDB taxonomy): Bacteria > Pseudomonadota > Alphaproteobacteria > Rhizobiales > Xanthobacteraceae > Pseudolabrys. The sequence continues at coordinate 213 of DASSRJ010000084.1, read as the reverse complement.
CTTGTTCATGCCATTCCCCGCGTCGGTTATCCCGACGTTATAGCGTCCCTGCGCGCGGGGAACAGCATACGTTGATAGATCCAGCCGATGCCAACCAGGACCACGCCGAGGCCGATGAAAGAAAGCGCGCGGAAAATTCCGGCCAGATCCGACATGTCGACAAGGAAAACCTTGCCGATGGTCAGGGCGACAACCGCGGCTGAGGCGAGACGC
>DASSRJ010000083.1:0-24241 GCA_035701845.1 Pseudolabrys sp. | reverse complement strand
ATGCATCCATTCAAGGCCGTCGGCCTGAAACTGATTTCAGCCCTGCTTTTTGCCGCCATGTCGGCCCTGGTGCGCCAGCTCGGCGACGTCGCGCCGGTCGGGCAGATGGTGTTTTTCCGCAGCGCTTTCGCGATCCTGCCGGTCGTGCTGGTCTATGCCATCCGCGGCGAGCTCGCGACCGCGGTACGCACGGGCCGGCCGCTCGGCCAGCTCGGCCGCGGCCTGCTCAGCGTTGGTGGCATGTTCACCAACTTCTCCGCGCTTACGCGCCTTCCGCTGGCGGATGCGACCGCGATCTCGTTCGCGTCGCCGCTCATCACCGTGGCGCTCGCCGCCATCATTCTGAAAGAGCGCGTGCGCATCTATCGCTGGTCGGCGGTGGTGATCGGATTTGCCGGCGTCATCGTGATGCTGATTCCGCACCTCGACATGGGCCGCTACGCGGCGATCGGCGGCGCGGCTGCCGCCGCCGGATCGATGTTTGCGATCGTCTCGGCGTTCTGCAATGCCGGGACGGTGATCCAGACCCGGCGGCTGACGCAGAGCGAAACGACATCGTCGATCGTGTTCTATTTCTCGCTGGTCTGCGCCATTGCCGGCGCGCTGACGCTGCCATTCGCCTGGCATTCGCCCACGGCGCGCGAGCTTGCCGCGCTGATCGCGCTTGGCGTCCTCGGCGGCTTTGCGCATATCCTGCTGACCGAGAGCTATCGCTACGCGGCGGCTTCGGTGGTTGCGCCGTTCGACTATACGTCGATGCTGTGGGCGCTTCTGCTCGGCTACTGGCTGTTCGGCGAACTGCCCGACACGCTGGTCTATGCCGGCGCCGGCATCGTCGCCGGCGCCGGGCTGTTCGTGATCTGGCGCGAGCGGCAACTGGGGCTCCAGCGTGCCCGCGCGGCCGAGGGCCCGCCGTAGGATGGGTTGAGCCGTAGGATGGGTTGAGCGGAGCGAAACCCATCACCACCGTCACGTAAGATGGGTTTCGCTCCGCTCAACCCATCCTACATCTTGGGAAAAGGTCACCGCATCTCCAGCCCAGTCGGCCGGGTAAATGCCCAGCCGCACCATGCGGTGAAACGAGGAATATGGCCAATCACGTGCTTGCAAGACGTATCCATGCTTCACGGGATTGATGTGGATGTAATCCATGTGCCGCGCAAAATCACGGGCATCGCGCAGGGTGTGTTCCCAGTAACGCCGTTGCCAGATGCCGCGCTCGCCTTTGGCCGCACGGCTTTGTGAAATCCGCTCACCGGTAGGCAAGGCGCGCGAAAATGTCGACTTGATGAGCCTCCACCGCAGCGCAAAGTCAGCATCGCCGTCCGGAAGTGTCCAAATCGCGTGGAGATGATCGGGAAGGACGACGATGGCATCGATAGTGAAGGGATGGCGGGAGCATACCTCCCGAAATGCCCGGCGCAGCATTTCAACCTGCCGGGTGAGCAACTGCTGTCGGCGCTCGGCAAGATTGACGGTGAAGAAGAAGCTCCCGCCGGATATGAAATTGCGCCGGTATCGGACCATATCCGGAATTGCGCCGCGCTTCGTCCAGGATGGGTTTCGCTGCGCTCAACCCATCCTACGGGTTCTCTCCTGCATTTGTGCAAACAATATGCAGCAATCCAGATCGGCACGCGTCATCTGAAGGCATGACGTAGGATGGGTTGAGCGGAGCGAAACCCATGCCTTACGGCGGTGGGTTACGCCTTCGGCTAACCCACCCTACGAGCCCCATCCTGCGTAGGATGGGTTGAGCGGAGCGAAACCCATGTCTTACGGCGGTGGGTTTGGCCTTCGGCTAACCCACCCTACGAGCCCCATCCCGCGTAGGATGGGTTGAGCGGAGCGAAACCCATTATCGCTTCGCACCAAATCCCGTTCCGTCGCTCACCGCATCGCCTTCGGCTAACCCACATCACTAGATCGCCAGCGCGCGTTTCAGCGCCCCTTCATCCATGCCGGCCTTGTCGCACGCATAGACGATCGAGCCACGCTCCATGACTGCGAAGTGATCCCCCAGCTCGCGTGCAAAATCGAGATATTGCTCGACCAGCACGATGGCGATTTCGCCGAGCGCCCGCAGATAGGTTATGGCGCGGCCGATATCCTTGATGATCGAAGGCTGGATGCCTTCGGTCGGCTCATCAAGCAAAAGAAGCTTCGGGCGCATCACCAGCGCGCGTCCGATCGCCAGCTGCTGCTGCTGGCCGCCGGAGAGGTCGCCGCCGCGGCGCCGCAGCATGCTGTCGAGAACGGGAAAAAGCGAGAACACGTCGTCCGGTACGCTGCGCTCGCCGCGCGGCAGCGGCGCAAAGCCGGTCTCGAGGTTCTCCTCGACGGTCAGCAGCGGAAAGATCTCGCGACCTTGCGGCACCAAGGCCATCCCGCTGCGCGCGCGCTCGACGGTTGAGAGGTTCGTGATATCGGTGCCGCCGAGCGCGATCGAGCCCTTGCTGACCGGATGCTGCCCCATGATCGCGCGCAACAGGCTGGTCTTGCCGACACCGTTGCGGCCCAGCACGCAGGTGACCTTGCCCGGCTCGGCCCTGAGCGAAATGCCGCGCAAAGCCTGGGCGGCGCCGTAGTGAAGATCGATGTTTGTTACTTCGAGCATGCCTACCGCCTCTCAGTTGTCATTCCGGGGCACGCGCCATAGCGCGTCGACGACGCGCGTAAACGCATCTATGGCGCGTGAACCCGGAATCCAGACGCATGCACGGGGCTCGTTTCTGGATTCCGGGTTCGCGCCGGAGCCTGTCATCGGGCCGCGCTTCGCGCGGACCCGTTGGGCGCGCCCCGGAATGACGACCGTGCTTATTGCTCCCATCATCATCTCCCCAGATACACTTCCACCACACGTTCATTCTCCGAAACCTGATCGATCGAGCCTTCCGCAAGAACCGAGCCCTCGTGCAGACATGTGACCTTGACGCCGAGCTCGCGCACAAAGGCCATGTCGTGCTCGACCACGATGACCGTCCTGTCGCGGTTGATCTCCTTCAGAAGCCCGGCGGTCTGCATCGTTTCGGCGTCGGTCATGCCGGCCACCGGCTCGTCCACAAGAAGCAGCTTGGGCTCCTGCGCCAGCAGCATGCCGATCTCGAGCCACTGCTTCTGGCCGTGCGACAGGCTGCCGGCGACGCGCGAGCGCGCGCTCCCGAGCCGAATAATGTCGAGAATCCGGTTGATGCGATTCTGCTGCGCGGATGAGTTTTCCCAGAACAGGGCCGCGCGCACGCTGCGGTCGTTCTTGAGCGCCAGCAGCAGGTTGTCCTCGACGGTGTGCATGTCGAATACTGTCGGTTTCTGGAACTTGCGGCCGATGCCGAGCTCGGCGATCTCGGTTTCGTCGAGCCTGGACAGATCGTAGGAGCCCTGCTCGAAGTAGACCTCGCCGTTGTCCGGCCGGGTCTTGCCCGTGATGACATCCATCATCGTGGTTTTGCCGGCGCCGTTCGGGCCGATGACGGCGCGCATTTCACCGGGCTCGATGACAAACGACAGCTCGTTCAGCGCCTTGAAGCCGTCGAAGGATACGCTGATGCCGTCCAGATAAAGCAGCGCGGAGGTTGTTTTCAGCATGATGCTCACTCCGCCGCGTGCGGCGCTTCGGCCGCGATGGGAAAGACCTGTTTTTCGGCGCGGCGCGCGCGCCACCATTCCCAGGTGCCGATGATCCCGCGCGGCAGCAGCAGCGTCACCGCGATGAACAGACCGCCGAGCACGAAGAGCCAGTAGGGCGCGAGCCAGCCGGTGGTGAAAAAGGTCTTGGCGTAGTTCACGACGAAGGCGCCGAGCACGGCGCCGGTGAGGGTGCCGCGGCCGCCGACCGCGACCCAGATCACCGCCTCGATCGAATTGCCGGGCGCGAACTCGCTCGGATTGATGATGCCGACCTGCGGGACGTAGAGCGCGCCGGCAACCCCCGCCATGCAGGCGGAGAGCGTGAACACGAAAAGCTTGTAGGCCTCGACGCGGTAGCCGAGAAAGCGCGTGCGCGCCTCGGCGTCGCGGATCGCCACCAGCACCTTGCCGAATTTCGAGGTCACAACGGCCCGGCAGATGAGAAAGCAGATGGCGAGCGCTAGGCATGACGCGACCAGCAAAGCGTTGCGCGTCGTTTCGGCCTGCACGTTGAAGCCGAGGATATCCTTGAAATCTGTGAGGCCGTTATTGCCGCCGAAGCCGAAATTGTTGCGGAAGAAGCCCAGCATCAACGCGTAGGTCATGGCCTGGGTGATGATGGAGAGGTAGACACCGGTCACGCGGCTTCTGAACGCAAACCAGCCGAACACGAAGGCGAGCAGGCCCGGCGCCAGGAAGATCATCAGCGCCGCATAGGCGAAATGATTGAAGCCGTACCAGTAGACCGGCAGCTCCTGCCAGTTCAGGAACACCATGAAGTCCGGCAGGATCGGATTGGCATAGACCCCGCGCGTGCCGATCTGCCGCATCAGGTACATGCCCATGACGTATCCGCCGAGCGCAAAAAATGCGCCGTGCCCGAGCGACAATATGCCGGCATAGCCCCAGATCAGGTCGATCGAGAGCGCCAGCATCGCGTAGCAGATGTATTTGCCGAACAGCGTTACGACATAGGTTGACACGTGCAGACCTGAACTCGCGGGCGTGAGCAGATTGAGCGTGGGGACCACCACCGCGAAAGCGGCAAGCAAGATCAGGAACACGGCCGAGGACCGGTCGAGCAGGCGCGTGAGCGGGAAGGCTGCGGTCATGCGGCGGCCTTTCTTCCCTCTCCCCGCCTTGCGGGGAATGCGGCCCTTCTTCCCTCTCCCCGCCTTGCGGGGAGAGGGTGGCGAGCGCCGGCAGGCGCGAGCCGGGTGAGGGGGGTTGCACGGCCCCTCACCCGGTCGCCTTCGGCGACCGACCTCTCCCCGCATCGCGGGGAGAGGTAAAGAAAAGCGAAAGCGGGGCATCTTATCATCACGCCTCCACCGCGCGGCCCTTGAGCGCGAACATGCCGCGCGGGCGCTTCTGGATGAAAAGGATGATGAGCACCAGGATGGCGATCTTGCCGAGGACGGCGCCCGCATAGGGCTCAAGGAACTTGTTGGCGATGCCGAGCGTGAAAGCGCCGACCAGGGTGCCCCACAGGTTACCGACGCCGCCGAATACCACGACCATGAACGAGTCGATGATGTAGCCCTGTCCGAGGTTGGGCGAGACGTTGTCGATCTGCGACAGCGCGACGCCGGCGATGCCGGCGATGCCCGACCCGAGTCCGAAGGTGAGGGCATCGATGCGCGCGGTGCGGATGCCCATGGCAGCTGCCATGGCGCGGTTTTGCGTCACCGCGCGCATTTCAAGGCCGAGCCGCGTCAGGCGCAGCATGGCGAGGAGCGCGACGAAAACCGCCAGCGCGAAGCAGATGATCCAGAGCCGGTTGTAGGTGATGGTGATGCCTCCGAACTCGAAGGCGCCGCTCATCCATGAGGGATTGCCGACCTCCTTGTTGGTCGGCCCGAAGACCGTGCGCACGACCTGCTGCAGGATCAGCGACAGGCCCCAGGTGGCGAGCAAAGTCTCGAGCGGGCGGCCGTAGAGGAAGCGGATGATGCCGCGCTCGATGGCGATGCCGACGGCACCGGCAACGGCAAAGGCGAGCGGCACCGCAATGATGAGCGAATAGTCGAACAAAGCGGGATTCCAGGTGCGGATGTATTCCTGCACGACGAATGTCGTGTAGGCGCCGAGCATCACCATTTCGCCGTGCGCCATGTTGATGACGCCCATGACGCCGAAGGTGATGGCAAGGCCGATCGCCGCGAGCAGCAATACAGAGCCGAGCGAGAGGCCATACCAGGCGTTCTGCAGCGCGCTCCAGAAGGCAAGATTGTCGCGGATCTTGCCGGCGGCGGCGCCTGCGGCCTGGCGCACCGCGGGCGGCAGATCAGCCGCCAGGCCGTCGATGAGCCCGAGCGCATCCTGGTCGCCGCGCTCGCGGATCACGGCAATGGCCGCGATCTTGTCTTCGGGGCCGGTCTCGGCGGAATAAAGGACGATGGCGGCGCGGGCCTCGGCAAGGGCTTTTCTGACGCGCGGGTCCGTCTCCTTGTCGAGCGCCTTGTCGACGTTGGGCAGAGCGCCGGGATCGCGCGACTTGAACACGGCCTGGGCGGCGTCGTAACGCCGGCCCGGCTCCCCGGCCATCAGAGTGAGCGAGCCAAGCGCGGCATCGAGCATTCCGCGCACACGATTGTTGAGCCGGACGTTTTCGATATCGGCCGGCGGCGTGGCAACCGGTGCGCCGGTTGCGGCGTCGGTCAGCCTGTCCGCCTTGTCCCTGATGAAGACGCGCCTGGCAGCCGCCGAATAGAGCAGGCGCCGGTCCTTGAGGGCTTCCAGCAGGGGTCCGGTGCGGGGATCGCCGCTTGCCGTCAGCGCATCGACGGCATCGGCGGTATCGCTGAAGGAATCGGTCGTAAGGCCGGCGAGCGCGTCCTCATACGGGGCGGCACTCGCAAACGTTGCGCCAAAAAGCAGGAGGCCAATGGCGAATAGCAGCGCCAGCGCGCGATCGTGAAAACCATGCATTGCATTTCATCCGGCTTGAAATGCGGGACGGGAGGGAGGCGGCGGTTCGACCGCCGCCTCCGCCGTCAGTCTCAGGAGGCCTGACCTCCGCACTTCCTGGTCACCTTGTTGTAGTTGCCGCACTTCAGCGTCACCCAATCCGCCTCGAGATCCTTCGAGCCGGGCAGGAAGTCGGACCAGGCGTCGCCCGGCACAAGACCCTTGGTCTTCCAGACCACGTCGAACTGGCCGTCGCCGCGTACCTCGCCGATGAAGACCGGCTTGGTGATGTGGTGGTTCGGCAGCATCCTGGAGGTGCCGCCGGTCAGGTTTTCGGCCTCGATGCCGGGCAGCGCATCGATCACCTTGTCGGGATCGGTCGACTTGACCTTCTCGACCGCCTTCACCCACATCTGGAAGCCGATGACGTGCGCTTCCATCGGATCATTGGTGACGCGCTTCGGGTTCTTCGTGAACGCCTGCCACTTCTTGATGAATTCGGCATTGGCGGGGCTCTTGATCGACTCAAAGTAATTCCACGCCGCGAGATGGCCGACCAGCGGCTTGGTGTCGAGACCGGCGAGCTCTTCTTCGCCGACCGAGAACGCCACCACCGGAATGTCGGTGGCCTTGACCCCCTGGTTGCCGAGCTCCTTGTAGAACGGCACGTTGGCGTCGCCATTGATGGTCGACACCACGGCGGTCTTCCTGCCGGCCGAGCCGAACTTCTTGATATCGGCGACGATGGTCTGCCAGTCGGAATGTCCGAACGGCGTGTAGTTGATCATGATGTCTTCGTCCTTGACGCCCTTCGCCTTCAGATAGGCCTCGAGGATCTTGTTGGTGGTGCGCGGATAGACATAGTCCGTGCCCGCGAGCACCCAGCGCTTCACCGATCCGCCGTCCTTGCTCATCAGGTAGTCGACGGCCGGGATTGCCTGCTGGTTCGGCGCGGCGCCGGTGTAGAAGACGTTGCGTTCGGATTCCTCGCCTTCATATTGCACCGGGTAGAAGAGGATCGAGTTGAGCTCCTTGAACACCGGCAGCACGGATTTGCGCGAGACCGAGGTCCAGCAGCCGAAGACGACCGCGACCTTGTCCTTCGAAATCAGCTCACGCGCCTTTTCGGCGAACAGCGGCCAGTTGGATGCGGGGTCGACGACCACCGCCTCCAGTTTCCTGCCGAGAACGCCGCCTTTCTTGTTCTGCTCGTCGATCAAAAACAGCATCGTGTCCTTCAGCGTGGTCTCGCTGATCGCCATCGTCCCCGACAGCGAATGAAGAATGCCGATCTTGATCGTTTCCTGGGCCATCACCGAGGACGCGGCCGTAAGTCCGAATGCGATGCCCGCGGCGGCCGACAGCCAGCTGCGTGCCTGCGGCCATCTGGCGGCCGCGTAATTCATTTTCAGCATTGTCTCTCTCCTGTTTGACGCACGCGCAATCGGGCCCGGTCCCGGCTCCGCAAACACGTATTCGCAAGGCGCGTGCCAAGCGGGTCATCCGACGGATTTGATTGGGTTATTTGGTGCGCCCGCCAATTTGCTGCGCAGCCTGCTCATCTCGTGAGCGGCGCAGGCGCTATTATTTAGGCAGATTGCCTCGCCGGAGGCAGGCCGTGCGCGAGGCCCTTTTTGCGTGGATGTTTGCTGCGTACCATGCCCGGCAGGGGTGTAAGGAATGAAACGGCGCAAGACCGGTCGCAAGACGGCAAAGGCACGCAATGCGCGAAAAGCCGCGCGTCGTCAGACTGTTGCCCCCGAGGACACGACGGTTGCGCAGCTCATGCGCGAACGCGACGAGGCGCTGCATCAGCAGGCCGCGACCGCCGAGATCCTCAAGCTGATCAGCAATTCGCCGGCCGACACGCAGCCAGTGTTCGACGCGATCGTGCGGAGCGGGCTCAAGCTCTTTCCGGACGCCGCGATTTTTATTGCGCTCCCTGACGGAGACAGGCTGCGGCCTGCCGCCTTTGTCGCGACGGACCCCAATCGCGCAGAGATGTGGGCGCGCCAGTGGCCGATCCCGCTCACCCGCGAATACATGCACAGCCTCGCGTTTCTCGATCGAAAGACTGTGGACATTCCCGACGCCCGGGAAGCGCCCCCCGAACTTGCCGTTGGAGCGAAAAACTTTCTGCCCACCGGTTACCGCGCACTCACGATCATGCCGATGATGCGCGGCCGCACTGCCATTGGCACCCTTAGTGTCGTGCGGCTCGCGCCCGGTCCGCTGTCCGACCGGCAAGTTGCGGCACTGAGAAGCTATGTTGACCAGGCCGTCATCGCCATCGAAAATACACGGTTGCTCAACGAGCTGCGCGAGTCGCTGCAGCAGCAGACTGCTACCGCCGATGTGCTCAAGGTCATCAGCAGTTCACCAGGCCAACTTGAGCCGGTCTTCAAGGTGATGTTGGAGAACGCCACGCGCATCTGCGACGCCAATTATGGAGTTCTATACCGCTACGACGGAACAGCTTTTCACGCCGATGCATTGCTCAATGTACCGGACGCCTTTGCCGAAGAACTACGGCGCGGTCCGCGCCGTCCAACGCCGGGTTCCGGAATCGGCCGCCTGGTCGAGACCAAGCAGACCGTTCACATCAGCGACCTCCGCGCAGAGCGGGCTTATGTCGAAGGCGATCCGCTTCGTCGCGCGACTGCCGACCTTGGCGGTGCTCGTACTTTTGTCGCCGTGCCAATGCTCAAGGACGAAATCCTGATCGGCGCTTTTATCATCTACCGCCAGGAGGTTCGGCCATTCGCCGACAAACAGATTGCGTTGGTGCAAAACTTCGCCGCCCAGGCCGTCATCGCCATCGAGAATGCGCGGCTGCTCAACGAGCTGCGCGAGTCGCTGCAGCAGCAGACCGCCACCGCGGACGTGCTCAAGGTCATCAGCCGTTCGACGTTCGACTTGCAGACGGTATTGGACTCGCTGGTCGAGTCAGCGACCCGCATATGCGAAGCAGATACTGGGATTATTCGCCGTCGCGAGGACAACATATATCCGGTTGCCGCCACTTTCGGTCTGACCGCAGAACAGCGCGATCATTTCGCACGTTACTCAACAAAACCGGACCGTGGATCGGTCTATGGACGCGCAATAGTCGAAGGCCGCACGATTCATGTCCCGGACCTTTTGGTCGATCCCGAGCTCGACCGGGATCGGCTCCGAGATTACGCGGGGGTCGTCAATATACGCAGTGGACTGGGTGTCCCGCTGATGCGGGACGGAACCATTGTCGGTGTCTTCACCCTGCAGCGCAGGGAGCCGCGTCCGTTCACCGACAAGCAGATCGAGCTGGTGGAGACATTTGCCAATCAGGCGGTCATCGCCATCGAGAACGTTCGGCTGTTCGACGAGGTGCAGGCGCGTACGCGCGATCTTTCGGAAACCCTCGAGCATCAGATGGCGACGAGCGAGGTGCTCAACGTCATCAGCCGGTCGCCGACCAATGCCCAGCCCGTTTTCGATGCAATTTGCGAAAGCGCTGCGCGTCTGTGTGACGCTGTATTCAGCGTGGTCTGGCGGTACGACGGCGACCTTCTTTACTACGCGGCGAACCACAATTTCACGGCCGAAGTCCTCGACCGCATAGTCAAAACATATCCCAAGCGACCTGACCGTTCGGTGGCCGCCGGGCGGGCAATATTGGACGGCAAGATAGCTCACGTGCCTGACATGCTCGCGGATCCCGGATACGCCCACGAGTTGGCGATCGCCGGAAACTGGCGGGCTTCAATAGCTGTTCCTATGCTGCGCGACGGTAAATCGATCGGCGCGATATCCGTCGGCAAAGCCGAAGCCGGGCCGTTTTCGGAACGGCAGATGCAGTTGCTGACTACCTTCGCCGACCAGGCCGTCATCGCGATCGAGAACGCGCGATTGTTCGATGAAGTAGAAGCGCGCACGCGTGACCTTTCCGAATCGCTGGAACAACAGACAGCGACGTCGGAGGTGCTCAAAACCATTTCCAGCTCGCAGGGTGAGCTGGAAATTGTGTTCCAGACCTTGCTGGCCAATGCGACTCGCATTTGCGAGGCCGCCTTCGGCTCAATGTTGCAGCTGGACGGCGACATGTTCCGGCGCGTGGCGCTGCATAATGCACCGGCTGCGTTTGCCGAATTTCATGCAAGGGCGCCGCTCGTCGATCCGCAACAGGTAAGCGACCTCAAACGCGTGGTCGAGACCAGGCAGGTCGTTCATGTCGCGGATACCGCGGCCGAGTATCCCGACGCTCCGATCGCCAAATATGCCGGCGGTCGCACCCTTCTGATCGTGCCCATGCTCAAGGATGAGGAGTTGGTCGGCGCAATCGGCATCTATCGCCAGGAGGTACGGCCGTTCACCGACAAGCAAATCGAACTCGTCAAGAATTTCGCCTCGCAGGCGGTGATCGCCATCGAGAACGCGCGCCTGCTCAACGAACTCCGCGAGTCGCTGCAGCAGCAGACCGCCACCGCCGATGTGCTCAAGGTGATCAGCTCTTCGCCAGGCAGCCTGGAGCCGGTGTTCGAGGCGATCCTTCAGAACGCCACGCAAATCTGTCAGGCCGGGTTCGGGACCTTGAATTTTTTCGAGGACGGCGCCTTTCGGAGCGTTGCGCTTCATAATCCGCCACCTGAATTCAAGACGCGCCTGGGCGAGATTATTCATCCGCACCCGCACAGCGGTCTGGCCCATGTGGCCCGGACCAGGCAGATTGCGCATATCGAGGACATCAAGACGCAAAAGCCATACCTTGACGGTGATCCGGCCGTGGTCAAATTGGCCGATCGTGCCGGCGCCCGCACACTTCTAATTGTGCCGATGCTGAAGGACGATCGTCTGGTCGGTGTAATCTCCATTTTTCGCCAGGAGGTGCGCCTCTTCACCGACAAGCAGATTGAACTGGTCCAGAATTTCGCCGCCCAGGCCGTCATCGCCATCGAAAACACGCGGCTGCTCAGCGAGCTGCGCGAATCGCTGCAGCAGCAGACTGCCACCGCCGACGTGCTCAAGGTCATCAGCCGCTCGACCTTCGACCTGGAGACCGTGCTGGATACCTTGACCGCATCCGCCGGCCGGCTCTGCCAGGCCAACAAGGGCGCCATTTTTGCAAAGGACGGGGAAAAGTATCGACTGGCCGCGCACTTCGGGTTCTCCCCCGACGAAGCGCTGCTGGCGAAGCAGTATGCCACCGAACACCCGGTGCGTCCGGACCGGGGCAGCGTGGTTGGGCGGGTCGCGATGGACGGCCACGTCGTTCAGATCGAGGACGTGTTTGCCGACGCCGAATATAAGGCGAATGTCTACCAGAAGGCATTCGGTTATCGAACCAACCTCGGCGTGCCTCTGTTGCGTGCAGGCGCCGTCGTTGGCGTCTTTGCGCTGATGCGCACCGAAGTGAGTTCTTTTTCCGAAAAGGAAATTGAGCTTGTCAGCACATTCGCCGACCAGGCCGTCATCGCGATCGAGAACACGCGCCTACTGAACGAGCTGCGTGAATCGCTGCAGCAGCAGACCGCCACCGCCGACGTGCTCAAGGTCATCAGCCGGTCGACATTTGACCTGAATGCCGTGCTGCGGACGCTTGTCGAGTCAGCCACGCGGCTGTGCGAGGCCGAGCAGGCCATCATTTCACAGCTGAGCGACGATGGGCTTTATAGAATTGCTGCAAATTACGGATTTTCTCCCGAGTTCGAGGACTGGGCCAGGCAGAATCCATTCAAGCCCGGGCGTGGAACCATCACCGGGCGTACGGCCCTGGAGGGCAAAGTCGTCCACGTCCCGGACGTTCTGGCCGACCCCGAGTACACATTTCTGGAAGGACAGAAGCTCGGCGGCTACCGAAGCAATATTGGTGTCCCGCTGTTGCGCGATGGGGTTGTGATCGGCGTCTTCGTGCTGACACGGCCGACCGTAAAGCCGTTCACCGACAAGCAAATCGAGCTGGTAAGGATCTTTGCCGACCAGGCCGTGATCGCCATCGAGAACGCGCGACTGCTCAACGAGCTGCGCGAGTCGCTGCAGCAGCAGACTGCCACTGCCGATGTACTCAAGGTCATCAGCTCGTCGCCCGGCGATCTCGAGCCGGTGTTTGGGGCCATACTGGCGAATGCGACCGATATATGCGGAGCCAAATTCGGGACACTCTATTTATGTAAGGACGACGCATTTTATGCGAGGGCATTTCACAACGCTCCTCCGGCCTTTGTTGATGCGCGTAAAGACAAGGCGTTGCACCCCAGTCCCGAAACCACGGTCGGCCGCGCGGCACGGACCAAGCAGGTTGCCCAGATTCTCGATGCCACGAAACGCGAGGTGTACCGCCAGGGTGATCCCTTTGTGGTCGCCGGCGCCGACCTTGGCGGCTACCGGACAATTATGTCAGTGCCGATGCTCAAGGATGATGAGCTGATCGGGGTCATCACCATCTACCGGCAGGAGGTGCTGGCTTTCAACGACAAGCAAATCGAACTGGTCAAGAACTTCGCCGCGCAAGCCGTCATCGCCATTGAGAATGTGCGGCTGCTCAACGAACTGCGCGAGTCGCTGCAGCAGCAGACCGCGACCGCCGACGTGCTCAAGGTCATCAGCCGGTCGACATTTGACCTGCAACCGGTGCTCGACACACTGACAGAATCAGCGGCTCAGCTATGCGACGCGGAAATAGCGGCCATCATTCGCGAGAAAGGTGACGCCTACTTCTGGGCGACGAGCTACGGTTTGCCGCCGGACAGCGCCGAATACATGAAGGTGAACGTGGCGATGAAACCGGGACGCGCGACCGTCGCCGGGCGTGTGCTGCAGGAGGGCAAAACCGTTCACCTTCCGGATGCCCTTGCAGATACGGAGTATGCGGCTCTCGACGTTCAAAAGGCTATCGGCTTCCGCGCCATACTCGGCGTCCCCCTGATGCGGGCGGGAGCACCGATCGGCATCATCCTGCTGATGCGTCGGGTGCCAAAACCGTTCACCGACAAACAGATCGAGCTGGCCGAGACTTTCGCCGACCAGGCGGTGATTGCGATCGAGAACGTTCGCCTGTTCGAAGAAGTGCAGACCCGTACGCGCGATCTGGCAGAGTCTCTTCAACAACAAACCGCCACCGCGGACGTCCTCAAGACGATCAGCCGGTCGGCATTCGATTTGCCGGCGGTTCTCGACGCCTTGATCGAAACGGCGGCTCGCATGAGCGATGCCGACCAGGGCGCCATCACGCGGGAGATCGATGGTGCATTCTTCCGCGCCGCAAGTTACGGCCATTCGGCCGCGTTTTCGGACTTCATTCACAACACGCCGGTGCAAATGGATCGCGGCTCGATCGCGGGGCGCGCGCTGGTGGAGGGCCGCATCGTTCAGATTGCGGACGTCAAGGCGGATCCAGACTACACCTTTTCGCCGGGACTGGATGCGGGTGACTTTCGCACCGGCCTGGGTGTTCCAATGCTGCGGGAGGGCGTGCCGATCGGCGTCCTGTCACTGACACGCAAGGACGTGCGGCCTTTTACCGACAAGCAGATCGAGCTGGTTACGACCTTCGCCGACCAGGCGGCCATCGCGATCGCGAATGTGCGCCTGTTCGACGAAGTGCAGGGGCGCACGCGCGAACTGGCCGCCTCGCTCGAGGAGCTGCGCTCCACCCAGGATCGCCTGGTGCAGACACAGAAACTCGCCTCGCTCGGCCAGCTCACCGCCGGCATCGCCCACGAGATCAAGAACCCGCTCAACTTCGTGAACAATTTCTCGGCCATTTCCACTGAATTGATCGATGAGTTACAGGACACGCTGAAAGGGATCTCATTCGATGGCAAGAGACGCGCCGAGATCGACGAACTGACGACGACCTTGCGGAGCAATCTCGACAAGGTCGTGCAGCACGGCAAGCGCGCCGATGCCATCGTCAAAAACATGCTGCTGCATTCGCGCGAAGGCTCGGGTGAGCGCCGCGTCGTTGATGTCAACACGCTCGTCGAGGAGAGCCTCAATCTCGCCTATCACGGCGCACGGGCCGAGAAGCAGGGCTTCAACATCACGCTCGAGAGGTCGTTCGACGCGGGCACAGGCACGGCCGACCTGTTTCCGCAGGACATCACGCGGGTACTGCTCAACCTCATCGTCAACGGTTTCTATGCCGCAACCAAGCGCAAGGCCGAGGCAGGCGGAAATGGCTACGAGCCGACGCTGACGGCGGCGACCAGGAGCCTGGGCGACAGTGTCGAGATCCGCATTCGCGACAATGGCACGGGGATACCGCCGGATGTCAGGGAAAAGATTTTCAATCCGTTTTTCACGACCAAGCCTGCCGGTGAAGGGACGGGGCTCGGGCTTTCGCTCAGCCACGACATCGTCGTGAAGCAGCACGGCGGATCGATCGAGGTCGATACCGCGCCGGGCGAGTTCACCGAGTTCCGGGTCATTCTTCCGCGCTCGGGCGCAACGCTTGCGAAGACAGAATGATCGGTAAAGGGTAAAGAATGTAGTCACGTGCGCATCGAGGGCGGCGATGAGGCGACGGGATTTCGTCAGACTTCTGGTTGGCGCTGCAGCGGCGGTTCCGCTCCCCACATTCGCCCAAAAAAGCTCCCGGATCGGATGGCTCGTCTTTGGTGACGCCTCACTTGGGCCGACCGATCAATCCCTGAAAGACGCGCTCGCTCAAAATGGTCTCGTCGACGGACGCACTGTCAGCATCCTGTACCGGTTTGCGAATGGCGACCTGACACGTGTTCCTGCGCTGGCCGAAGAGCTGGCTGCCCAGAAGCCCGATGTATTGATTGCGTTCGGCGGCGACCTGACGAAGGCGCTTTTCGATGCGAGCAAAGGCAGCATTGCCGTGGTCGGCGGGGTCAGCGACGACCCCGTGCGGATGGGGCTGGCATCATCGCTGGCGCGGCCGGGAAAAAATTTCACCGGCGTGACATTCCTGACCAATGAGATGGCCGCGAAACGGATCGAGCTGCTCAAGGAGGTCGTGCCCGGCGCGAAGCAGATTGCGGTGATATTCAATCCGCAACATCTCGATGACGAGCTGACATTTGCGCGGAAAGCGGCGGAATCGCTCTCCATCGCGATAACTGCATATCCCATCAATAACGCGGGCGATCTCGACGCAGCGCTTCAATCGGCAAAAGAGAACGGCGCGGACTGCCTGTTCGTGATTGCGTCACGATTGACCAGGGTTGTCGCCGGGAGAATTGCCCAATATGGCCTCGCGCAGCGGCTTCCCGTGATTACCGCGTGGCGGGAATTCGTCACGAACGGAGCTCTGCTGTCCTATGGACCGAGCCTGGTCTTCGAAGCCAGGCGTGTCGCGGGCTACGTGGACAAGGTCCTTAAAGGCAGAAGACCGGCCGATCTTCCGATCGAACAGCCGGTAAAATTTGAGCTTGTCGTTAACCTAAAGACTGCCCGTTCTATCGGGCTGACGCTTGACCGAAGCCTTTTGCTCCGGGCGGACGATCTGATTGAATGAGCGCTTAACGAAAACGCGAATTGTGTGACCCGGGTCACTGTGCAAGGGGGCGGCTTGCAGATAGCTTATGACCCAGCTCCACAGGGGAGCCTGGAAAAAAGGATTACGCCATGACCAAGATTGAGCTCGCACAGACCGACGACAGCATCCTGAACTTCGACATTTCCGACGAGGCACTCGAGTCCGCGGGCGATAACGCCGTTGCGGCCAACTATACGCTCGGTGCCTGCACCGGCCTGTCGGTCTGCCCGGGCTGATCGACGGTCAATCGCCGATCACGATCAACTCGTTTGATTTGGTATGACGTACCCGCGCCGTCACCGGCGCGGGTACGAATGCAATAAAGGCAACGATTTTAGTGCCGCGGTCCGTCCAGGATCGCCCGCATGTAACGAAGCCTCTGCAATCGCCGGCTCAGCGATTGTTTTCGAGGCCGCAATTCAGGATGCGTAACGCGCGCAAGCGGCTGCCTGCCGGTATCGACCAATACATTCGCCAGCCAGATATGCCGCCAGGCAATATTGTCGGCGGGTTGCGCGGTATCAGCACCCATGTCCGTTTTGGTCATGGCACGCCTCCCATTTGCTCCGACAATCTCCGGCGCGGTAAAAAGTTCCGGCGCGATGTATCCCGTTACCGCACCAGCCGCATGTCATTGGCCGGCAGGCTCGGCCCAGCGCTGCCGGAGCTTCCGCCAGAAAGCGCCCGCAATGTTCGAGTAGTCGTCGGTCCAGACGCGCTCGCCGGGGTCCGGCGCGGTCAATGTCCAGCGCTCCGATGTCGCAATCGTCCCGACGTCTTCCGGCCGCTCCGCGGCCACGGCGACGTAGGACGGAGATATGAGTTCGAGGATGTTCGTGCCGAACCTGGGGTCGTTCCAGAGCCAGGTCTGCATCCCGTTTGCGGCCGCAATGCCGGTCGCGACGCTTTCCAGCTCGAGATGGCGGTTTGAAATATGCATGACGATGACGCCATGCGGTGCGAGCCGTGATTTGTAGAGCGCCATGGCCTCCCGCGTCGCGAGATGGACTGGAATCGCGTCCGAGGAATATGCGTCGACGACGATCACGTCGTAAAAGCCGGCGGGTTCGCCGGCCATCGTGAGCCGCGCATCGCCCAGCACGACCGGCAGGTCGGGCGCGCATCGGCTCAGGAAGGTGAAATATTTCGGATCGCGCGCGATGTCGATCACGGTCTGATCGATCTCGAAGAACCGCCAGGTCTCGTTCGGCATGATGCGGCAGGCGAGCGCGCCGGCTCCCAGGCCGATGACGGCGACGCGCAATGGCCCGGCCTTGCGGGCCCGCACCGCCTCGATCGCCTTCGTGATCGGCGCGCCATCATGATAATAGGTCAGCGGCTTGGGCCGCCCGGGCACCGGCCTGCCGTCAATCAGCTGCTCGGCGCCGTGAATGGTCGAGCCGTGCCGCAGGATGCGGAAGCGCTTGTCATAGTCGAAGACAACGTTGACGCCGAAAAAACTCCGGATCGATGTGTAGCCGGTATGTTGCGTGTGCGTGACGATCAAGGCCAGCACGACGATCGCCGCCGATTTGCGGACTTCACGCATGAACAGCATCGACAGCACGGCGAGGCCGAGCACTGCCATGTCGAGCTGACTGACCGTTGCCCCGCGGCCATCGACCGGCAGAAATGCGAAGACGACGAAAGCGCTGGTGGCTCCTGCCGCAAGCCAGAACCAGATCTCATTGCGCTGCACCGGCGTCCAGGGACGGCAGAGCACCGCCAGTGCGACGAGAATTGGATATTCCGCGACCCACGAGAACATGTACGGGGCGAGCAGGCCGGCGAACAGGCCGCCGAGCATTCCGCCGAACGAGAGAGAAACGTAAAACGACGACAGATAGGCGGCCGCCGGACGCGTGCGCGCGAGCTCGCCGTGACAACCCATGGCGATGATGAAGAATGCAAGCAGGTGCCCGATCAGGCTCGGCACCATCGGCACGCGATTGCCGAGATAGAGCAATGCGACAATCGCGGCCACCGCGAACGGCTGCAAGGCAAGGACGAAGTCATGCGAAAGCACCGGCTTGCGCTGGAAGACCACAACCCAGGTGAGCAGGTAAAGCGACAGCGGGATGACCCACAGCAGCGGTGCCGATGTCAGCTCGGTTGAAATATGCGCGGTCACGGCCACCAGCAGGCCCGACGGCACGGTGGAGAGGAAAACCCAGCGGCCGGTCAGCAGCCAGGCCGGTTTCGCTCCGGGCGGCCGGACCTGGGCGCCGGGCACGGCATCCGCGCCCGATCGAAGCATGACCAGGCCGCAGCTGCCGATCAGCGCGACCAGCAGCACAAAGCCGCCGCTCCAGAGCCAGCCTTGCGTGTGCAGGGTGAAAGCGGGCTCAAGCAGCAGAGGATAAGAGAGAAGCGCCAGAAAGCTGCCGATGTTGGACGCGGCATAGAGAAAATAGGGATCGCTGCCCTCGCGGTGACCGGTGCGTACGAACCAGGTCTGCAGAAGAGGATTGTTCGCGGCGAGCGCAAAGAACGGCAGGCCGATCGAGACAGTGAACAGGCCGAGCAGCCACAAGGCCGTCCCGGATGCCGGAGGCGCCCCCCAGTCGGCAATCGACAGCGGCAGCATGAAGAGCGCGCCGGTCAGAAGCGCAAGATGCAGGCCGACAGCCAGGCGGCGATTCTGCATCCCGGCGAGGATATGCGCATAGGCGTAGCCGGCGAGCAGCATCGACTGGAAGAACACCATTGCAACCGACCAGACCGACGGAGAGCCGCCCAGTTGCGGCAGAACCATGCGGCTGAACATCGGCTGCACGCCGAACAGCAGCAGCGCGCTCACGAAGACCGCCGCGGTAAAGAGTCCCAGGACCAGCCTTTCGCCGCGCGCGAGCGGGATCGGATGCGACGATGAGCGGGCCATGATTGGGTCTGCCGTGCGGGCTGAAGCGTTTCGACAAGAAGCCGCGCACGATAGAACGGGCGGTATAAGCAACGCGTGAAACAGGATGGTTAGCCATTTCTTGCCGCTGCGGGGGGCTCGATAGGCGGTTCCACCGGAAACCGCGGCGGTATCTCCCTAATTTCACCGGAATCCGGCGGTGGATATGTTGGCCAAGGGGACCGCAATATTGTTTACTTGCGGCCCAAGTACGATTCAGGGACGATTCAAGTACGATTCACGGACAATTCAGGACAGGGGGCTCGCTTGCTGCCACCACGCCGGACTCCTGCGACGGCCTCGCTGCTGATCGCGACCGCATTTTTCGCTTTTTCAGCCACAGTGTCCCAGGCGCAAGGCCGCTCGGGCGCCTGCGAGGAGTCGAACCTCTCGGTTCTGGCTTCACCGGTTGCGCCGTGGAAGGGCGCGCCTTTGCGCGTCGTCTTCGCGTCGGAGAAGCCGCTCGACGGCGAATTGTCGCTGGTTGCGCCGGATGGAAGCGTCGCCGCCAGATCGCGCAAGCGGTTCGGCGGGCCTCCGTACTTCTGGTTCGCGGAAGTCAACGCGCCTGCCGCCGGAAAGTGGCGGGCGAGCCTTGCTTCGCCGGACTGCGGCAGTGTTGCCCGTGAAATCTCCGTGCGCGCCGATCATCCGCCGCGGCCGCAGAGCGTCGCCGGAAGCGTCTGGCCGGTGCGCAACGCGTGGGATCGCGGAATGGAGAATCTGTTCTCCGCCTGGATCGAGAAGCTGTTTGACGCGCCGCTCGACGCGGCGCCGTCATGGCCGGCACTTCACGAGGTGCTGCGCGACAGGTCGCGCAACGTGCTGTTCAACCATCTCGGCCTCGGCGAGGACGAAATGAAGATCGTGCTTCGTCCCGATTGCGCCGATCTTCCATATTTCCTGCGTGCCTATTTCGCCTTCAAGATGGGGCTGCCCTTCGGCTATTCGAAATGCTCGCGCGGCGGCGGCGGCAATCCGCCGACGTGTTTCAGCTGGGCGAGCATCCAGAACGGCGAAGCCGGGAAGGGCGGCAATCTTGCCGCATCGTTCGGCAACTACATGCGCGTGGTCGCCGACGGCGTCCATTCGGGTACGGGCCGCACGCGCGCGAGCGACGACAACACCGACTACTATCCCGTATCCCTGACGCAGGACACGCTGCGTCCCGGCACCATCTACGCCGACCCTTACGGACACATCCTCGTGCTGGTCAAACGCGTGCCGCAGACCAGCGATGGCGCCGGCGTCTTCCTTGCGGTCGACGGGCAGCCGGACGGCACCGTCGCGCGCAAGCGCTTCTGGCGCGGCAACTTCCTGTATGCGCAGGATCCCGCGCTCGGCGGTCCCGGCTTCAAGCGTTTCAGGCCGATCATGCCCGACAGGAATCATGCGCTGCGGCGTTTGACCAATGCCGAGATCGCGAAGAATCCGGAGTACGGCGACTTTTCACTCGGCCCGTCGCATCTCAAGGTCGAGGAATTCTACGACCGCATGGACGACGTGATGTCGCCGGCGCCGCTCGATCCCCTGCGTGCCATGACGGAGGCGGTCACCTCGCTCGAGGAGCAGGTCAAGACGCGCGTGAACTCGGTCGAAAACGGCCGCAAGTATCAGAACAGCGGAAAGGGCGAAGCGTCGATGCCGGAGGGGCCGGCGATCTTCGAGACGACCGGCGCATGGGAGGATTTCGCGACGCCGTCGCGCGATCTGCGGCTGCTGATCGCGATGGATGTGGTGCGTCATTTTCCGGATCGTGTCGCCCGGCGGCCCGAGCGTTATGCGATGCCGAGCGGCAGGAGCCCGGCGGACGTGAAGGCCGAGCTGGAACGCGTGCTGGCTTCAGAGCTCGCATCGCGCAAGTTCTCGTATCCGCGCACCGACGGATCGCAATGGACGCTGGCACTCAAGGACGTGATGGACCGCGCGACCGCGCTTGAAATGGCCTACAACGTCAATGACTGCGTGGAGCTGCGATGGGGCGCGCCGGAGGGCAGCCAGGAGGCCTCGACCTGCAGGCGGCACGCACCCTCGGCGCAGCGCGCGAAGATGTCGCAATACCGTGCCTGGTTCCACGAGCGCCGCCGCCCGCCGCGCGCGTAGCGCCCGGCAGTTCACCTCGCGGTAACCCCTTCCAAAGTGGCGGTTCCGGCCGTTACGATGACGGCCGGAATTTCGGGGGCGGTCGTGAGGCGGCGCGATTTCATCATGGTTCTGGCAGGCGCGGCCGCATGGCCGCGCACGGCGAAGGCACAAAAGCCGGCGTCTCCGACCATTGGATTCCTGGGTTTCGGTACTGCGTCCGCCTCGGCCAACAGGGTCGACGCGCTGCGCGCAGGCTTGCACGAGCTCGGCTATGTCGAGGGCAAGAACATCAACATTGAGTTCCGCTGGGCCGAGACCGCCGACGAACTGCGTGAACGCGCGGCTGAGCTTGTCCGTATGAATGTCGATGTCATTTTTGCCACATCGTCGACGGAGGTCGGGGCAGCCAGAGAAGCAACGACGATGATCCCGATCATTTTCGCCACTCATGCAGATCCGGTCGGCACCGGGCATGTGACGAGCCTGCCGCGCCCGGGCGGCAACATCACCGGGCTGTCGGTGATGCAATCCGACCTCACCGCGAAAGCGCTGGCGATCCTGAAGGAGGCGGTGCCGCAGGCGGCCCGGTTCGGCGTGCTCTGGAATCCCACGGTGCCGTCGGGCCGTCCGACCTTGCAATCGGCCGAAGCTGCCGGCGCAAAGCTCGGAATTCAGATCTACTCGGTGCCGGTGCGCGCCGGCAAGGATTTCGATAGCGCGTTCGCGACGATGGTGCGCGAGCGCGTCGGCGGCTTTTTCGTTGCCGCGTCGACCCTGACGCGCGTCGAGCGGACGCCCCTGGCGCAGCTGGCGATCAGGCACCGGCTTCCGAGCATGTTCGGCACGCGCGAGAATGTGGAGGCGGGCGGGCTCATGAGCTACGCGCCCGACCAGACCGAGCTCACCCGGCGCGCCGCCACCTACATCGACAAGGTCCTCAAGGGCGAGAAACCGGCAGGCCTGCCCGTCGAGCAGGCTTCAAAATACCGCCTGGCGATCAATCTCGGTACCGCAAAGCTGCTTGGTCTCCATTTGCCGCCGACGTTGCTCGCGCTTGCCGACGACCTGATCGATTGAAATTGCAGCGCTGCCGTGATCGGCCGCGGCAAAGATGCTAGGGTCGAACGTCACCGCCGGGTGGAGGAAGCCATGTCGCAAGCCGCATCAGCAGCCAGATACGATTTCAGCGATCGTACGAAATACGATGCGCTCATGGACGTCATCAAGAACAGGATCACGACGCGGGCATTCGATCCGGGCTACGTTGTGCCGCAGGATCACTACGACATGATTCTTGAGGCGGCGCGACATGCGCCGTCGGGCGCAAACGCGCAGCCGTGGCATTTCATTGTCATCACGGACCAGAATTTGAAAAACAGGATCATGGAATATTTCCGTGAAGAACAGACGGTCCGTGCCAAACTCAAGATGAAGTTTCCCACGCCGGACTACCGCGGGCTTGCCACCGCACCGGGGTTCATTGTCATTGCCAGCGATTTCCGCTGGGTCAAGGCGTTTCCGGTCCTCAACGACGGGTCCGAGCTCGACAAGATGTACAAGGAAAATGCCGAGCGTATTTTGCTGCAAAGCGTCGCTGCGGCGACGATGTCGGCGCATCTCGCCGCCGCCGCGCTCGGCTACAATGTCTGGTGGGTGACGGCGATCGGACAGGAGAAGGCGCAAAAGGCGATGAAGCCTCTGCTCGGCATTCCCGATGAATTGTCGGTGCTGGACATCATGTGTTTCGGTCCGCCGGCCAAGCCGCCCTACAAAAGGTGGAAAAAGACTTTGAGCGAGATCACCAACTGGAACGCTTTTGACCGGTCCCACTACATGACCGACTCCCAGATCGACGCCTGGGTGGCGGAAACGCGCCACAAGGTCATGTACCGCGACGCGCAGAACGTCGATTAGGGGCGATACTTTCCTCTTACGCGCGCCTCCCGGTCTGCTATCCTTTTTGTGAACTGAGGGTGATTTACGGCCTCAGAGGGGCGGGTCGCGTGCGCCGGCGGGATTTCATCAAGGGAATTCTTGCCGGCCCGGCCGCGGCCTGGCCGCTTGCATTGAAGGCGCAGTCGACCGACCGCGTGCGTGTGATTGGCATTCTCAGCATCCTCGGACCGGATGATCCGGAGGGGAAAGCGCGGCGCGTCGTTTTCGAGCAGACTCTCGGGCAGTTAGGGTGGGCGGTTGGCCGCGACTTAAAAATTGAAACCCGCGAAGTTGGCCGCGATCTTGACCAGCTTCGCCGCTATTCGGCGGAGCTGGTCGCACTCGCGCCGGAGGTAATCTTTTGCATTGGCAGTGTGTCGCTTGGGCCGCTGCAACAGGCCACACGCACGATTCCGATCGTGTTCATGAATGTCCCCGATCCGGTCGGGGCCGGCTTCGTGCAAAGCATGGCGCATCCGGGCGGCAACGTAACCGGCTTCTCGAACTTCGAGTACAGCATGAGCGGGAAATGGGCCGAACTGCTCAAACAGATCGCGCCCGCCACGAAACGCGCCTTGGTGCTCCGTGAGCCATCCACTGCGGCAGGTATCGGGCAGTTCGCGGCTGTCCGGTCGGTCGCGCAAGGCCTGGGCATTGAGCTCACGGCGTCGAACGTGCGCGATGCCGGTGAAATAGAGCGAAACGTGGCGGCGTTCGCACGTTCCGGCAATGGTGCGCTGATCGTTACAACAGGCGGTACCGCGGCCCATCGCAAGCTCATCATCAGCCTTGTCGCCCGCTACAAACTTCCGGCGATTTACCCGTATCGCTATTACGCTCTGGATGGCGGCCTCGTCAGCTACGGTCCTAATACGACTGATCCGGTCAGACGATCCGCCGGATATGTCGATCGTATCCTGAAAGGCGAAAAACCGGCCGACCTGCCGGTGCAGGCCCCGGCCAAGTATGAACTCGTTATCAATCTCAAGACCGCAAAGACGCTTGGCCTGTCCATTCCGCAGGCGCTGCTCGCCACTGCCGATGAGGTGATCGAATAGCTATCCCGTTTGTTATAGTAGGGCGTCATGAGGCGACGCGATTTCATCAAGATTATTGCCGGCTCGGCAGTAGCGGCATGGCCGGTCGCTGCGCGTGCACAGCAGGACGAGCGCCGGCGCCGCGTCGGTGTGCTTATCGGGCTGGGGGAAAGCGATTCCGAGGGACGAAAATGGGCTGACGCCCTGCTCACGTCACTAAACGCACTTGGATGGAAGCAGGGTGAAAACGTCCAGATCGATCTGCGA